>JAUYFG010000118.1 GCA_030690985.1 Pseudomonadota bacterium
CGGTTCTTGCATCCGCTCTCCTTTGCCTGCGCAAAGGGCGGGATGGTGCTCTCTTGCTTGCTTCATGTGACCTCCTGGTCATTGGCCCAGGGGGTCAATTCTTCGTGTCGCCAGGGGGTTGGTTTTACTTGTCGTCTGACAGATTTGAATGCGGTGCGCCAGCGGGTGGGGGCTTGGGTGGCGCATGCCGGCCATGCCGATACGCGCGGGTTGCGCCATGCCCTCTTTCGCGGCGGGATGTTCGACCCCGAGCGTAGGATGGGTTGAGCGCAGCGAAACCCATCAATCGGCGGCGTACCGTGGGATGATGGGTTTCGCTGCGCTCAACCCATCCTACCGATTCGACTCGATGCCATGACCCAATATCGTCGCCATTTCGTGCCTGGCGGTTCGTATTTCTTCACGGTCAATCTGGCTGACCGGCGGCTTGCGCTGTTGACCGATCACATCGCCGCGCTGCGCGCCGCTTTTCGTTACGTCATGCTGCGCCACCCGTTCACGGTCGATGCCATCGTCATTCTGCCGGAGCATTTGCATGCGATCTGGACCTTGCCGCCGGGCGACACGGGCTATTCCACCCGTTGGCGTCTTATCAAGAGCCATTTTTCGCGCGCGTTGCCGTTGCTGGAAAGCCGTTCCCAAAGCCGACAAGGCAAGGGTGAACGGGGCATCTGGCAACGCCGGTATTGGGAACACACGCTGCGCGATGAGCGCGATTTCGAACGCCACGCGGACTATGTGCATTTCAATCCGGTGAAACACGGGCATGTGCGCCGTGTGGCCGATTGGCCACATTCGACCTTTCATCGTTTTGTCGAGGCTGGCCTGTATGCGCCGGATTGGGCAGGCGGCGACGCGCCGGATGAGGATTTCGGCGAGCCTGCGCCGGTAGGATGGGTTGAGCGCTAGCGAAACCCATCATCGCGGCACGGACGCCATTCGATGGGTTTCGCTACGCTCAACCCATCCTACGACTCCTGCAACCTTGCCGCTGTTTGATGGGTTTCGCTAGCGCTCAACCCATCCTACGGCTGATATCCCTTTGATTGATAAGGTCGATGTCGCATCCGCGCGGGGCGGGGGCGGGCGCTTACCGGTAGAATCCGCAGCCTCTTTATTAGCATTTGCTGACATGACCACCGAGCGCATCCGCGAGATTCCCTACAACTACACCTCGTTCTCCGACCGCGAGATCATCCTTCGCCTGCTCGGCGCCGAAGGCTGGCGTCTGGTCGGAGAACTGCGCGGCGAGCGCAAGACCGGACGTTCCGCGCGCATGCTGTTCGAGGTGCTGGGCGACATCTGGGTGGTCACCCGCAATCCCTACCTGGAAGACGACCTGCTCGCCAACCCGAACCGCCGCGCGCTGCTGATTCAGGCCCTGCGCCACCGCCTGGGCGAGATCGAGAAACGTCGCCAAGGAAATGAACGGGTCGGCAAACTGCTGCAACTATCCTGCCGCGCGGTGGATACCTTCGAAGCCGGTTTCGCGGAAACCAGCCATCTGCGCGAGCGGTTGCTACGCAACCTCACCCGCCAATCACGCCACCCCAGCCGCCGCGACAACATCGCCTTCGACGGCATGGCCCGGGTCAGCCATGTCACTGACGCGACCGACTGGCGCGTGGAATATCCCTTCGTGGTGCTCCACCCGGACAACGAGAACGAGATCCCCGCCCTGGTGGCCGGCTGCATCGAACTCGGGCTGACGGTGATTCCACGCGGCGGCGGCACTGGCTATACCGGCGGCGCGGTACCGCTGACCCGCTTCTCGGCCGTCATCAACACGGAAAAGCTCGATTACAAAAGCGCCATCGAACTGCGTGTGCTGCCCGGCCATACCACGCCCACCCCCACCATCACCTGCGGTGCCGGGGTGGTCACGCGCCGCGTCATGGAAGTGGCCGAAGCGGCCGGCCTGGCCTTCGCGGTCGATCCCACTTCCGCCGACGCCTCCTGCATCGGCGGCAACGTGTCGATGAACGCGGGCGGCAAGAAAGCGGTGCTGTGGGGCACGGCGCTGGACAACCTGGTGTCCTGGAAAATGGTGACACCGGATGCCGACTGGCTGGAAGTCACCCGCCTGGACCACAACCTGTCCAAGATTCACGACGTGGAAGTGGCGCGCTTCGAACTCAGGCGCTTCCATGCCGACGGCCAGCCCAAGGGCGAGCCGGAGATTCTGGAAATCCCTGGTGCCGCCTTCCGCAAGCGCGGCCTCGGCAAGGACGTCACCGACAAGTTCCTGTCCGGCCTGCCCGGCATCCAGAAAGAAGGCTGCGACGGCCTCATCACCCAGGCCACCTTTGTCCTGCATCGCATGCCGCCGCAGATCCGCACGGTGTGCCTGGAGTTCTTCGGCCAGGTTTCCGAGGCGGTGCCGGCCATCGTCGAAATCACCCGCGATTTCAACGGTGGCCAAGGCGAAGTGCTCCTCGCCGGCCTGGAACACATGGACGCCCGCTACATCAAGGCGGTGGGCTATGCCACCAAGGCCGATCGCAGCGGCCGCCCGAACATGGTGCTGCTGGCCGACATCGCCTCCGATGACGCCGCCGCCGTGGACGCCGCCGCCGCCCGCATCGTCGAGTGCGCCCGTGCGCGCGGCGGCGAAGGCTTCATCGCCAGCAGCACGGAAACCCGTAAGAAATTCTGGCTCGACCGCGCCCGCACCGCCGCCATCGCCAAGCACACCAACGCCTTCAAGGTGAACGAGGACGTGGTGATACCGCTCGACCGCCTGGCCGATTACTCGGATGGCGTGGAGCGCATCAACATCGAACTGTCGATCAAGAACAAGCTGGCGCTGCTGGGGGAACTGGAAGACTTCATCAAGGGCACGCTGCCCCTGACCGAAGACGAGGAAGGCAGCGCCGACCCCGTGCTCACCGAGGCGCGGCGCGAACGCGCGCTGGCCCTGCTCGCCGAGGTGCGCGGGCGCTGGAGTGCTTACCTCGACGACCTCGATGCCCCGCTGCCGCCCAGCCTGTGCGATGTCAGCGGCCGGGCGCCGCTCAAGGAAAACAAATCGGTCTTCCACGCCCTGCAAGATCACAGCCTGCGCGTTTCCTGGAAGCGCGAAGTGCGCGGCGAACTGATGCAAATTTTTACCGGGCGCGAATACGAGCCGGTATTGGCCGCTTGCGAGGCGATCCACCAGCGCGTGCTGAAAGGCCGGGTATTCGTCGCCCTGCACATGCACGCGGGCGACGGCAACGTGCATACCAACATCCCGGTCAACTCCGACGATTACGCCATGCTGCAATCCGCCAACCAGGCGGTGGCCCGCATCATGCGGCTGGCACAAGACCTCGGCGGCGTCATCTCGGGCGAACACGGCATCGGCATCACCAAGCTGGAATTCCTCTCCGACCAGACCCTGTCGGCGTTCGCCGCCTACAAGCACAAGGTCGATCCGGAAGGCCACTTCAACAAGGGCAAGCTGCTGCCAGGGGCGGATTTGTCCAATGCCTACACGCCCTCGTTCGGCCTGCTGGAACTGGAATCGCTGATCATGGAGCAGTCGGAGATCGGCGCCATCGCCGATTCCATCAAGGACTGCCTGCGTTGCGGCAAGTGCAAGCCGGTATGCACGACCCATGTGCCGCGCGCCAACCTGCTCTATTCCCCGCGCAACAAGATCCTCGCCACCTCGCTGCTGATCGAGGCCTTCCTATACGAAGAGCAGACTCGGCGCGGTATCTCGCTGAAACACTTCGACGAGTTCGACGACGTCGCCGACCATTGCACGGTCTGCCACAAATGCGTCAACCCCTGCCCGGTGGACATCGACTTCGGCGACGTCACCGTGGCGATGCGCAACTTCCTCAATGCCGCCGGCAAGAAGAAGAAAGCGCCGGCCACCCGGCTGGCGATGGCTTTCCTCAACAGCAGCGACGGCGACGCCATCCATGTCTTGCGCAAGGGGGCCATCGAATTCGGCTATATCGGCCAGCGCATCGGCGCGGCGGTGATGCGCACGCTGCCGGTGGTGCGCGAAGCGATGCGGCAACCGCCGGCCAGCGTCGGCAAGCCGAGCGCGAAAACCCAGGTGATTCACTTCTTCAACCGTTCCCTGCCCGGCAACTTGCCGAGCAAGACGGCACGGCAAATGCTCGGCCTCAACGACCCCAAGGTGGTGCCGGTGCTACGCGACCCGGCCAAGGTGACGGAGGAATCGGATGCCGTCTTCTACTTCCCCGGTTGCGGCTCCGAGCGCCTGTTCTCCCAGGTCGGCCTGGCCACACTTGCCTGGCTCTACGAGCTCGGTGCGCAGACTGTGCTGCCGCCCACCTACCTCTGCTGCGGCTACCCGCAAATCGCCACCGGCGACCGCCCCAAGGGCGAAGCCATCACCATGCAGAACCGGGTGCTGTTCCACCGCATCGCCAACACGTTGAACTACCTCGACATCAAGACCGTCCTGGTGTCCTGCGGCACCTGCCTGGATCAGTTGATGGAATACCAGTTCGACAAGATCTTCCCCGGCTGCCGGATCATGGACATCCACGAATACATGATGGAGAAAGGCGTTGCGCTTACCGGAGCGGGCGGGGTGAAGTACCTGTACCACGACCCCTGCCACACCCCGATCAAGCAGCACAACCCGCTGGGCACGGTGAAGAAGCTGATGGGGTCGGATGTGCAACTGTCGGAACGCTGCTGCGGCGAGTCCGGCACCTTCGCCGCCAGCCGCCCGGACATCGCCACCCAGGTGCGCTTCCGCAAGGCCGAGGAAATCGACCGGGTCGCCGGGGCCTTGCGCGAATCGGGGGCGAGTGGTGAAAAAATCGAGGTCAAGGTGCTGACCTCCTGCCCCTCCTGCCTGCAAGGCCTCGACCGCTACGCCGAAGACAGCAAGATCGAAGCCGACTACATCGTGGTGGAACTGGCCAGGCTGAAGCTGGGCGAGAACTGGTTGAAGGCGTTCGTCGCCAAGGCCAATGCGGGCGGGATCGAGCGGGTGCTGCTGTAAGTAATCACGCATAACCGTTTTGAATCCGTCATTCCCGAGTGGTTTTATCGGGAATCCAGTTCCGCCATCTGACTGGCCTTTAACCCTTGGTTTGATGAACGAACTGGATTCCCGATAAAAGCACTCGGGAATGACGACCCAAGCTGGTTTCACGGTTCTACTTAAGGAGGTCGTGATGGAACACCCTGACGCACGCCCGGCAACTTACCAGGACATTCTCGACCTGCCGGAAACGCGGGTGGGCGAAATCATCAATGGGCGACTGATCACTCACCCAAGGCTGGCAGCCAAGCCGCTTCATGCGAAAGATCAACTGGGAGCGATGCTGTTTTTCCACTTCGGCCACATATCACCCGACCATCCGCCGTCTCATAACGAAAACAAGTGACCACATTCCCGCTTGCTTACCGTATAAATATGACCACTCTATTTTTCAAAAAGGAATCGTCATGCATGTTGGCATCCGTGAATTGAAGTCTGGTTTATCCCATGTGCTGGCGCAGGCCCAGGCGGGCGAAGTGATTGAGGTGACCTCGCACAATCGGCCGATTGCACGCATTGTTGGCATTCCGCCTCAAGGTGATGAGGGGCTGCGTCACCTGATAGCAAGCGGTGCGGTGACCTGGGCCGGGGGCAAGCCCGAGTTCGAACAACCGCTCGTACTAAGCCCGTTGGGGACGCCCGTCAGCCAGATGGTGCTGGAGGATCGGGGATGATCCTGTATTGCGACACTTCCGCGCTCATCAAGCTCTATCTGAATGAAGCGGAAAGCGGGCTGATGCTGGCCGAAGCCAAGGCCGCTTCGGCACTTGCCGTCTGTCGCATCACCTGGGCGGAAGCCATGGCTGCGCTGGCTCGTCGAGCAAGAGAAGTGGAGGTGGATAGCGCCGTGATCGAACAGGCTCGCCAGCGCCTGCAAGCCCATTGGGTGCGTTTTGCCATTGTCGAAGTGAACCAAGCCTTGGTGGAATTGGCTGGGGAACATGCGGATACCTTCGCCTTGCGAGGCTATGACAGCGTGCAACTCGCGGCTGTCTGCGTTCTTCAAGCGCAAGCACAGGAAGTCATCCACTTTGCCTGTTTTGATAAACGTTTACGCAAAGCCGCCAAGGTACTGGGCATGCCCACCGTGGGTGATTGACGCGGCCTGTCGATGAAAAACGGCGACTGAAGTCGCCATTTTTGATACTGCCGGAAAGACGCTCAGGCTTTGCGGGGAGCCGACGGATTTGGCTGCATTGAACGCCAAGAAGGCGTGCGCTAACCCACATTTAACACCCCACCCAAACACCCTTTATAAATCAGTCCATTACGACTGATTACCCCCCCGTCAGGCACTACAACCGCGTCATTCGCCGTTCAAGCGACGGATCGCACGGTACCCCCCGGCTGCGGATCGATCCCCAGTGCCGTGTAGATCGACTGCAAGGCCGTCTCCGGGCGGGTGGCCTTGCGTACATGCAGGGTGCGGCCATCCTTGCGGGTGAAGCTCGCCGTCACCCGGCGTTGTACCGACAGCGTCTCGCGCAGAC
>JAUYFG010000084.1 GCA_030690985.1 Pseudomonadota bacterium
GCGATCTCCCCGGCGCCACGCTTGCGGGCCTCGCCGGCCTTCGCCGCGCCGCCAATTTCCGCCGAGGAACTGGCAAACGCCCGCCCCACCCCCGACTGCATCGTTGAGCGTTTTTTCTTCGCCGATGTGGGCAACCTTATCGCGCCCGGTGGCGTCGGCAAAACCACGCTGATGATCCACATCGCCGCGCATATTGTTCTAGGCCGGCCGGTATTCGGCGAGCCAGTGCGCAAACCCGGCCCTGTGCTGCTGGTGACTGCCGAGGATTCGCGCGAAATCCTTGTGGCACGACTTCGCGCCGTCATGGATGCGATGGGACTGGATGATGCCGGCCGCGCCACCGTCATGGCTGGCGTGCGCATCGCTGACGTCTCCGGCGCCGGCTTCAAGCTGACCGAAGTTATCGGCGACGTGGTGCTGCCGTCCCTGAACCTGAACACCATGCTTGAGGCTGCCCGCGAGATCCGCCCAGTCCTGATCGTGATCGACCCGGCCGTCAGCTTCGGCGTGGGCGAGTCTCGGGTGAACGATGCAGAACAAGGGCTAGTGGAGGCCGCCCGGAGGCTGCGCAACGAGTTGAACTGCTGCGTCCTGTACATTCACCACTCCGGCAAGGCCAACGCCCGAGAAGGAACCCTTGACCAATACAGCGGGCGCGGAGGGAGCGCCTTTGCCGATGGCTGCCGCATGGTTCACGTCCTGCAAAGCCTGGACGCTACCAAGTGGCACGACATAACCGGCGAAACCCTCGCCGATGGCGAAACCGGCCTGATCCTGGCACGCCCTAAGATTAGTTACTGCCCGCCGACCGGCGACATTTACATCCGGCGCCGTGGTTACCGCTTCGAACGGGTACAGGCTGCCCCGAATGCCCGTCTTGAGAAGGCTGAACGTGAAGGAAACCAGGTATGGCAACTGCTCACGGAAGAACTGCGCCAGGGCCGTTTCCACACGAAGGCGACGCTTGAGGATGCCGACGCCGGGAAGATGACCAGGAAGCAAATCCGCTCTGCATTGTCATGGCTTGAAGTTACCGGCAGGGTGGAAACCCGCGACCGCCCCGGCATTATCCAGCGTGGCGCCCGTCAGTATTTGCACCCTCTCGCCTCGCCGAACGCCGACGGCGAACCGAAGCCAGAAATGGCCGAAAACGAGGTTGTCGCCTCGCCAGCCGAAAACCCGTTTCTCGCCTCGCCGCCCTATAGGGAAATAAACGGCGGCGAACCGAGCCGCCCAGTTTTATCCCCCGTTTCCCTCGCTTCGCCAAATTCCGACGGCGAACCGAGGCGAGGCGAGGCGGGGCGAGAAAGCGACAATGCCGACCCAGAGCTTTCCACCACCGTGGAGGATGACCTATGACCGCCGCCGCACTGATCGAAGAAGCCCGCGCCGATGGCCTGGAACTGCGCCCAAACGGCGACCGGCTCAAGCTGCGCGGCCCCGCCGCCGTCGTTGAAAAGTGGAAGCCGCGCCTCGCAGCGAGCAAGCAGGAAATCATGGATTTACTGGCACCCATCCCGCC
>JAUYFG010000085.1 GCA_030690985.1 Pseudomonadota bacterium
TCCACCACCGGCCACGGCACCAACGTCATTGCCGGTATCGGTGTGTCGATGAAGTCCACCGCGCTGCCTGTGCTGGCCGTTTGCGCCTCCATCTGGGGCGCTTATGAACTGGCCGGCCTGTACGGCATCGCCATCGCCGCCACCTCCATGTTGTCCATGGCCGGCATCATCGTCGCCCTCGACGCCTACGGCCCGATCACCGACAACGCCGGCGGCATCGCCGAAATGGCCGGTCTCGACGACAGCATCCGCAACATCACCGACCCGCTCGACGCCGTGGGCAACACCACCAAGGCCGTCACCAAGGGTTATGCCATCGGTTCCGCCGGCCTGGCCGCGCTGGTGCTGTTCGCCGACTACACCCACGCGATCAATGCCAAGGCGCTGCTGGCCGACCCGCTTGCTACCGCAATGACCTTCGACCTGTCCAACCACATGGTCATCATCGGCCTGTTCATCGGCGGCATGGTGCCCTACCTGTTCGCCGCGATGGGTATGGAAGCGGTCGGTCGCGCCGCCGGTTCCGTGGTGGTCGAAGTGCGCCGTCAGTTCAAGGAAATCCCCGGCATCATGGCTGGCACCTCCAAGCCTGAATACGGCACCTGCGTCGACATGCTGACCAAGGCCGCGATCAAGGAAATGATCGTGCCGTCGCTGCTGCCAGTCGCCGTTCCGGTGATCGTCGGCCTCACCCTCGGTGCGCAAGCGCTCGGCGGCGTGCTGGTCGGCACCATTGTCACTGGCATCTTCGTGGCCATCTCCATGACCACCGGCGGTGGTGCTTGGGATAACGCCAAGAAGTACATCGAAGAAGGCAACTTCGGCGGCAAGGGCAGTGAAGCCCACAAAGCCGCAGTGACCGGCGACACCGTCGGCGATCCCTACAAGGACACCGCCGGCCCCGCCGTCAACCCGCTGATCAAGATCATCAACATCGTCGCGCTGATGATCGTGCCGTTGATCGTTTGATTCCGAGCTTCAGCAGCAAATGAAACGGGCCGGCTTTTGCCGGCCCGTTTTGCATTTGCGCGCAAAGATTGCGAATCGGCGCATGGCGCCGGCAAGTTGTCCCAATGGGGTCGAATCCCGGGGACTTTGGCAAGCGCAACCCCGCTGTCCCGTCCACGTGTCCACAAAGCGTTTCCGGCTTCCGGCACCTCGGTTTTTCTTCCCGTTTAACCGCCCGGTAATTCTCCTGTTATCTCGCCTTCATCGAACCCGCTTCGTCCTTTCGCATTCCCGTCATCCCGGCTTCATTTCCAGTCTGTTTTCGTCGTTCGCGTATCGCCTGGTCGAGCCTCACCCCGGACAGTCGTTTTTTGTCCGCCCGCTGGTTCCGCTGTTGCCTGCCGCGCGTCGTCTCATCGTCGCAAGTAGAAGCCCTGCAAAAGACCCTCCCACGCCTCGAACCAGTATTCCTGTTTGACCGGCCTGGCATATGGATCGACCTGCGCCCAGACTTCGG
>JAUYFG010000124.1 GCA_030690985.1 Pseudomonadota bacterium
GACGCCTGCGCTACAACCCTGCGGGCAGGCCCCTGTAGCGCAGGCGTCTCGCCTGCTCGTTCCACCAGTTGCAAAAGCAGGCGGGACGCCTGCGCTACAACCCTGCGGGCTGGCCCCCTGTAGCGCAGGCGTCTCGCCTGCTCGTTCCACCGGTTGCCTTGCAAAAAAACCCCGCTCGCGTCTTTCGTTGAATCTGTGTCTATTCGCGGACATTTCATTTCCACGGAAGACGCGAACAGAGCCCCGCGAAGCCATTCGCGGTATCCGAGCCGAACGAATCAATCGGAAAACACCCGCCATGTCCGACATCGCCGAAAGAGCTTTGCACACGCGCGCCGCGCGTTCCGTCGAGGCCCTGCGCCGCTCCTTTATCGACAACCTGTTCTATGTCACCGGGCGTTCCCTGGAAAAAGCGAGCCCGGTCGATCACTACACCGCGCTGGCCTACACCGTGCGCGACCGCATGCTGGAGCGCTTCATCAGCACCGCCGAGAACTACCGGCAGAGCCGCGCCAGGACGGTTTGCTACTTCTCGGCGGAGTTCCTGCTGGGGCCGCATCTGGGCAACAACATCCTCAACCTGGGGCTGTGGGACAACCTGGCCGAAGCCCTGCGCCAGATGGGGTTGAATCTCGAAGACACCCTGCTCCAGGAGCGGGAGCCCGGACTCGGCAACGGCGGGCTGGGGCGGCTGGCCGCGTGTTTCCTGGATTCCCTCGCCACCCTGGAAATCCCCGCCATCGGCTACGGCATCCGCTACGAATTCGGTCTGTTCGAGCAGGTCATCAAGGACGGCTGGCAAGTGGAAGTGACCGACGCCTGGCTGCGTGACGGCAATCCCTGGGAACTGCCCAACCGGCAGCGGCGCTACCCGGTCAGGCTGGGCGGCCATACGGAACAATACAGCGAGCAATACCACGACGAGCAGGAGCGCTTGCGGGTGCGCTGGGTGTCCGGCTGTACCGTGTACGGGGTCGCCTACGACACACCCATCCCGGGCTTCGGCGTCATCAACGTGAATCTGCTGCGCCTGTGGAAAGCGGAGGCGCGGGATGCCTTCGACTTCCAGTCCTTCAACATGGGGGATTACTACGGCGCGGTGGATGAAATGGTGGAGGCGGAGAACCTCACCAAGGTGCTCTACCCCAACGACGAACCGGAAGTGGGCAAGGAACTGCGCCTGAAGCAGCAGTATTTCTTCGTCTCCTGCTCACTCCAGGACATGGTGCGCATCACCCTGCGCGACCTGGGCGATCTGGCCCGTTTTCCCGAGAAATTCATCGCCCAGTTGAACGACACCCACCCGGCCATCGCGGTGCCGGAACTGATGCGGCTGCTGCTGGACGAACATGGCTTCTTGTGGGATCAGGCCTGGGACATCACCCGCGCCAGCTTTGCCTACACCAATCACACCCTGCTGCCGGAAGCCCTGGAAACCTGGCCCCTGGACCTGTTCCAGCGCATCCTGCCGCGCCACCTCGAAATCATTTACGAGATCAACCAGCGTTTTCTCGATGAGGTGCGGGTGCGCTTCTTCGGCGACGAGCAACGCCTGATGCGCATGTCGCTGATCGCCGAAGGCCCGGAGCGGCGGCTGCGCATGGCCCATCTCGCCGCCGTCGGCAGCTTCGCCATCAATGGTGTCGCCGCGCTGCACAGCGAATTGCTGAAACAAACCGTGATGCGCGATTTCTTCGAACTGTGGCCGGAAAAATTCAGCAACAAGACCAACGGCGTCACCCCGCGCCGCTTCATCGCCCTGGCCAACCGCCCGTTGGCGGCGCTGATCGAGGAAACCATAGCCGGCGACTGGCTGCGCAACCTGGAATCCCTGAAACGGCTGGAACCCTGGGCCCTGGACGCGGCTTTCCGTGCCCGCTGGCGGGAGGTGAAGCTCACCGCCAAGCGGCGTTTGTCCGACCACATCCGTCGCAACCTGGGGCTGGCCGTGGACCCTGCCTCGATGTTCGACATCCAGGCCAAGCGCATCCACGAATACAAGCGCCAGCATCTCAACCTGCTGCACATCGTCAGTCTCTATTGCCGCCTGAAAAACAACCCGAATCTGGACCTCACCCCGCGCACCTTCATATTCGGCGGCAAGGCCGCGCCCGGTTACCTCATGGCCAAGCTGATCATCAAGCTGATTCATGCCGTGGCCGGGGTGGTCAACCACGATCCCCAGGTCAACCAGCACATGAAAGTGGTGTTCGTGCCCGACTTCAACGTCCAGAACGCCCAGCGCATCTACCCCGCCGCCGACCTTTCCGAGCAGATTTCCACCGCCGGCAAGGAAGCCTCCGGCACCGGCAACATGAAGTTTTCCATGAACGGCGCGCTGACCATCGGCACCCTGGACGGCGCCAATGTGGAGATCCGCGCAGCGGTGGGTGAAGACAATTTCTTCCTGTTCGGCCTCACCGCAGCAGAGGTCCAGGCACGGCTGAACAGCGGCTATCAGCCCTGGCCAGTCGTGGAAGGGGACCCCGAATTGCGGCAAGCCCTGGACCTGATCGACTCCGGCCTGTTCTCGCACGGCGACCGGCAACTGTTCGCGCCGCTGACCGGCAAGCTGCGCGGCCATGACCCCTTTCTGGTCTGCGCCGACTACCGCGCCTATCTGGAGTGCCAGGATCGGGTGGCCGCCCAGTACCGCGACCCGGAACAGTGGACCCGCATGTCCATCCTCAACGTCGCGCGCATCAGCCGCTTTTCCTCCGACCGCGCGATTCGCGAGTACGCGGAGGAAATCTGGAAGGTTCAAACGATGCCGGTGGCGGGCTGAGTGGCGTAGGTTGGGCAAATCGAAGCGTGCCCAACGAACCGCCGCGATGTTGGGCACGCGCAGCGACGCCCAACCTACGGGGCTGCGGCGCGAATTATTACAGCCGTCACAAGGTTGTAATAATCGGCGCATAAGCTGCGCGGGTCACCAACTGAAGACCTTCCTTCCGGAGTTTGAATATGAAAAGCACGATGCTGAAAATGGCCACCCTGGCCGCCGCCATGTCCCTGAGCCTGTCCGCCCTGGCCACCGATATCACCGGTGCCGGCGCCACCTTCCCCTATGCCGTCTACACCAAGTGGGCCGAGGCCTACAAAGGCGCCACCAACAACCAGGTCAACTATCAGGGCATCGGTTCTTCCGGCGGCATCAAGCAGATCAAGGCCAAGACCGTTGACTTCGGCGGCACCGATGCGCCCGTCAAAGAAGCCGATCTGGATGCGGCTGGCCTGGTGCAAGTGCCGACCGTCATGGGCGGCGTGACCATCGTGATCAACGTCCCCGGCATCGACTCCGGCAAGCTGAAGCTGGACGGCGCCACCGCCGCCGACCTGTTCCGCGGCGCCATCAAGAAATGGAACGACCCGGCCATCGCCAAGTTGAACCCCGGCCTCAAGCTGCCCGACCTGGCCGTCACTGTGTCGCATCGTTCCGATGGTTCCGGCACCACCTACGCTTTCTCGCACTACATGTCCAAGCAGTCCATGTCCTTCATGCGCGACGTCGGCGCCGGTACCACGGTGAACTGGCCGGCCAACGGCGTTGGCGGCAAGGGCAACCCCGGTGTCGCCGCCAACGTGCAGAAGATCTCCGGCGCCATCGGCTACGTCGATATCGCCGATGCCATGAAGAACAAGATGACCTTCGTGGCCCTGAAGAACAAGGCCGGCAACTACATCGTCCCGAACCAGGATGCCGTGGCCGATGCCGCCGCCGGCGCCAACTTCAAGGTCAAGGGCATGGCCCCCGACCTGCTCGATCAGTCCCACAAGAATGCCTGGCCGATCACCAGCGCGACCTACATCCTGGCCTATGAAAAGGGTTCGGATGCCGCCAGGCAGAAAGGCGTGGTCGACTTCTTCACCTGGTCGCTGAACAACGGCCAGAAGATGGCCGAGGAACTGGGCTTCGTGCCGCTGCCCGCCAATGTGGTGAAGATGGTCGAAGCGGAAATGAAGAACATCAAGTAATTACAATTTGTTTGTGCCGGTTCGGGCGCGGAAGCCTCTTCCGCGCCCGAACTTTCTCCGCAAGCCTCCTTGTCTAGCTGAGGGGCCTTCCGGAGAATGCCGGAAAAATCAGGAATGAACGCAATGAGCGAAGTGGCCCCGCCCGCTGACCTGCACGCCAGCCAGGTCAGGAAATTCAAGATCCAGGACATGCTTTTCCATCAGGTCACCCTGCTGTTCGCTTTCATTGTGCTGGCGGCGCTGGCCGGCATTCTGGTTTCCCTGGCCATCGAGGCCATGCCGGCACTGAAGCAGTTCGGGGCGGCTTTCCTGTGGAGCAATGTCTGGAACGTGCCGGAAGAGCGGTTCGGCGCCCTCAGCGCCATCTACGGCACGGTGGTGACCTCGGTCATCGCCCTGATCATCGCCGTGCCGGTCAGTTTCGGCATCGCCCTGTTCCTCACCGAAACCTGTCCGGTCTGGCTGCGCCGTCCGCTCGGCACCGCGATCGAACTGCTGGCCGGCGTGCCGTCCATCATCTACGGCATCTGGGGCCTGTTCGTGTTCGCGCCGCTGTTCGCCGAGCATGTGCAACCCACCCTGCAAGCCTTCTTCGACGGTGTCCCGGTGATCGGCAGCTGGTTCGCCGGCCCGCCCATCGGCATCGGCATCCTCACCGCCGGCATCGTGCTTTCGCTGATGGTGATTCCCTTCGTAGCTTCGGTAATGCGCGACGTGTTCGAGACCGTGCCGCCGCCGCTCAAGGAATCCGCCTATGGGGTCGGTTGCACCACCTGGGAAGTGGTGGTCAACGTGGTTCTCCCCTACACCCGCGTCGGCGTCATCGGCGGCATCATGCTCGGCCTCGGCCGCGCCCTCGGCGAGACGATGGCGGTCACCTTCGTGATCGGCAACGCCAACCGCATTGTCGGCAGCCTGTTCGCGCCGGGCACCTCGATCGCCGCCACCCTGGCCAATGAATTCGGCGAAGCCGACCCCGGCCTGCATATTTCCTCCTTGTTCGCCCTCGGCCTGGTGCTGTTCGTCATCACCTTCGTCGTGCTGGCGATCTCGCGCTGGCTGATCCAGCGCGGTGTCGCCAAGCAAGGCAAGTAGGAGCCCGCCCATGAAACTCTATTCCCGCCGCATCCTGACCAACCGCATCGGCATCGCCCTGTCGATGATCGCGATGGCCTTCGGCCTGGCCGCGCTGATGTGGATCCTCTGGACCCTGTTCTCCAACGGCTTCGCCGCGCTCTCCTGGGACTTCTTCACCCAGGACACGCCGGCACCCGGCAGCGAGGGCGGTGGCCTGCGCAACGCCATTGTCGGCAGCTTGATGATCATCGGCGTGACCACGCTGGTATCGACCCCGATCGGCATCCTGGCCGGCATCTACCTGGCCGAATTCGGCGCCACTTCCCGCTTCGCCGCCACCACCCGTTTCGTCACCGACATCATGTTGTCGGCGCCGTCCATCGTCGTCGGCCTGTTCGTCTATGCCCTGGTGGTCGCGACCCTGGGCGGCTTCTCCGGCTGGGCCGGTTCCCTGGCGCTGTCCCTGATCGCCATTCCGGTGGTGGTCCGCACCACGGAAAACATGCTGCTGCTGGTGCCCACCGAACTGCGCGAAGCCGCCTTCTCGGTCGGCGCGCCGCGCTGGCAGGTGTCTTTGAAAGTCACCCTGCGCGCGGTCAAGGCCGGCGTGGTGACCGGCGTCTTGCTCGCCATTGCCCGCATCACCGGAGAAACCGCGCCGCTGCTGTTCACCGCGTTGAATAACCAGTTCTTCAGCACCGACATGTCGCAGCCGATGGGCAACTTGCCCGTGGTGATCTACCAGTTCGCCATGAGCCCCTACGACAACTGGGTCAGCCTGGCTTGGGGCGGCGCCCTGCTGATCGCCCTGCTGGTGCTCGCCATCAACATCATCGCGCGCGTCCTGTTTCGCAAAAAATCTACCGCTTGAATACGGAGTTCCGCATGTCCGCCCCTCAACAAACCGCCGACGGCGATGCCATCCTGAAAGTCCGCGACCTGAATTTCTTCTACGGTGACTTTCGCGGCCTCACCAACGTTTCCCTGGATATCGCGAAAAGCCGGGTGACCGCCTTCATCGGCCCGTCCGGTTGCGGCAAATCCACCCTGCTGCGCACCTTCAACCGCATGTATGACCTCTACCCCGGCCAGCGCGCCGAAGGGCAGATCAACTTCCACGGCAACAACCTGCTGGACAAGAAGCAGGACGTGAACCTGGTGCGCGCCAAGATCGGCATGGTGTTCCAGAAGCCGACCCCGTTTCCGATGACCATCTACGAGAACATCGCCTTCGGCGTGCGCCTTTACGAAAAAATGCCCAAGTCGGAAATGGACGACCGGGTCGAATGGGCGTTGCGCAAGGCGGCGATGTGGGAAGAGGCCAAGGACAAGCTGCAACAGAGCGGGCTGTCGCTGTCCGGTGGCCAGCAACAGCGCCTGTGCATCGCCCGCACCATCGCGGTGAAGCCGGAAATCGTCCTGCTCGACGAACCGACCTCGGCGCTCGACCCGATTTCCACGGCCAAGATCGAAGAACTAATCAACGAACTGAAGGCCGACTACACCATCGCCATCGTCACCCACAACATGCAGCAGGCGGCGCGCATCTCCGACTTCACCGCCTTCATGTACCTGGGCGAACTGATCGAGTTCGGCAAGACCGATACCCTGTTCATCAAACCCAAACAGAAGCAGACCGAGGACTACATCACCGGCCGCTTCGGCTGATCCGGGTGGCGGTTGGAACAACGCCGCCGTAGGAGCGGGCTTGCCCGCGAATGGATGCGTAAGCGCCTGTGAGCGCCAGCCGGAGGGAATATCGCGGGCAAGCCCGCTCCTACGGCAGATAGACGGGGCGTTTCGCGCTCTCCGCCGTCACATTTCCTTCATCTTCCCGTCACCTCGGGTGGCTACACTGCCGGCTTCAACGTGGTCCCGCCTGAGCCGTGCAAACCCTCCTTGAAATTCAAACTGAACTGAACGCCCTGCGCGCCCGGGTGATCGCCGGCCAGCAGGACTTGCCGGCAAGCTGGGGCTCCATCCCGACGGGTTATGCCCAGGACGCCGCCAACCTGGCGGCTTACATCGTGTTCCGGCGGCAAGATCTGAGCGGTCTGCAAGAACGTCTCTCCGAACTCGGGCTTTCTTCCCTCGGACGCTGTGAGGGCCATGTCGTCGCCACCCTGGATGCCGTCGCGCTGGCGCTGGCTGCGCTGGCCGGCGTCTGTCCCGCCGACGCAGTGCTGCCGCGTGCCGGGCGCGGCAATCGCCAGGGCGACAAACGCCTCAAACAGAACACCCAGAATCTGCTCGGCCGCGAACCGAAACAGCGGCGTGCCCGCATCATGGTCACCCTGCCCACCGCAGCGGCGGGCGAGGCGCGTTTCGTGCGCGACCTGGTCGAGCGCGGCATGGATATCGCGCGCATCAACTGCGCCCATGACGACAGCGCCACCTGGCAGGCGATGATCGACAACATCCGCGCCGCCGCCGCCGCGACAAAACGCACCTGTCTCATCCACATGGATCTGGCCGGGCCGAAGCTGCGCACCGGCGAGATGGCGGCCACGCCGGGTCGCCTGCGTCTGAAACCGAAGCGCGACGAACACGGCGACACCCGTGCGCCGGCCTATTTTCTCCTCGACGCCAGCGGTGAAGCCGGTGGTCCGGGCCTGCGCGGCGCCGGCGGCCTGGCCGGCTATCCACGGCTGAGTGTGGCGCGCGACTGGCTGGCCCGATTGCAACCGGGCGACCTGGTGGAGGCCACCGACACGCGCGGCAAGAAGCGCATCTTCAACGTGCTGGAACGCATGGGCGAAACGCATCTACTCGCCTGTACCGCCGATTCGGTCTGGCTGGAACCGGGCTGTGCGCTGAAGCACCTGTCCGGTGAAGGCAAGCAGCGCATCACCAAGCTCGGGGAACTGGAAGCCAGTTCGGAAGTGCTGCTGGTGCATATCGGCGACCGCATCCTGCTCTCGCGTGACGCCGCCCCGGGTGAAGTAGGTACCGAGGAGGGCTACGCCGGGCGTATCCCCTGCGCGCAGCCGGAAGTCCTGGACAGCCTGCGTGTGGGCGAGCGGGTATTCATCGACGACGGCCAGATCGGCGCCGAGGTGGAGCGCCTGGACGCCGATGGCGCCTGGTTGCGGATCACCCGCGCGCGTCCCGAGGGCGACAAGATTCGCCCGGCCAAGGGCCTGAATTTCCCGGACAGCGACCTGTTATTACCCGCCCTCAGCGACAAGGATTTGCTCGATCTCGATTTCGTCGCCCGCGAGGCCGACATCGTCGGCTATTCTTTCGTGCAATCGGCGGCGGATATGGATCGCCTGGCGGACGAACTGGAAGCGCGTGGCGCCGGCAACAAGGGCCGCATCGCCAAGATCGAAACCCGGCGCGCGGTAGCCAACCTGCCGGAAATCATCGTTCACGGTGCCAGCCGGGCGCCATTCGGCCTGATGATCGCGCGCGGCGACCTGGCGGTGGAAATCGGTTGGAGCCGGCTCGCCGAGATGCAGGAAGAAATATTGTGGCTGGCGGAAGCGGCGCATGTGCCGGTCGTGTGGGCAACCCAGGTGTTCGAGCAACTAATCAAGGAAAACCTGCCCTCACGCGCGGAAATGACCGATGCCGCCATGTCGGAGCGCGCCGAATGCGTCATGTTGAACAAGGGCCCGTTCGTGCTGGATGCGATTGCCATGCTGGATGACATCGCCCGCCGTATGCGTTCCCATCAACACAAGAAATCCGCCCGCTTGCGGGCATTACATTGGTAAGGAAACAAACGTCATGGCCAACGCCGTCAAAAACATCGCACGATTCATCCGGAAAAATCCGGATGGCAGAGCCGCTTCAGACCTCCGGGATCTCTGCATGGCGCTGGAGTCCTCCGCGTCGTTCGACCTGGGCTGCCTCTATCAGCTGGACAAGAAGTCGTTCGAGCTGGCAATCGATTTGCTGGAAGAGTGGCGCTTCGACCGCCATGTGTTCGAACGCCGGCTGCAGAAATACCTGGATGAGCCGGCGGAAGATTGATTGCCGTAGAGCGGGCTTGCCCGCGATGCAACCGTGGCAATCGCGGGCTCCTACGGCGGCATCACTTCCCGCAACACCGCTTCAAACCGTTCAACGATGGCCTCCCAACCATGTTCCTGCATGGAGCGGCTGGCCTGCTGGCCGAGACGTTGCCGTAACGGCGCATCGCCAGCCAATGCCACGGCCGCGCTGACGAAGGCCGGGGCATCGCCGGCCAGCACCGCGATGCCGTTTTCCCCCTCGCGAATCAAAATCTCCGCCGCCGCGCGCCGATAGGTGACGACGCCCAGGCCGCTGGCCAGGGCTTCGGTCAGCACATTGCCCCAGGTTTCCGAGAGGCTGCCAAACAGGAACAGGTCGGCGCTGGCGTAATGGGCAGCCAGGTCTTCGCCCACGCGCGGGCCGGCAAAAACGTGCTCCGGATGCGCCGCGCGCAGTCGCGCCAGGGAGGGGCCGTCGCCGACCCAGACCATGCGCACGCGGCGCTTATTGGTGTCGATGCTGGTGGCGATGGCGGCGAACGCCTGTTCCACCACTTCCAGATTTTTTTCCGGCGCGAGGCGGCCGACATAGAGGCAAGCCAGCCCGCCGCCGTCAACTTTCCAGCGCTCGCGTAACAAGCGGTCGCGCCGCCCCGGATGAAACAGCCGGGTATCGACGCCGCGCCCCACCGCGCGCACGTTGGGAATGCCGCGCGCCGCCAACTCCCCAGCCAGTTCCGGCGTCGGCACCAGGGTGGCCAGGCAGCGCCGGTGCAGGGCATCGAGCCAGCCGGCGACCCAGGGCGTCAGCCAGGCGAGGCCGTAGTGGCCGCTGTATTGTCCGAAATGGGTGTGATAGCCGGAGGTGAGCGGCAGCTTGCGGGCGCGCGCGGCATGCACGGCGGCCCAGCCGAGGGGGCCTTCGGTAACGACATGGACGAGGTCGGGGCGTTGCTGATCCATCAGCCGCCCGAGACGCCACCAGGCCGGCAGCCCCAGGCGCAGGCCGGGGTAGTTCGGAATCGGCAGGCCGGGCACGGTCCAGGTGTCTTCAGCAGCTTCGTCATGCCGCTGCCCGGGCCGCACCAGGCCGACCCAATGGCCGCGGGCACGCAAACCCCGCACCATGCGTTCCGTGGTCATGGCGACGCCATTGATCTCGGGTGGGTAGGTCTCGGTGACCAGGAGGATGCGCAGGGGCTTCATCGCGGGCAAGCCCGCTCCTACGGTCATCGCGCCAGACTTCGGTAGAGATCCGCCAGCCGCCGCGCCAGCGCCTGATCGGACCATTCCCGCGCGTAGACGCACGCCTCGTCACCAAGACGCGCGCGGGTTTCCCGGTCGTTCAGCAAATCCAGCAGCACCCGCGCGAAGCCGGCCGGTTCGTCCGGGGCGATACGGCAACCGCGTTTCGCTTCCAGGATGTCCGCCGTGCCCATGATCGAGAGCCCCACCACCGGGCAGCGTTGCGCCATGGCTTCCAGCAGCACCAGGCCCTGGGTCTCGGTGCGCGAGGCGAAGATGAAGGCATCGGCGGCGGCATAGGCGGAAGGCAACTCGCGCTTGCGGTCCAGGTAGCCGAGGAAGCGCACGCCGTCGCCCAGGCCGAGTTGCACCGCCTGCCGTTCCAGATCGGCGCGCGCAGGACCTTCGCCGGTGACCAGGAACAACAGTTCCGGCAAGGCGCGGCGGGCAAGTGCAGCCACCTCCAGGAGAAACGCGATGTTTTTTTCATGCGCCACTCGGCCGACGAACAGCACGACCGGCTTTTCTGGGGCAATGCCGTGGGTGGTCCTGAAACCGGCGCCGTCACCCGGCGTGAAAGCGCTGTCCGGCAGGCCGGTGGGCAGCACATGCAGCGGACGGGTGATGCCGTAGCCACGCAAGCGCTTGCGCATGGCGGAGGAGGGCACGATCACCGCATCCAGGGCATTGCACTGGCCGCGCGAGAAGCGCCGCGCCAGGCCGCGCAGCCAAGCCGCCGGCAGCCAGGGGATGTAGTGCTGGAGGTATTCCTCGAACAGGGTGTGATAAGTGGCGATGACCGGTTTTTTCAGCACGCGGGCGGCATGCAGGCCGGCGTAATGCGCGGCGAACGGGGTCTGGATGTGGATCACATCGCAGTCCACGGCCGCCTTGAGCGTGGCGCGGCGCAACGCCGCGTAATGCGCCAGGCGATCTTCCGGATCGCCCAGCACCCGTCGCGCCGGCACCCGGATAACCCCCGGCGCGGGAACATCGTCACCGTAGCTGGGCGCCACCAGGCTGGCCGCCACGCCGTGCGCCGCGAGTGCGCCACGGAAGGTTTCGATGGAGGTGGAAACGCCGTTGATGCGCGGGAAATACACGTCGGAAACCATCAGGACGCGCATCAGTCCGGCTCCAACCGGTCAGGACGTAGGTTGGGCAAAGCGAAGCGTGCCCAACGAATCGCCGCGATGTTGGGCACGCTTCGCTTTGCCCAACCTACGAGTTGTTGGCTCGCGTTCGCCATCACGCGTCCCGCGCCGCGTCGGTGATGTGGCTGTGCCACTCCACCATTTCCAGGCGGCCGTCCTCGTGTTCGACGATGGCGGTGCAGGAATCAACCCAGTCGCCACAGTTGCCATAGACCAGACCGTCCACTTCCTTCAGCGCCGCCCAGTGGATGTGGCCGCAGATCACCCCATCGAGGCCGCGTTCGCGGACATGGCGGATCACCGAATCCTCGAAATTGAAGATGAACTGCAAAGCGGTTTTGACCCGCCGCTTGGCGTAGCCCGCCAGCGACCAGTAGCCGGCGATGCCCAGCAGACGGCGCAATCGCGACAGCCAACCGTTGAGCCGGACGAGCACGTCATAAGCCACGTCGCCGAGCACCGCCACCCAGCGGTGATGCCGGGTCACCTGATCGAACTCATCACCGTGGATGAGCAGGAGGCGGCGCCCGTCGGCGGTCTCATGCACATACTCGTGCTCCACCCGAATGTCGCCGAACGCGGTCTCGCAGTAATCGCGCAATGCTTCGTCGTGGTTGCCCGGCACGAACACCACCTGTTCACCGTGGCGCGCGCGGCGCAGCACCTTCTGAATCACCGTGTTCTGCGCCGGACTCCAGTGGATGCTCCGGCTCATGCTCCAGAAATCGATGATGTCGCCCACCAGATAGAGGTGGCGAGCGGGATATTCACGCAGGAAGGCGAGCAGGCTATCGGCCTGGCAGGCGCGGGTGCCCAGATGGACATCCGAAATGAAGACGGAGCGAACGGCTGGCATGGCCAGCGAATGTGACAGGGGAGTGTGAAAGTCTCGTTACAGCCGAAGCGACGCGCGCGATTCGATGGCAATGCGTGGCAATGAAGGTAGCGGGCTACTGGCCGCAATGAGCGCCAGCCTCGCGTCCTCGCGATGGGTCGAATTCGACCCGGGTTCTCGCTCGACAACGATCGCGCTGGGTCTTGTCGTACCCACCGGCTTGCCGCCCCCGCGCGCTACTCGCTTGAGTCCACAGGCCATCGCTCGGGTGGCGTGTTTCTTGCGGCGGTGGTGACTGTTCAGCGTGATGGGCTACCCATACAAGCGGGGGAACAACGATGAAACTCCGCATCAACTGGCGACGGCCTAACGGGCATGGCGGCCAGGTCGCCCCGAATGATGAAACCGGACGCCCCTGTAGCGCAGGCGTCCCCGGATCGCGTCCGGGGCAGGCTCTCGCCTGCTCTTGGCGCTGAATACAGGCGGGACGCCTGCGCTACAAGGGCGGGCTTGTTTCACGCTAACCCGAATGCCGGGGCCAGAGCATCTCTATATCCCGCGCTCGTGACGGTCTGCCGAGCAGATGCAGGCGGCGCTGGACCAGCAGGGCGGCACAGACTGAATCACGACCAAATACCTACAGAAAGACGCCGCAAACCCCACAACCGAGGAGCCCACCATGACTCGCACCTATCCCATTCGCGGCAGCGAACAGCAGGCCGCCGCCACCCCGCCCACCACGGACATCGCCATTACCCGCCAGCGCCGCCTGTTGCCGGGCGGCGCCCGCGCGGCCGGGGGGGGCGAGATCGAGGCCGCCGGCGACGAGGTGGTGCGGGTGGAGCTGGAAAACGGTTTCGTGTTGTGGGCCCGAGCCGATGATCTGATCCGGGAGCGGGGCCGGCAGACCGTGGGCCGCGATGGCGGCACGGGTTGGGAGATCGATATGCGGCCGCCCGCCCGGAGCGGCAAGGCCGGCACGCGCGGCGGGCTGGGTCGTCTCAGAATGGATAACAACGCAAATAAGCCCGACATCCAACCCACGGACTTGCTGGACGATTTCTACGGCCCGCTGCTGGAGTTCCTGGCGCGCAGCCATCGGGTGGAAATCTTCCCCTACGACTGGCGTTTGTCGGTGCGCGACGCGGCGGTGAAGCTGGCGGACAAACTGGAAGCCTGGTTGCCCGAGGTCGAGCGGCAAGGCCAGCCGGTGCATCTGGTGGTGCACTCCATGGGCGGCCTGGTGGAGTTGTTGCCGTTCGATCCGGACAGCCCGGATTTCGCGCGGCAGACCCTGTGGCACGAGCTGAAGCGGCAACTGGCGGCGCGCTGGTGCTCGGCCTCGGCCAGGTGGGCGAACTCAGCCCCGGTCTGCTGGCCAAGAGCGTGCGCGACGCGATGCTGGATTACGCCCTGCGCATCGCGCAGTGGCCGGACGACCGTTTCGGGCCACCTAGTCCGGTGCGTTCGGCGGCCCTCACCTGCCTCCTGGTCGGCACCGGCGCCGGCGGCATGACTCCGCGCGATTCCGTGGAAGCCATCCTGCGCGGCGCCGTGGCGGCCAACGACAAACTGGTCGTGGCGGAACTGGAAGGCCGGGTCATCATCGACCGGATCGAATTCCTGGAACTGTACGAAGACGTCGCCATCGCCGCCGCCGAAGCCCTGGACACGGTGCTGCGCGATGGCGAACTGGCCATGCGGGTGGCCTGGCCGGAGGGCACGGTCGAGGCCGGCCAGGGGTCGCTGAGCCGGGTGCGCTGTGACGAAGCGCGGGGCTGGTGGCAGCGGCTGGAGATCATCGAGGATCCCCGTGCCGAAACCCTGCGCTTCATCTCCACCACCGACCGCGCCCGCGCCGAGGAGACCCTGGCCACGGCGGCCACCGCCTTCGTGGTCGGCAACCCGGATCTGTCCGGCTGGGACAAGTTCTGCGACCTGCCCGGCGCCCGCCAGGAGGCCCAGAAGGTGACCAGCCTGCTCAACGCCGGCGGCTATCAGGCGAGGGAGTGCATCGACGAAAAGGCCGACGCCATCCTCTCCGGTCTGCACCGGAACGCCTGGCGCATCCTGCATCTGGCCGGCCACGGCGAACACGAATTTCCCCTGGAGGAAACGCCGTTGCCCAAGCGCGTCTCCGGCATGGTCATCGGCAAGAACACTTTCCTTACCCCCGGCGACGTGGAACAGATGCGCTGGGTGCCGGAGCTGGTGTTCATCAACTGCTGCCATCTCGGCAAGACCCAGAGCAAAACCGCCGCGCAAGGAGAACTCAATCTGCTGGCGGCGAACCTGGCGGTGCAGTTCATCGAAATGGGCGTCAAGGCCGTGGTGGCGGCGGGCTGGGCGGTGGATGACGGCGCCGCCGAGGCCTTCGCCGCCGGTTTCTATACCCATCCGCTCGCCGGCGAACCCTTCGGCCAGGCGGTGCGCGCAGCCCGCGAGGAAAACTGGGTGCGCTTCCCCGACGTCAATACCTGGGGCGCCTACCAGTGCTACGGCGACCCTGGTTATCGCCTGCGCCGCGATGGCAACGAAGACCGTCCCTTCGAGGTCAAGAGCTACCACGCGCCGGTGGAACTGGTCTCCGACCTGAACAATTACGGCGAATGGATCCGCATGCGGGTCCACGGCAAGGAGGGTGAATCCGACGCGCTGCTGGAGGAATTGCGCGCCGGCATCGTCGACAAGCTCAGGGGCATTCCCGGCCAGGCTCGCGCCGAGTGGCTCGCGCGCGGCGACCTGGCGGCGGCACTGGGCTTCGCCTGGGGCGAGGCCGTCGCCTATGCCGAAGCCGTCGACTGGCTGGAAAAGGCCTTGTCCGCGCGGAAGGGCGATTGCCCGGTGCGGGCGGTGGAACAGTGCGCCAACTTCCGGGTGAGCTTGTCCGGCGAGCATTGGCGGGCGCTGCGCGAGGCGGCCGACCCGGCCGGCGCGGAGCGCGCGCGTCAGGGCCTGACCGAGGACATCGAGCGCGCCATCCGGGAACTGGATCTGATCAATCAGCGCGCGCCCACGCCGAAACGCCTGGGCCTGCTGGGCGCCGCCTGCAAGCGGCTGGCCTGGGTGGATGCCGAGGCCGCGCCGCGCCTGGAAGCCCTGGTCAATATGGCCAACTATTACCGCCAGGCGTTTGATTCGAGCGCGTGGCCTGAACCTTGTTTGTTCGCCAATTGGGCCACCGCCAGGCAGCTCGCCTTGCGGCTCGACCCCACTCAGAGCGGCGCGTGGCAAACCACGCTGGAGGACGATTGCCGGCACATGATCGAACTGGCGCGTGGCCGCAATCTCGACCAGCCCACCTTCCGGGACGGCGTGGCCGAGGCCGACTGTGAACTGGTCCTGCTGCTGGCGCGAACCGGACTGGTCGCGGAAGCGGCGAACGTGGCGGCGGCCCGCGTCGCCGAACACTACCGTACAGCGGCGCGACGCGGTGCCAGCCCCAGGGAATACGCCTCGGTGCTGGAACACCTGGACTTTGTCGCCGCCCTCGCCGACGCCGCCGACGCGCCCCTGGTCAACGCGCTCGCCGCCCTGCGCGCGGCGTTGTGATCCGACCTGACACGGAGACCCACATGGCCAACCATTCCAGGACCAAGCCGGAAAACCTCAGCCTCGCGAAGCTGGCGCCACAGGATTTCATCGCGCCGAACTTCCGGCTCCATGAACTCACCCGCTCCGAGATCGCCAGCCGCCTGGGCGTGGACAACGCCTTCCCCGGCGACCGGGAACTGCGCGCCGCCGTGCATCTGGCCCGCAAGGTGCTGCAACCACTCCGCGACACCTTCGGCGGCTTCACCCCCAACAGCGTGTTCCGTAGCCAGGCGCTGGAGCGGGTGTTGAAACGCAAGCCGTCGGGCTGGCTCAGTACCAGCCAGCACACCCGGGCTTGTGCCTGCGACATCGAGATCGTCGGCAAGAGCACCCTGGAACTGGCGCAGTGGGCGGCGGACAACCTGCCGGACTACGACCAGATCATCTGCGAGTGCTACGACCCCGACGAGGGCCCCAACTCCGGCTGGGTACACCTCTCTCTGAAGCCGCCGGAGCAAGGGGAGAACCGGAAGCAACTGCTCAGCTACATCCGCGACATGAGCGGCGGGCAGTGGCTGTATGTGCCGGGGCTGCGAGCGAGTGTGGGATAGCATCGGCAGGCGGGAAATGGCGGCGTGTTCGTCCCGAACGTCGTCAATCGGGGCTTTCATGAACGTCTGATATCCAAGGAAGCGGGTGACATGATGATCGACAACAACACGCACACTGAACTCGAACGCAGCCTGCAAGACATCGATTGGGCCGCGCTGCGCCGAGCCGAATACACCGCTTCCCCGGCAGCCTGGGAGGATCAGGTGCTCTACTTCCTGATGCTGGATCGCTATTCCGATGGTCGCGAGCGGGGCTATCTGGGGAATGACGGCAACCCTGTCGCCACGGGCGAGACGCCGCCGTTCCGTTTTTCCGAGGATGCCTATCAGGCGGACCAGGCGACCTGGGCCGACGCCGGCGACGAGTGGCTGGGCGGCACGCTGAAGGGGCTGGAAAGCAAGATCGGTTACCTCAAGCGGCTGGGGGTGAGCGCGCTCTGGGTCAGTCCGGTGTTCAAGCAGGTGGCCGCAGACGCGCATTCCTATCATGGCTACGGCATCCAGAACTTCCTCGATGTCGACCCGCACTTCGGCAGCCGCCAGGATCTGATCGATCTGGTGAACACCGCGCATGCCAACGGTATTCGCGTCATTCTCGACATCATCCTCAACCATGCCGGCGACGTGTTCGGCTACCGCTACAACCCGGAGCGCTATCCCGACAAAGACGAGCAGGGAGACGCTTGCATGGACCCGCGCTGGGACGGCGAGGCCTATCCGGTGTCGGGCTGGCACAACGCCTTCGGCGAGGCCAACATCCCGTTCGGTCGCGTCGATCCCGCCAGCCATCCGCATGCCTGGCCCGACGACGCGGTCTGGCCGGCGGAAATGCAGGCGGCCGAGAACTTCACCGCCAAGGGCCGCATCGTCAGTTGGGACTACGACCCGGAGTTCTACGAGGGCGACTTCGTCACGCTCAAGGACCTCCACCACGGCCACCACGACTACGTGGGCAAGGCGCGCATCGTCGACGCGTTCCATCCCTCGCAGGCGCTGATGGCGCTGTGCGACCTCTACAAGTTCTGGATCGCCCTGGCCGACGTGGACGGTTTCCGCATCGACACGGTCAAGCACATGGAACCCGGCGCCACCCGCTACTTCGCCTCGGTGGTGAAGGAGTTCGCGCAGTCCCTGGGCAAGGAGAATTTCTTCCTGGTGGGCGAGATCACCGGCGGCCGCGAGCATGCCTGGAAGATGCTGGAACTTACCGGCCTCGACGCGGCGCTGGGCATCGACGACATCCCCGACAAGCTGGATTACCTGGCCAAAGGCTGGCGCGAGCCGGCGGACTACTTCGGTCTGTTCCGCAACTCCGCGCTGGAGCGCAAGGCTTCCCACGTCTGGTTCGGCCGGCACGTGGTGACCCTGTTCGACGACCATGACCAGGTACGGAAAGGCAACAACAAGGCCCGCTTTTGCGGCGACAAGGCCAACGATGGCTATCGCCACCTCAAGGCGGTGCTCGGCCTCAACCTCACTTCCATGGGCATTCCCTGCCTCTACTACGGCAGCGAGCAGGCCTTCGACGGCGCCGGCGACAACGACCGCTACCTGCGCGAATGCATGTTCGGCGGCCGCTTCGGCTCACTGAAAAGCACGGATCGCCACTTCTTCGAGGAAGACCACGAGATCTACCGCTTCATCGCCGAAGTCACCACATTGAGAAACAAGCACCTGGCCCTGCGTCGAGGGCGCCAGTATTTGCGTGAGATTTCCGATACCGGCGCGGCGGGCACGTTCGGCCTCCCGCGCATGATCGGTGGCGAGATCCGCTCCCTGGTGCCCTGGTCGCGCCTGTTCGCCGATGCAGAAATTCTGCTGGCGATCAACACCGACGCGGACAAGGCGCGCGCGGCCTGGGTCACCATCGATGCCGGCCTGCATGCCAACACGGTGGCGCTGACCTGTCTCTATTCCAGCGACCCCGCCCAGATCGGTGCCGGCACGCCGATCGAGTCGCGCAACGGCAGGGCGGTCAGGATCAGCGTGCCGGCGGGGGGCTTCGTGGTTTATGGCTAGCAGCCTGTCGGGCTTTGGAATCGTCGGACCCGATTGCACCGGGCCAAGGATTCAGCCGTAGACAACATCGCCGACTGGTGGGGCGGCCGCCTCGCGGCGGTCTACCCCGGCCTGGGTGGCGCGGACGCGCAAATTCAGGTCGATGCCGAGGCCTGGAACCGCCTGCGCGCCGACATCGCACTCGCCAGCGTGGATCGGGCGGTGCCGGTCGTCGCCTGATGTAAGTGGAGTCGGGTGGGTAAGCGAAGCGCATCCACCATCACCGCAGCCATTGGTGGATGCGCTGCGCTTATCCACCCTACGGCTACGCTGCCCGTATCAACCCCCGCCGAATCAATTCGGCCACCACCACCCGCGCGGTCTCGCGGTCATAGTCCTTTTCCAACTTCGCTCAGATGCCGTAGCCAACCAGATCGGGGTGGCGTTTGCCTGCGTCGTCACGTTGCGGTCCGTAGCGCCAGCCTTCGGCGATGCTCTGGCTCATGTTGGCGTCATCCAGGTAAATGTGATTGTTCCAGATTGACCTGTGCCGCGTTCCAACATACCATTCGCGGCCTTTTTTGGAGAGGGAAAACCGATGCGTCGCAAACTGGTCGCCGGCAATTGGAAGATGCATGGCAGTCTGGCTGAAAACGAAGCGCTGTTGTCCGGCATTCTCGCCGGCATGGGCGGCGTGAAGGCGGACGTGGCGGTTTGCGTGCCGTTTCCCTATCTTGCTCAGGTACAAGCCAAGCTGACGGGCAGCGCGATTCGCTGGGGTGCGCAGAACATGAGCCAGCAGGCCCGTGGCGCGTATACCGGCGAAGTGTCCGCCGCCATGCTGAAGGATTTCGCTTGTACCTATGTACTTGTCGGTCACTCCGAGCGGCGCGCCATTTACGGCGAGAGCGACGAGCTGGTGGCGGAGAAATTCGCCGCCGCGCAGGCGGCCGGCATGACCCCCATCCTGTGCGTGGGCGAGACGCTGCGCGAACGTGAGGGTTGTATTACCGAGGCTGTGGTGTCACGCCAGATGGATGCGGTGATTGCCAAGTGTGGCGTGGCTGCTCTGGCCCGTGCCGTGGTGGCTTATGAGCCGGTCTGGGCGATCGGAACGGGTGTGACGGCGAGTCCGGATCAGGCGCAGGCGGTGCATGCCTACATCCGCGCCAAGGTGCGTGAACTGGATGCGGCTGTGGCGGATGGCCTGATCATCCAGTACGGCGGCAGCATGAAGGCCAACAACGCGGTCGAGTTGCTCGGTCAGCCGGATATCGATGGCGGCCTGATCGGCGGCGCCGCCCTGAATGCGGAAGAATTCCTGGCAATTTGCCGGGCAGGCTAAAGGTATAGAAATGGAATTTATCGTCTGGGTCTTGCATGTGCTGGTGGCGTTGGCCGTGATCGGCTTGGTGCTGATGCAGCATGGCAAGGGCGCCGATATGGGCGCGGCGTTTGGCGGTGGTTCCTCCGGGAGCTTGTTCGGGGCGACCGGTTCGGCCAACTTCATGTCGCGCACCACTGCCGTGCTGGCAACGGCATTTTTCCTGACCAGCATGGGCTTGACCTATTTTTCCAGCCAGAAGAGTGAGGCGGCCAGGTCTGCAGCGCAACCGGTAGCGCCGCAGTCGGCCCCGATGCAGGCGCCTGCTGAATTGGATAAATCGGGCGCAATCCCGAAATGAGTTCTTCGGCATGTTCTTTGAACATGCCGCGTAAGAAGTTGTAAACGCCGACGTGGTGAAATTGGTAGACACGCTGTCTTGAGGGGGCAGTGACGAAAGTCGTGCGAGTTCGAGTCTCGCCGTCGGCACCATCGAATTTCTTTATATGCCCTCAAATAATTTAATAACCCATTGATATCAATGGGTTTTTTGTTTTCCATCGCCTTGACGTAAGGTCGCTGAAAGCCTAAACTGCGCGCCTTCTTGGCGTGGTGTGCAGTGTGCACTCGCCGTTCGGGGGAGCCATGCTCGAAAACTATTTTCCGGTTCTGATGTTCATCCTGGTGGGCCTTTTCGTCGGGGTCGCTCCCATGGTCGCCGGTTTCGTGCTCGCCCCGCACAAGCCGGACGCGGAAAAGAATTCCCCATACGAATGCGGTTTCGAAGCCTTCGAGGATGCGCGCATGAAGTTCGACGTGCGCTATTACCTGGTGGCCATCCTGTTCATCCTGTTCGATCTGGAAATCGCCTTTCTCTTTCCCTGGGCCGTGGTGCTGGAAGAGATCGGCACGTTCGGTTTTGTTTCCATGATGATTTTCCTCGGCATTCTCGTGGTGGGTTTCGTCTACGAGTGGATGCAGGGCGCCCTGGATTGGGAATGATCCTATGAGCACCTCTAAAACCCCAGATTTCATCCCAACTGCTGCGTTGCGGAAAAAATTTCTTGCTTACATATCAATCATATGCGGCGCTGCGAAATTTTTTCCGCGCCTTGCATTTGGGCGAACTCTGAATTTTTAGAGGTACCCATATGAGTATCGAAGGCATCCTGGAAAAAGGCTTCGTCACCACCAGTGTCGACGCGGTGGTGAATTACACCCGTACCGGCTCGCTCTGGCCGATGACTTTCGGTCTCGCCTGCTGCGCCATCGAGATGATGCAGGCGGGCGCTTCCCGTTATGACCTGGACCGCTTCGGCATCGTGTTCCGCCCGAGTCCGCGCCAGTCCGATCTGATGATCGTCGCCGGCACCCTGTGCAACAAGATGGCGCCGGCGCTGCGCAAGGTTTACGACCAGATGGCCGAGCCGCGCTGGGTGATTTCGATGGGTTCCTGCGCCAATGGCGGCGGTTACTACCACTATTCCTATTCCGTGGTGCGCGGTTGCGACCGCATCGTGCCGGTGGATATCTACGTGCCGGGCTGCCCGCCCACGGCGGAAGCGCTGCTGTACGGGCTGATCCAGTTGCAGAAGAAAATCCGCCGTACCAGCACCATCGCCCGCTGACAGGACCGCACGCATATGCCCTTGATTCCTGAAGTCCTGCTTGAGCGTGTCCAGGACGCGCTGGGCGACAAGGTTCTGACCAGCAAGATCGCGCAGGAGCAGATCACCATCGAGGTGCCCGCCGGCGACTGGCTGGAAGTTTGCGCGACTTTGCGCGACACCCACGCGCTGGCCTTCGATCTGATGATCGACCTGTGTGGCGTCGATTATTCCGCCTGGAAGGATGGCGCCTGGGAAGGCCGACGCTTTGCCGTGGTACTGAATCTGTTGTCGATCAAGCGCAATCACCGCCTGCGTGTGCGTACTTTCTGCACCGATGACGAATTGCCGATCCTGCCTTCGTTGATGGAAATCTGGCCGGCGGTGAACTGGTTCGAGCGCGAGGCCTTCGACCTGTTCGGCATCGTTTTCGACGGCCATCCCGACCTGCGCCGCATCCTCACCGACTACGGCTTCATCGGCCATCCGTTCCGCAAGGATTTCCCGGTTTCCGGCCATGTGGAAATGCGTTACGACCCGGAGCTCAAGCGCGTGGTGTATCAGCCGGTGAGCATCGAGCCACGCGTCGTGACCCCGCGCATCGTGCGTGAAGACAACTACGGGGCCGCGTGATGACTGCTGCAACCGCTGAAATCCGCAACTACACCATCAACTTCGGCCCGCAACACCCGGCCGCGCACGGCGTGCTGCGTCTGGTGCTGGAGCTGGACGGCGAAGTGATCGTCCGTGCCGATCCGCACATCGGCCTGCTCCATCGCGGCACCGAGAAGCTGGCGGAAACCCGCACCTTCCTGCAAAACGTGCCCTACATGGACCGGCTGGACTACATGTCCATGATGCAGAACGAGCATGCCTACTGTTTGGCGATTGAGCGCCTGATGGGCATCGAGGTACCGGAACGCGCGCAATACATCCGGGTGATGTTCGACGAGATCACCCGGATCCTGAATCACCTGCTCTGGCTGGGCACCCACGCGCTCGACATCGGCGCCATGACCGTCTTTCTCTACGCCTTCCGCGAGCGGGAAGACCTGATGGACGTCTACGAAGCCGTGACCGGCGCCCGCATGCACGCGGCCTACTATCGTCCGGGCGGCGTTTACCGCGATCTGCCGGATGCGATGCCGCAATACCAGGTCGTTCATCGCAAGAGCGAAGCCGACCTGCGCCGGATGAACGAAAACCGCCAGGGCAGCGTGCTCGATTTCATCGAGGACTTCAGCAAGCGCTTCTTCGGTTATGTCGACGAGTACGAAACCCTGCTCACCGACAACCGCATCTGGAAACAGCGCACCGTCGGCATTGGCGTGGTCGACGCCGATCGCGCCCGTGCGCTGGGCTTCACCGGCCCCATGCTGCGCGGCTCCGGCATCGTCTGGGATATGCGCAAGATGCAGCCCTATGCGGTCTACGACAAGCTCGACTTCGAGATTCCCATCGGCCGCACCGGCGACAGCTATGACCGTTATCTGGTGCGCATGGAAGAAATGCGCCAGTCCAACCGCCTCATCCAGCAGTGTGTGGCCTGGTTGAAGGCCGATACCGCCAAAGGCGCCGGCCCGGTGATCTGCGCCAACCACAAGGTCGCCCCGCCTTCACGCGAGTCCATGAAGTCCAACATGGAAGAGTTGATCCACCACTTCAAGCTGTTCACCGAAGGCATGCATGTGCCGGAAGGCGAGTGCTACGCGGCGGTGGAGCATTCCAAGGGTGAGTTCGGCGTCTACATGATCTCCGACGGCGCCAACAAGCCCTACCGCCTGAAGCTGCGCGCACCCGGTTTCTCGCATCTGGCCGGTCTCGACGAAATGTCGCGCGGCCACATGATCGCCGACGTGGTGTCCATCATCGGCACCCTGGACATCGTGTTCGGCGATATAGACAGATGATGCAGATAGATGATGCAGACAGGTAACAGACATGCTTTCCGCTGAATCCCTCGCCCAGATCGACCGTGAATTGACCAAGTACCCGCCCGAGCAGAAGCAATCGGCGGTGATGGCGGCCTTGCGCATTGCTCAGGACGAATTGGGCTGGCTCTCGCGCGACACCATCGAGTTTGTTGCCCACTACCTCGCCATGCCGGCCATCGCCGCCTACGAGGTCGCTACCTTCTACAACATGTATGAGCTGGCGCCGGTGGGACGCAACAAGGTCACCTTGTGTACCAACCTGCCCTGCCAGTTGCAGGGCGCCGACGGGATCGCCGCGCACATGCAGGCCAAGCTGGGCATCGGCTTCGGCGAGACCACGGCCGACGGCCGTTACACCCTCAAGGAAGGCGAGTGCATGGGCGCCTGCGGCCACGGCCCCCTGTGCCTGCACAACAACCACAAGATGCACGATCACCTGACCCCGGAATCGGTGGACAAACTCCTGGATGAGATGAAATGAGTTTGAACACGCCCGATACCCACACCAGCCGTCATTCCCGCGAAGCTTGCCCCCGAATGCTTGAATCGGGGGGCGGGAATCCCCGCAAGGGGGACGCCGGATTCGTAAAGCCGCTGAAGCGGCAACGACTCCGCTGTCCAGGTTGTGCGTCAAACTGCTTTTCGAAGGCAATCAGGGATATGAACTGGATTCCCGCATGCGCGGGAATGACGGGGTCGATGAAATGAGTTTGCTGACACCCGATACCCAGGTCTGCCTCTGGACGCTCCAGCATCCCGAGCCCGCGTCCCTGGCTACCTACACCGCCAATGGCGGTTACGAAGCGCTGAAAAAAATCCTCGCCGAGAAGACGCCTGCCGAGGACATCATCGCCCAGGTCAAGACCAGCGCCCTGCGCGGTCGCGGCGGCGCCGGTTTTCCTACCGGCCTGAAGTGGAGTTTCATGCCGCGCAATTTCCCGGGCGACAAGTATGTGGTGTGCAACACCGACGAGGGCGAGCCGGGCACGTTCAAGGATCGCGACATCGTCCGCTGCAACCCGCATCAGTTGATCGAAGGCATGATCATCGCCGGCTACACCCTGGGCGCGAAGGCGGGCTACAACTACATCCACGGTGAAATCTACGAGGAATACCAGTCCTGGGAACGCGCCCTGGAAGAAGCCCGCGCCGCCGGCTTCCTGGGGAAAAACCTCCTCGGCTCCGGCTGGGATTTCGATCTGCACGCGCATCATGGTTACGGTGCCTATATCTGCGGCGAAGAAACCGCGCTGCTGGAATCCATCGAAGGCAAGAAAGGGCAGCCGCGGTTCAAGCCGCCGTTCCCCGCCAGCTACGGCCTCTACGGCAAGCCGACCACGATCAACAACACCGAAACCCTGGCCTCGATCCCCTGGATCATGCGTCACGGCGGCCAGGCCTTCCTGGAACTGGGCAAGCCCAACAACGGCGGCAGCAAGATCTTTTCCATCTCCGGCCACGTCAACAAGCCCGGCAACTACGAGATTCCGCTCGGCACCCCGTTCGCCGATCTGCTGGAAATGGCCGGTGGCGTGCGCACCGGGCACACCCTGAAGGCGGTGATTCCCGGCGGTTCCTCGGCGCCGGTGCTTACCGCTGAGACGATGATGGCTTGCACGATGGACTTCGATTCCATTGCCAAGGCCGGCTCCATGCTCGGTTCCGGCGCGGTGATCGTGATGGACGACAGCGTCTGCATGGTGAAGGCCCTGGAGCGCCTGTCCTATTTCTATTTCGAGGAATCCTGCGGCCAGTGCACGCCCTGCCGCGAAGGTACCGGCTGGCTGTATCGCATCATTCACCGCATCGAACACGGCCAGGGGCGTCCGGAAGACCTCGACGAACTGCTGCGTATCGGCAAGAACATCGGCGGCAACACCATCTGCGCGCTCGGCGAAGCGGCGGTGGGGCCGGTCGCCAGCTTCGTGAAACATTTCCGCAAAGAGTTCGAGTACCACATCGAAAACAAACGCTGCATGGTGGGTTCCTGAAATGCCCTTGATCGAAATTGACGGCAAGAAGATCGAGATCGCAGCCGGGGCGACGGTGATGGATGCCGCGCATCAGGCCGGCATCGTCATCCCGCATTTCTGCTACCACAAGAAACTGTCCATCGCCGCCAGTTGCCGCATGTGCCTGGTGGAAGTGGAGAAAGCGCCGAAGCCGCTGCCCGCTTGCGCCACGCCGGTTACCGACGGCATGAAGGTGCAGACCCGTTCACCCAGGGCCATCACCGCGCAGCAGGGGGTGATGGAGTTCCTCCTGATCAACCACCCGCTAGACTGCCCGATCTGCGACCAGGGCGGCGAGTGCCAGTTGCAGGACATCGCGGTCGGTTATGGCGGTTCGGCCTCGAACTATCACGAGCCCAAGCGCGTGGTGAAAGAGAAAGACCTCGGCCCGCTGATCGCCACCGACATGACCCGCTGCATCCATTGCAGCCGCTGCGTGCGCTTCGGCCAGGAAATCGCCGGCCTGATGGAGCTGGGCATGCCCGGTCGTGGCGAGCACACCGAGGTGATGCCGTTCCTGGAAACCCAGGTCAGCCATGAACTCTCCGGCAACGTCATCGAGCTTTGCCCGGTCGGCGCGCTGACTTCCAAGCCGTTTCGCTACAGCGCGCGTTCCTGGGAACTCTCCCGGCGCAAGTCGGTGAGTCCGCACGACGGCCTCGGCGCCAACATCCAGGTGCATGTGAAGAACAACCGCGTCATGCGCGTGGTGCCACGGGACTTTGAGCCCATCAACGAGTGCTGGATCGCCGACCGCGATCGTTACAGCTACGAAGCGCTGAACTCCGAACAACGCCTGACCGCCCCCATGCTCAAGCGGGACGGCCAGTGGCAAGTGGCGAGTTGGCAGGACGCCCTCGAACACGTCGCCGACCGTCTCGGCCGGATTCGCGAGAGCAAGGGCGCGTCCGCCATCGGTGCGATTGCCTCGCCGCACCAGACGGTCGAGGAGTTGTATCTGTTCACCAAGCTGATGCGCGGACTCGGCACGGAAAACATCGACCACCGCCTGGCCCAGGCCGATGCCACGGTCGGCAGCGGCGCGCGCTGGCTGGGGATGCCGGTCGCCGAGCTCAATACGCTGGATCGCGTGCTGCTGGTCGGTTCCACGATCCGCCGCGAGCAGCCGCTGGTTGCGCAACGTCTGCGCCAGGCGGTCAAGCACGGCGCACAACTCAACGTGTTGCACGCGGCTGGCGATGACCTGCTGTGCAAGGTGAATGCCCGCCTGGTCGCCAAGCCCAGCGCGTGGGTGCATGCCCTGGCGCAGATCGCCAAAGCCATGCAAGTAGGAGCGGGCTTGCCCGCGATTGCGGACGTCAGCGTGAGCGACAACGCCCGCGCCATCGCCGCCAGCCTCCTCAGTGGCAAAAGCGGTGGCGAGAAGAAGGCCATCCTGCTGGGCGCCCTGGCACAGAACCATCCCACCGCCACGCAACTGCATGCCTTGGCGGAGGCCATCGCCAAAGCCAGCGGCGCCACCCTGGGTTTCCTCGCGCCCGCCGTCAACAGCGTCGGCGCGCAACTGGTGGGCGTACTGCCCGGCCCGAATGGCCTCGGCGCCCGCGCCATGCTGGCCGACCAGCGTGCCGCTTATGTGTTGCTCGGCGCCGAGCCGGAGCTGGACGCCTATGACGCCGCCGAAGCCGCTGCCGCACTGCGCGGCGCCGAGTTCGTGGTGGCCATGAGCGCATTCAAGACCGCCGCGCTGGAATACGCCGATGTGCTGCTTCCCATCGCGCCATTCACGGAAACCGCCGGCAGCTTCGTCAACATGGAAGGCCGCTTGCAAAGCTTCCACGGCGTGGTCAAGCCGCAAGGCGAGGCGCGTCCGGCCTGGAAAGTGCTGCGGGTGCTGGGCAATTTGTTGAGCCTGGGCGGTTTCGATTACGACACGGCTGAAGCGGTGCGTGGCGATGCGCTGTCAACTGACTTCGCCGCCGGCCTGGACAACGCCGCGCCCTGTAGCGCCGGCTTCCAGCCGGCAGTTTTAAAGACGCCGGCAGGGATGCCGGCGCTACACGAGGGTCTCGAACGGCTGGGCGAGACCCCGTTGTATCAGCTCGACCCCCTCGCTCGACGTTCTCCTGCCTTGCAGGCGACGCCGGACGCCGCCGCCCCGGTGGTGTGGATCGGCAGCGAGTTGCTGACCGGCCTGGGTATAGCCGAAGGCAGCCTGGTGCGGGTGCGCCAGGGCGGCGGCGAAGCCATCCTGCCGGTGCGCCGGGATGACCGTCTCGCGGTTGACACCGTGCGGGTGGCCGCCGCGCACCCCCTGACCGCCACCCTGGGCGCCCGCCTCGGCCCCGTGAGCGTGGAGAAAGCCTGATATGGACGCAATGCTCGCTCCCCTGGCCGAACTGCTCGGCCCCGCCTGGCTACCGATCTGGACCCTGATCAAGATCATCGCCATCGTCGCCCCCCTGATGATCGGCGTGGCCTATCTGACCTATGCCGAGCGCAAGATCATCGGCTACATGCAGGTGCGTATCGGCCCCAACCGGGTCGGCCCGCTCGGCTTGCTGCAACCCATCGCCGACGGACTCAAGCTGTTGATGAAGGAAATCATCATCCCCAGCGGTGCCAACAAGGGCCTGTTCATCCTGGGGCCGGTGCTGGTGCTCGCCCCGGCGCTGGCGGCCTGGGCGGTATTCCCGTTCACCGAGTCGCTGGTACTGGCCAACATCAACGCCGGCCTCCTGTACATCATGGCCATCACTTCGATGGGCGTTTACGGCGTGGTGGTGGCGGGCTGGGCCTCCAACTCCAAGTACGCCTTCCTCGGCGCCATGCGCTCCTCGGCGCAGATCGTGTCGTATGAAATCGCCATGGGTTTCGCGCTGGTGGGTGTGCTGATGTGTGCGCAGAGTCTGAACCTGGTTGAAATCGTCAAAGGCCAGTCGGGCGGTTTCTGGCACTGGTACTGGCTGCCCTTGTTCCCGCTGTTCATCGTCTATCTGATTTCCGGCGTGGCGGAACTCAACCGCGCGCCGTTCGACGTGGCGGAAGGCGAGTCGGAGATCGTCGCCGGCTTCCACGTGGAATATTCCGGCATGGCCTTCGCCGTGTTCTTCCTGGCCGAATACGCCAACATGATCCTGGTCGCGGGCCTCACCAGCATCCTGTTCCTGGGGGGCTGGCTGTCGCCGTTCCCGTTCCTGCCGGACAGCATCATCTGGATCGGCGCGAAGATGAGCTTCGTGCTGTTCCTGTTCCTCTGGTTCCGCGCCACCTTCCCGCGTTATCGCTATGACCAGATCATGCGGCTGGGCTGGAAGGTATTCATTCCGGTGACCCTGGTCTGGATCGTCGTGGTCGGCGCCGCCATGCAGACGCCCTACGGCTATCTGTTCCACTAAGGAGGACGGCGACCATGTTCAACGGCATCAAGTCCTTCCTCGATACCTTCCTGCTCATCGAGTTGCTGCGCGGGATGGCCCTGACCGGCCGCAATCTGTTCGCGCACAAGATCACGGTGCAGTTTCCGGAAGAAAAGACCCCGCAATCGCCGCGTTTCCGTGGCCTGCACGCGCAGCGCCGCTATGCCAACGGCGAGGAACGCTGCATCGCCTGCAAGCTGTGTGAGGCGGTTTGCCCGGCGCTGGCGATCAAGATCGAATCCGAGCAGCGCGACGATGGCACCCGTCGTACCACGCTGTACGACATCGACCTGACCAAATGCATCTTCTGCGGCTTCTGCGAGGAAGCCTGCCCGGTGGACGCCATCGTCGAGACGCGCATCCTGGAATACCACGGCGAGCAGCGCGGCGACCTCTACTACACCAAGGAAAAACTCCTGGCGGTGGGTGACCAGTACGAAGAACAGATCGCGCGCGACCGCGCGGTCGATGCCAAGTACCGCTGACGAATGCCGCTGAAAATACAGGACATATTGGACATGCTGCGCAAGGATGACTGGGAACAGGTGGCGACACGCGGGAGCCACCGGCAATTCAAACATCCGGTGAAAGCCGGCCGGGTGACCGTTGCCGGCAAGCTCAGCGACGACCTGGCTCCCGGGACGCTGAACAGCATCCTCAAGCAAGCCGGATTGAAGAGGTAACACGATGCGTTATGCCGTTGTGATCGAAAAAGCCGGCGCGGGTTTTTCCGCGTATGTGCCGGACTTGCCGGGGTGCGTGGCTGCCGGCCCGGATGTCGAACATGTGGAGCGCCTCATTCATGAGGCCATCGCGTTCCACCTGGAAGGACTGAGGGAAGACGGTTTCCCCGTTCCCCAGCCGGTAAGCCGCGTGGAGTACATGGAGGTGGCGGCCTGACGGTCGACAGCACGCTGTTATGGAATTCAAGAGCCTCATCTTCTACGTCTTCTCCGCCATCCTGCTGCTGGCGTCCCTGCGCGTGATTACCGCGCGCAACCCGGTGCATTCCGCGCTGGCGCTGGTGCTGGCCTTCTTCACGGCGGCCGGTATCTGGCTGCTGCTGGAAGCTGAATTCCTCGCCATCACCCTGGTGCTGGTCTACATCGGCGCGGTGATGGTGTTGTTCCTGTTCGTGGTGATGATGCTGGACATCAACCTGACCGAACTGCGCAAAGGCTTCTGGAACTACTTGCCGGCGGGCCTGCTGGTTGCCGGCCTGATGGTGCTGGAAATGGTCATGGTGCTGGGCGGGGCCGACCTCGGCCTGGCCGAACCGGCGCCGCTGCCGGCCGATTACAGCAATACCAAGGAACTTGGCCGTTTGCTCTACACGGTTTACGTCTACCCGTTCGAGCTGGCTGCGGTGCTGCTGCTGGTGGCGATGGTCGCGGCCATCGCGCTGACCCATCGCAAACGCGGCGACACCAAGCGGCTCAACCCGGCCGAGCAGGTGAAGGTGAAACGCGCGGATCGCATCTACATGGTCAACATCAAGTCGCAAAAACCGGAAGCGCCGAAGGAGGACGAGGCATGATCGGCCTGAACCATTACCTCATCCTGGGCGCCGTGTTGTTCGCGATCAGCGTGGTGGGCATCTTCCTCAACCGCAAGAATGTGATCATCCTGCTCATGGCCATCGAACTGATGTTGCTGGCGGTGAACATGAACTTCGTCGCCTTCTCGCATTACCTCAACGACATGGCCGGCCAGGTGTTCGTCTTCTTCATCCTCACCGTGGCGGCGGCGGAATCCGCCATCGGCCTGGCCATCCTGGTGGTGCTGTTCCGCAATCTGCGCACCATCAACGTCGACGATCTCGATCGTCTGAAGGGCTGAGATGAAACGACCCCCTGACTCGCTACGCTCGTTTCCCCCCCGAGGGGGAGGTCAGTTCCTTCGGAACGGCCGAGCGGAACTGACATGTTGAGCCAGGCCACCCTCCAGGAAGCCGCGCGGGTTCTCGGCGAAGCCGCGAAACCGGCGAAAGTGATCCTGTTCGGCTCCTATGCGCGCGGCGATGCCGATGAGGGCTCGGACGTGGACTTCATGGTGATCGAGCCCGAGGTTGACAACGCGGGTGAGGAGGCGGTGCGTCTCTATCGGGCTTTGCGGCCGATGCGCCTCCCAGTGGATGTTCTGGTGTATTCCGAAGCCGAAGTCGAGCGACGCCGCGATTGGTGCTCCAGCGCCGTGTACTGGGCGTTGCGTGAGGGCAAAGTGCTTTATGAGGCAGGCTGATGACGAGGTACGCACCCTGCTGCGGGTGGCAGCCCAGGACATGGCGGTACTGCGGCTCATCCTGGATGCGCCCCAGATCGAAATCGAGGGTGTGTGTTTCCATGCCCAGCAATGCGTTGAAAAGGCTTTGAAGGCAATGTTGGCTATGCATGGCGTGGTGTATGAGCGGACTCACAACCTGGTATCGCTGGCGGATACGCTGGCCGACCTGGGTGTGGCCACGCCCGTCGACACTGAAGTTCTGCTTCGCCTGAACCCCTGTGCCGTGACCTTTCGCTATGGCGACATGAAAATACCCAACATTACCCGTCAGGAAGCCATGATTAGTGCCGCACGAATTCTTGACTGGGCCAATAAAGAAGCGGATTCGGCCACTGCACGGGAAGGCTGAAGAACATGGACATGAAAACCCTTTATCTCATCGTTCCCCTCGCCCCCCTGGCGGGCGCCATCATCGCCGGCCTGTTCGGCCGCCAGATCGGCCGCGTCGGTGCCCACACCGTCACCATTCTTGGCGTGGCGATCTCCTTCCTGGCTTCGCTCGCGGTGTTCCAGGATGTGCAGGCCGGCAATACCTCCAATGGCACGCTCTACACCTGGCTGACCTCGGGCTCAGTTGACAACCCTGTGACCCTGGAAATCGGCTTCCTGATCGACCGCCTCACCGCCGTGATGATGCTGGTGGTGACTTTCGTCTCGCTCATGGTGCACCTCTACACCGTCGGCTACATGGCGGACGACCCCGGCTATCAGCGCTTCTTCAGCTACATCTCGCTGTTCACCTTCTCCATGCTGATGCTGGTGATGAGCAACAACTTCCTGCAACTGTTCTTCGGTTGGGAAGCGGTGGGTCTGGTGTCGTATCTGTTGATCGGCTTCTGGTACACCCGTGAGACGGCGATCTACGCCAACCTGAAGGCCTTTCTGGTCAACCGCGTCGGCGACTTCGGCTTCCTGCTCGGTATCGGTATGGTGTACGCCCATTTCGGCAGTCTCGATTACCAGCAGGTGTTCCAGATGGCGCCGCACCTGGCCAATCAGGAGATCAGCCTGATCGAGGGTTATTCCTGGCCGCTGATGGCGGTGATCTGCATCCTGCTGTTCGTCGGCGCCATGGGCAAGTCGGCGCAATTCCCGCTGCATGTCTGGTTGCCGGATTCGATGGAAGGCCCCACCCCGATTTCTGCGCTGATCCACGCGGCGACCATGGTGACCGCCGGCATCTTCATGGTGGCGCGGATGTCGCCGCTGTTCGAACTCTCCGACATCGCCCTGTCCTTCGTCATGGTGATCGGCGCCATCACCGCGCTGTTCATGGGTTTCCTCGGCATCATCCAGAACGACATCAAACGGGTGGTGGCGTACTCCACCCTGTCGCAACTGGGCTACATGACCGTGGCGCTGGGCGCATCCGCCTACTCGGTGGCGATCTTCCATCTGATGACTCATGCCTTCTTCAAGGCTCTGCTGTTCCTGGCAGCGGGTTCCGTGATCATGGCCATGCACCATGAGCAGGACATCCGCAACATGGGTGGTCTGCGCAAGTACATGCCGATTACCTGGATCACCTCGCTGGTCGGCTCCCTGGCGCTGATCGGCACGCCGTTCCTGTCCGGGTTCTATTCCAAGGACTCGATCATCGAGGCGGTGAAGTTCTCGACCCTGCCCGGCTCCGGGTTTGCCTATATCGCCGTGGTGCTGGGCGTGTTCGTTACGGCGTTCTATTCCTTCCGCATGTACTTCCTGGTATTCCACGGCAAGGAGCGCTTCAAGTGCGCACACGACACCCACGACCATGAGGCGGACAAGGACGGCGATGCGCACGGACATCATCATGGTGGCCATAGCTGCCCCCATGAGACGCCCTGGGTGGTGACCCTGCCGCTGGTCCTGCTGGCGATACCTTCTCTGGTCATCGGCTATATCGCCATCGAACCCATGCTGTTCGGCGACTGGTTCGGCCATGCCATTCAGGTCGCCGAGCGCCACGGCGCCATGCAGGAACTGCAACACCACTTCCACGGCGCCGCCGCGATGGCCCTGCACGCGCTGACCACCTTGCCGTTCCTGCTGGCGGCAGCGGGCGTGGGCTTGTCCTGGTTCTTCTACATGAAGCGGCCCGATATTCCCGCCGCCATCAAGAAACGCTTCAGTCTGATCTACCTGATACTGGACAAGAAATACGGCTTCGATATGTTCAATGACTGGTTCTTCGCCGGTGGCGCCCGCATGCTGGGTGGCCGTCTGTGGCGCTGGGGTGACGTGAAAGCGATCGACGGCTGGGTGGTAAACGGCTCTGCCCGTCTGGTCGGCAAGATCGCCGGCATCGTGCGCCATCTCCAATCCGGTTACATCTACCACTATGCCTTCGCCATGATCATCGGTGTGCTGCTGCTAGCCACCCTGTTCGCGCGGGCCTGACGGGCATGCTCCGGTCTGACCATGAAACCCGGCGTAGGAGCGGGCTTGCCCGCGATAGCGACGCTTCGATCCGTGCATCGCGGGCAAGCCCGCTCCTACGAGGGGTACCGCGTTTGTTTCACGTTAATACTTTGAAGAAAGCGACATGACGGAAGGATTAGGAATCGGCTTGTTAAGTCTCGCCATCTGGGTGCCCATCCTGGCGGGTGTGCTCATTCTCATCACCGGTGGCGACAAGAACGCCGAGGGGCAGCGCACCCTGGCCCTGCTCGGTTCCCTGCTGGGCTTCGCGGTCGCCATCCCCCTGTGGACCGATTTCGACGCCGGCACGGCAGCGATGCAGTTCGAGGAACTGGCGCGCTGGGTGCCGATGTTCAAGATCAACTATCACCTGGGGGTTGACGGCATTTCCATGCCCTTCATCCTGCTCAACAGCTTCACTACCATCCTGGTGGTGCTGGCCGGGTGGCAAGTCATCAAGGAGCGCGTCGGCCAGTACATGGCGGCCTTCCTGATCCAGTCCGGCCTGATCAACGGTGTCTTCTCCTCGCTCGACGGCATCCTGTTCTATGTGTACTTCGAGGCCATGCTGATTCCTCTGTACCTGATCATCGGCATGTGGGGCGGCCAGAATCGCGTCTATGCGGCGATCAAGTTCTTCCTCTACACCTTGCTCGGTTCCCTGCTGATGCTGGTCTCGCTGCTCTATCTGTTCTTCCAGAGCGGCGGCAGCTTCGAAATCCTCACCTGGCACCGGCTGCCGCTGGCGATGACCGCGCAGATCCTGTTGTTCGTCGCCTTCTTCTTCGCTTTCGCGGTGAAGGTGCCGATGTGGCCGGTGCATACCTGGTTGCCGGATGCCCACGTGGAAGCACCCACCGGTGGTTCCGTGGTGCTGGCCGCCATCACCCTGAAGGTGGGCGCTTACGGTTTCCTGCGATTCGCGATGCCGATCGCGCCGGACGCCAGCCACACTCTGGCCGGTTTCATGGTCACGCTGTCGTTGATCGCGGTGGTCTACATCGGCCTGGTCGCCCTGGTGCAGTCGGACATGAAGAAGCTGATCGCCTATTCGTCGATCGCCCACATGGGCTTCGTCACCCTCGGCTTCTTCATCTTCAACCAGCTCGGCATGGAAGGCGGCCTGATCCAGATGATCTCGCACGGCTTCATCTCCGCCGCCATGTTCCTCTGCGTGGGTGTCATGTACGACCGTGTGCATTCGCGCCAGATCACGGATTACGGCGGTGTCGCCAACAAGATGCCGAAGTTCGCCGCGTTCTTCATGTTGTTCGCCATGGCCAACGCCGGCCTGCCCGGCACCTCCGGCTTTGTCGGTGAGTTCCTGGTGATTCTGGGTACGGTAAAAGTGAACTTCTGGTGGGCCTTCCTTGCCGCCACGACACTGATCTTCGGTGCCGCCTACACCCTGTGGATGGTCAAACGCGTGGTATTCGGCCCGGTCGGCAACCCCAACGTGGAAGCGATGCAGGACATCAATGGCCGCGAGTTCATCGTGCTGACGCTGCTGGCTGTCTGTGTGCTGGGCATGGGCCTGTACCCGCTGCCCCTGACCGAGGTCATGCACGCCTCCGTGGACAATCTGCTGGCGCATGTGTCGCACAGCAAACTGGTGCCCTGATTAATCATGCCCGCGATGACCCTGACCTTCTCCGACCTCATTCCCGCCCTGCCCGAGATTTTCGTGCTGGTCATGGCCTGCGCCATTTTGCTGCTCGACGTCATCAGCAAACAGCGCATGTGGTCCTACACGCTGACCCTGCTGACCCTGGTCGGCGCCGCTGCGCTCACCTTCTTCTCGGCTTCCGGCGCCCCGCAATACGCCTTCGGCGGGCAGTTCGTCGACGACATGATGGCTGATGTACTCAAGCTGATGACCTATCTGGCGTCCTTCGCCGTGCTGGTCTACTCGCGCGTTTATTTGACCGAGCGCGGCCTGTTCAAGGGTGAGTTCTTCGTGCTGTTGTTGTTCGCCACCCTGGGCATGATGGTCATGATTTCGGCCAATCATTTCCTGGTGCTCTACGTCGGCCTGGAACTGATGTCGCTGTCGCTCTACGCGCTGGTCGCCATGCACCGCGACAATGCGCAGGCCACTGAAGCGGCGATGAAGTATTTCGTGCTCGGTGCCCTGGCCTCCGGCCTGCTGCTCTACGGCATGTCCATCCTCTACGGTCTCACCGGCACGCTGGAGCTGAACAAGCTCGCCGCCACCGTTTACATGGGCGTACAGAACCCCACGCTGCTCAGCTTCGGCTTGGTGTTCCTGGTCGCCGGCCTCGGCTTCAAGCTGGGCGTCGCCCCCTTCCACATGTGGGTGCCTGATGTTTATCAGGGCGCGCCCAGCGCCGTGACCCTGTTCATCGGTTCTGCGCCCAAGCTCGCCGCCTTCGCCTTCACCATGCGCATCCTGGTCGACGGCCTGCAACCCGCCGTGGTCGAGTGGCAGGGCATGCTGGCGGTGATGGCGGTGCTCAGCATGGCCATCGGCAACCTGGCTGCCATCATGCAGACCAACATCAAGCGCATGCTGGCCTATTCGACCATCTCGCACATGGGCTTCCTGCTGCTGGGCATCCTGTCCGGCACCTTTGCCGGCTACTCGGTATCCATGTTCTACGCCATCGTCTATGTGCTGATGAGCCTGGGTACCTTTGGCCTGGTCGTGTATCTGTCGCAGAACGGCCATGAAGCGGAAAACCTGGATGATTTCAAGGGCCTCAACCAGCGCCAACCCTGGCTGGCCGCGCTGATGGCCATGTTGATGTTCTCCATGGCCGGCCTGCCTCCCTTTGTCGGTTTCTACGCCAAGCTTTCTGTCCTGCAAGCCCTGGTGGGCGCCGGCTGGTTGTGGCTGGCCCTGGTCGCGGTGCTGTTCTCCCTGATCGGTGCCTACTATTACCTGCGCGTGGTGAAGATTCTTTACTTCGATGCCCCGCACGCCGACGCGCCGGTGCTTTCGGGTCAAGCGGACAGCCGCGCGCTGCTCTCGATCAATGGCCTGGCTGTCCTGCTGTTGGGTCTTGCGCCACAAGGGCTTATCGCTCTCTGCGTCTACGCGATGCAGATGTCGATGCAGTAAGCGGGTGGGCAAGCTTCTTGCCCACGCTGCCGACTGTAGCGTTCGGTCGTTCAAGTAACTGGTCATGGCCGATTGGCCGCCCCGTGTCCATGAAACGTAGAAACGTAGGATGTGGTGAGCGATAGCGAACCGCATCAGGCAGCCGGGTCGATGCGGTTCGCTATCGCTCACCACATCCTACGCAGGGTGGCGATGGGAGGTTGTTTCACAGTAACCGCGCGCAACCATCGTGGAACAAATCCGTCTTTGCAAGGCGCTTCAGGCCGACACATAGGGGCGGGTTTCAAACCCGCCCCTACTTGCCGCACTTGCCTTCCATTGCTTTGGGCTTGTCACCATATTTGCCAGCCGAAGACGCCAGCACAATGGGCGCGGCCGCCAGGAAGCGGGCTATCGAGTGAGTGCGCATGACAAGGGCGGCTACGGTCGCCCCTTTTCGTTCTGAGGAGGGGGGACACCGGGCTCAACCATGGCGGTCTGAGTGGGTAGAATTCGCGGCGTTCAATTTCAGGAAATCCACCGCGCCATGTCCATCGCTCACTTCACCCCCGCCGAGAAAGCCCAGGTCATTGCCGAGGCGCTGCCTTATATCCAGCGCTTCTGGGACAAGACCGTGGTGATCAAGTACGGCGGCAACGCGATGACCGACCCGGTCCTGAAAGCGGCGTTCGCGCGCGATGTGGTGCTGCTCAAGCTGGTTGGCCTCAACCCGGTGGTGGTGCATGGCGGCGGGCCGCAGATCGAGGATTTGCTGAGGCGCGTCGGCAAGAAGGGCGAATTCATCCAGGGCATGCGGGTGACCGATGCGGAGACGATGGAATTGGTGGAAATGGTGGTGGGCGGCCAGGTCAACAAGGAGATCGTCAACCTGATCAATCAGGCCGGCGGCAAGGCTGTCGGCCTGACCGGCAAGGACGGGCGCTTCATTCGCGCGAAAAAACTGATGATGGAATCGAAGGAGAACCCCGGCGAAGTGATCGACATGGGCCAGGTGGGCGAAATCACTCAGATCGACCCGAGCCTGATCGCTTTCCTTGATTCCGGCGATTTCATCCCGGTGATTGCACCGATCGGCGTCGGCAGCGACGGCGAGACTTACAACATCAACGCCGACGTGGTGGCGGGCAAGCTGGCGGAAGTGTTGAAAGCGGAAAAACTGGTGTTGCTGACCAACACGCCGGGTGTGCTGGATAAGGATGGCAAGCTGCTGACTGGCCTGACCCCGCGCAAGATCGACGAGTTGGTGGCGGATGGCACGCTCTCGGGTGGCATGCTGCCGAAGATCGCTTCGGCGGTGGATGCGGCCCGAAGTGGCGTGAAATCGGTGCACATCATCGACGGACGGGTGGAGCACGCACTGCTGCTGGAGATCATGACCGACCAGGGTGTGGGTACGCTGATCCAGTCTGGTTGATGCGGTTCGTTCCGTGCTTATCCGGTTGTCACAGACACCCACTAGATGTAGTGGCTCGTGATTTCGCGGCGTGGCGCCGTAGGTTGGGCGTCGCTGCGCGTGCCCAACATCGCGGCGGTTCGTTGGGCACGCTTCGCTTTGCCCAACCTACGCTACTACCGGTAGTGGTTGTCTGTGACAACCGGATAAGCACGGTTCGTTCCTCACCACATCCTACGACGGGTCAAGGCCGCAGGATGCGGTGAGCACACCGCATCACTACCCCCTACTCATGATCGCCGTAGGAAAAGCGCACATGACCATAACGCAGAACCAGCACGGCCAGCGTGAGCAAAAGGATGGAAGCGGCCACGCCGAGCATGTGCCACATGTCCAGGTTCTTCATGTCCAGCACCAGATAACGCGCCAGGGCGACGATGGCGATATAGACGGGAAAGCGCACCGGCAATTTCCCGGACTCGAAGTAGATGGCCACCATCGCCAGGACTTCCAGGTAAAGGAACATCAGCAGCAGATCGCCCAGAGTGACCGTGCCTGCGTTCGCCATGTGGCTGACTTCGAGATAACCGGCGATCACCGTGGCGATGGTGATGATCGTCAGGCCGATATATTCGATGAAGCCGAGGACGCTCTGGGCGTGATGAGTGAACTGGTTCTGGCGCATGGTTCGTCTCCTTTCTTGCTGGCGCGCATGCTACATCAGGTCGATTCCCATGCGTACTCGACCCTACCAAGGGCCGATATACTCCGGGCTACAAGACATAGGGGGTTTGCCTTGGATACCATCCTGCATCGCATGCTCGCACGTGATATTCGCGCCTTGGCCAATGCGTGTGCTCAGGCACGCTGTGCGTGCAGTGCTGTGAGTCACTGCGAGCCAGTTCCATGCGCTTCATGATCCGCCGCGCCTTTTTTGGCGTGGTTTGCGCTACGTTGATTTGCTCTGGCGCGGGACTGGCTTGGGGCGTTGAGCTCATCGTGCATCCCGGGGTCGCTGCGATGGAGGTGTCACGGCCACTCGCGCGCCTGATTTTCGGTGCGAAGGTGACGAGCTGGGCAGACGGCAGCCGTATTCGTGTTTTTGTCATGCCGGACGAGTCCCCTCTGCATCAGGAGATGGCCAAGGGCATTCTTGACCTGTATCCATACCAGCTTCGGGCCGCCTGGGACCGAGTCATCTATACCGGCATAGGGCAGGCGCCGATCCAGGTGGCGAATGAATCGGAAATGCGTAAGCAGGTGGCCACTACACCGGGGGCGATCGGTTATGTCGGGAGGATCTACAGCAATGACAAAGTTCGTGCGTTACCTGTGCGCTGATGTCGCGCTGGCCCTGGCCGTGTTGCTGAACGGTTCGCCGGCACGGGCCGACACGGCCGATCTGCGCTTTCAGGGATTTGCCAGCCAGCGCCTGACCGCGACCAGCGGGAACAACAATTTCTTTGGAGATACCCGAGGAAAGCTTTCACCGGACTACACGGAAATCGGCGCGGGACTGTCCTGGCGGCCCCACCCACAGTGGTTGCTTGCCGGGCAGGCCATCTATCGACGTGGGGGTAACTCGGAAAACGAGGAGATCGAGCCCGATTATTACTACGTGGCCTATACGCCGTTGGAGAGCGAAGCGGGCCACCTGACGCTCAAGCTGGGCATGATCAAGGTGCCCTATGGTCTTTACAACGACGTGCGCGATACGCCGATGACGCGGCCAGGCATCCTGGCGCCGCAATCCATCTACCTGGACTCCCTGCGCCAACTCAACCAGGCCGCTTCCGGCATCCATCTGGAAGCTGAACGCAACCTGGGCGACGACACCGTCACGCTGCGCCTCTCCCAGATCAAGCCGAATGTGAGCAGCGACAATACCTTCTGGGCTTTTTTGGGGAGTCACACCATTTTCACGGGTGAACTGTATTCCCGGGACAACGAGGCGTTCGCCGGCCAGTTGGCCTATGACCATGATGGCGGCCGTTTGCGAGCTTTGCTTAGCCATGCGCAGGGAACCGCTCGTTACCGTCCCGGCGCCCTGGACAACTGGAATGATGGCCGCCTTGATTTCAAATCCTCGGCCTTATCCCTGCAATGGAATGGCGAGCGGGTCTCGCTCTCGGGGGAATGGGCGCGCAATGGCTTTCATCAGCGCTTTGCCGGCACCACGCTTCCCAGTCTGGACAACCGCGACCTCGGCGGCTCCTGGTACTTGCAGGGCCAATGGCGTTTCGCGCCACGCTGGGAAGCGTTACTGCGCTACGACGTCAATCAAATGGACAGGAACGACCCGGACGGCACGAGTTTTGCCATCAACAACCCAGGCCAGGCAGCCTGGATACGCTATGCCAAGGATTGGTCCATGGGCCTGCGCTACCGTCCGGATCAGCAATGGCTGCTGGCGGGAGAGGTGCACTGCGTGGACGGCACGAACTGGTTGCCGCCTGCGGATAACCTGAGCAATGGGGTGTGGGACACGCTCAGCACCTCGCGGCGATGGAACCTGCTGCTGCTCCAGGCCACGTACCAGTTCTGAGCTGCCTGACTGGAATTCATCTGCGCTGACGCGTGTCGGCGTGGTCGAGGATTCCGATACGCGTGCCAAAGATGGGCCAGTGCCGGCGAGCTGTCGGCAAGCGCCCGTATTAACGTGAAACAACGGCCATGCCCGTAGGAGCGAGCTTGCTCGCGATGCGCCGGCAGGCGCAAAGGGACGACGCTCGCCAAGGTCACACGTCTCACCTTTGCGCCTGCCGGCGCATCGCGGCCGAGGCCGCTCCTACGGCGGGT
>JAUYFG010000087.1 GCA_030690985.1 Pseudomonadota bacterium
GAAGGGCGCAGCACGCGTAGGGCGGATGAGCCGGCGTCTTCTTGCCGGCGTTATCCGCCGAATGCCGAACATTCGGCGGAAGGCGCGATAAAGCCGCTTTTCCGCCCTACGCGTACTTATGCCGAGGCCTATGCCGCGAAATCGCGAACCACTACATCAAGTGGTTGCCTGCGATAACCGGAAAAGCACGCGACCAGGCGCTCCAGAGCGGATTCGATGGGTTCAGCCCGAACGGGGCAAAACATCAGCGCCTTCCACCCGATCAAAGAAATACCTGCAACAACTCATTGAGAAAACGCCGGCCGGTTTCGCTGGGGCGCACGTTGTGCAGTTCCCTTACCAGCAAGCCACGGCGTTGCGCTTCCGCCAGCCCGGCTTCGGCGGCGGCGATGGAGAGGCCGGTGCGGGCCTCGAACAGGCGCGGGTCGAAGCCCTGGTTCAGGCGCAGGGCATTCATCATGAATTCGAACACGCGGTCGCTGCGGTCCAACTGGCGGGTTTCCGCGATATGCCCCGGTGGGCTTGCGAACACCGCGTCCATGTAGGCCTTGGGGTGCTTCAGGCGGGCCTGGCGTTCGATGCGGTCGTGATAGAGGTGTGCCCCCGGCTCGGGAAAATCGCCCGAGCCGCCCCCTGCGGGGGCCAAGTCGTTCTTGGGGCGGCCCGGCGAACGACTTGTGAGTTTGCCGTGGGCGCCGGCGCCCAAGCCGAGGTAGTCGCCGAAGGTCCAGTAGTTGAGGTTGTGCCGGCAACGCGATCCCGGACGCGCGAAGGCGGAGGTTTCGTAGTGCTCGTAGCCGGCGGCGACGAGCAGGTCTTCGGCCTGAATCTGCATGTCGGCGGATAGATCGTCGTCGGGCAGGGCCGGCGGTTGCGCCGCGAACGGGGTGTTGGGTTCCAGGGTGAGGTGGTAGGCGGAGAGGTGCGCCGGCCCCAGCGCGAGGGCGGTTTCCAGGTCGGCGCGCGCTTGTTCCAGGCTTTGGCCGGGCAGCGCATACATCAGGTCGAGATTGACTGTCTCGAACAGGCCGATGGCCGCTTCCGCCGCCGCGCGCGCCTCGCGGTCGTCGTGGATGCGGCCGAGCGCCTTCAGGTGTTCCGGGTTGAAGCTCTGGATGCCGAGCGAGAGGCGATTCACGCCCGCTTCGCGATAGCCGCGAAAGCGCGCCGCCTCGAAGGTGCCGGGGTTGGCTTCCAGGGTGATTTCCGCGAGGGGTGAGACCCGCAACAGGGTGCGCAGCGTGGTGAGCAGGCGGTCGATGCCGGCGGGCGTGAACAGGCTGGGGGTGCCGCCGCCGATGAAGATGCTCGTTACCTCGCGCCCCCACACTTCGGGCAAGGCCAGTTCGAGGTCGCGGGTGAGGGCATCGAGATAGCGCGCTTCCGGGATTTCCTCGCGCTGGGTGTGGGAGTTGAAGTCGCAGTAGGGGCATTTGCGCACGCACCAGGGAATGTGCGCGTAGACCGAGAGCGGTGGCTGCACGGCGGGTGTTTGGCTAAAGAGAATCGCGGACATGCCGATAGTATGAGCGATGCGAACCCGGCCACAGGCCTTGAAAAGATGAGCGACAGCCCCTTCCTGAATGCCGAAGCCGGCATGAGCATGGCCAATTTTCTGGTGTCGTCGGTACACGACATGAAGAATTCCCTGGCGGTCATGGCGAATTTTCTCGAATCCGCCCTGGCGCAGGCGCCGGACCAATCGGCACCGCTGTACCGGCAGACCAGCCAGGCGCTCTACGAAACCCAGCGCATCAACGACCACCTGATCCAGCTCCTTGCCCTGTACAAGATCGAACAGGATTTCTATCCGTTCGACCCCCAGGAACAGAATCTCGCCGATCTCGCGACCGATGCCTTGTCCCGTGTTGCCAATCTGGCCGATTCGAACGGCATCGCCCTGGAATACGAGTGCCCGGACGGTCTCTACGGTTGGGTCGATTACGAGTTGATCCTCGGGGTACTGGTGCAGGCGCTGCACAACGCCCTGCGCTACACCCGCGATAGTGTGCATTGCCTGATCGCGGCCGACCCGCGCGGCGGCATCACGATCCGGGTGGAGGACAACGGTGCGGGCTTCCCCGATTTCCTGCTGCAACAGGGCACATCGAGCGACCGTGGGGTCAGCTTCGAAACCGGCAGCACCGGGCTGGGGCTGTATTTCGCCACCGTGGTGGCCGGCCTGCACCGCAATGGCGAGCGCAGCGGCTGCACCCACCTGGAGAATGGCGGCCAGCTGGGCGGCGGCTGTTTCTGTCTGGAATTGCCCTGAGAACGGCCATGAAAATCCACGACCTCCCGCGCCCGGATTTCTCGAAAAAATCGTTTCTTGTCATCGAAGACTACGAAGGCATGCGCGGCATTCTGCGCGACATCCTCGGCCGCGCCGGCACCACCCGCATCGACTTCGCCGGCAGCGGCGGCCATGCCCTGGTGATGCTGGAGAAACATCGTTACGACGCCGTGCTCTGCGATCTCCACCTCGGCCAGGGCAAGAACGGCCAGCAGGTACTGGAAGAAGCGCGCCTGCGCCGCCTCATTGCGCCGCATTGCGTCTGGCTCATGGTCAGCGCGGAAAAGACCTCGGAAATGGTCATGGGCAGCGCCGAAACGCGGCCCGACGACTATCTGGTCAAGCCGATCACGGAAACGCTGCTGTTTACCCGCCTGCAACGCCAGATGGACAAAAAGAAAGTGCTGGCGCCGATCGAGCAGGCGATGCGCGACCACGAATACCTCAAGGCCATACGCCTGGTCGACCAGACGCTTGCCACAACCACCCCGCATACCTGGGATCTGAAACGCCTGAAGGCGGAACTCGCGCAACTTTCCGGCGACCTGGATCAGGCTCGCGTCGTATTCGAGGATGCCCTGAACCAGCGCGATCTGCCCTGGGCGCGCCTCGGCATGGCGCGCCTCCTGTTCCAGGAGGGCCGACTGGATGAAGCCCTCCAGCATCTGCTGCAAGTGACCGATGGCAGCCGCTCTTACCTGGACGCGCACGACTGGCTGGCGCGCACGCTGGAAAGCCTGGGTGACCTGGATGGCGCCCAGGTGGCACTGGAACGCGCGCTCTCGGTGTCGCCCCACGTCGCCACCCGGCAATCCAGCCTGGGCCAGGTGGCGGCCCGACGCGGCGACCTGGAGACGGCCGTGCGGGCCTTCGGCCGCAGCATCGAACTGGCGCGCAATTCTCCGCGTGCATCGGTGGAGCCTTATCTCAACCTGGCGCGCGTATTCCTGGCGCGCGACGAGAATGGCGAGGCCGCCAAGGTGATCGGCCGCCTCGCCGGCGACATGAAAAGCGACAGCAATGCGCAATTCCTGGCGCGGGCAATGGAAATCCCGATCCGCCTGAAAACCGGCGACGAGCAGGCCGCCCGCAAACTGCTGGAGGAGCTGGCGCCCAGCCTGCGTGACGACGCTCACCGCTTGCCGGCGGAAATGGCCTTCGACCTGGCCGCGCCGCTGATGCAACTGGGGGATAGTGAAACCACCGATGCGCTGTTCTCCAGCCTGCTGGCCAACCACCACGAGCACCCCGACTACGCGAACCGGGTGCGCGCCCTCTACGCCGAGGCGGGACGCGAGGAGGAAGGGGTGAAACTGGTGATCGATGCCACCCGATCCGCTCTGGAAATCATGGACAAGGGCGTGCGCCTGTCGCGCGAGGGCAAACTCGACGAAGCCCTCGCCCTGCTGCGCGAAGCGCGCCACAAGATCCCGGCCAACCCGCGCCTGCTGCTCAACCACGCCTATCTGCTGATCAGCTACATGGAACAGCGCGGTCGCGACCTGCACCTGGCCAAGGAAGCCCTGGACTGCATCCAGACCGCCCGCCGCGCGGCGCCGCACGAAAAACGCGCGGGGGAACTGCTGGCGAAGTTGGAGCGGGTTGGGGGCGGGGTAGAAGCGTAGGTTGGGCAAAGCGCAGCGTGCCCAACAGATAACCGTTGCATGTTGGGCACGCTACGCTTTGCCCAACCTACGCCACTACGCTTCTACCCCGGCCTACGCCTCCAGCGCCGCCAACTTTTCCGCCAGCGACCGCAATGCCTGGCCCCGGTGGCTGATGCCGTTCTT
>JAUYFG010000089.1 GCA_030690985.1 Pseudomonadota bacterium
TGTGGTGAGCGCAGCTAACCGAATCTGGCAACGGCCACGCCTTGCGATGCGGTTCGCTGCGCTCACCACATCCTACGCCCGCACCTGCCGTACCAGTTTCGCCAGGTCCTCCGCCGGTAGCGGCGAACCAAAGTAATAGCCCTGCACGATCTGGCAGCCGGCTTGTTTCAGGAAGGCGAGTTGTTCCTCGTTTTCCACACCTTCCGCCGTCACCTCGATGCCCAGGCCCGCCGCCATGCCGATGATGGCGGTGGCGATGGCGGCGTCGTCCGGGTCGATATGGCTCTCCTGCACGAAACTCTTGTCGATCTTGAGTCGGTGGATGGGCAGGCGCTTGAGATAGGACAGCGAGGAATAGCCGGTACCGAAGTCGTCGATCGCCAGTTTCACACCCAGATCGGCCAATTCGGTGAGTTTTTCGATGGCTTCCATGTTGTGCTTGATGAGCACGCTTTCAGTGATTTCCAGTTCCAGCGCGCCGGGCTCCAGGCCGCTTTCCATGAGCGCGTTGCGTACCTGAGCGACCAGATCGCCGTGATGGAACTGGCGCGGCGACAGGTTCACCGCCACGGTCAGACCGCTAATGCCCGCCTCGCGCCACGCGCGCATCTGCCGGCAGGCGGCGTTGAGCGCCCAGAGGCCGAGCTGGTTGATTAGCCCGGATTGCTCGGCGATGGCAATGAAATCGCTGGAAGCGAAAGTACCGAACTCTTCCGATTTCCAGCGCAACAGGGCTTCCACACCGACGATGGCGCGCGTTTCCACATCCACCAGGGGCTGGTAGTAGAGCAGCATTTCATCGCGTTCCAGCGCGCGGCGCAGGCTGGTTTCGATGGCGAAATGCTGCAAGGCCTTCAGGTTCATGTCCGAGGTATAGAACTGGAAGTTGTTGCGGCCGTTGTCCTTGGCCTGGTACATGGCCGTATCCGCGCAGCGCAGCAGGGCCGTGGCATCCATACCATCCTCGGGGAAGCGGGCGATGCCGATGCTGCCGCCGACATAGACCTCCTGTTCGTACACCGACACCGGCAGGCCGATGGTTTCCAGCGCACGTTCCGCCACCGTCTGCGCCTCGCTGCGCCCGCACGGATGCAACAGGATGACAAACTCATCGCCCCCCAGGCGGCACACCGAATCGCCCGCCCGCAGCAGGCTGCGCAGACGCTCCGCCACGGTCACCAGCAAGACATCGCCGGCCTCGTGGCCCAGGGTGTCATTGACCAGCTTGAAGTTGTCCAGGTCGATGAACAACACCGCCATGCCGCGCCGGTCCTCGCGCGCCTCGTTCACGGCTTCACGCAAGCGCTGCATGAACAGATTGCGATTGGGGAGCCTGGTAACCGGGTCGTACCAGGCCATGCGGCGCAAGTCCTCCTCGGTATCGCTGACCTTGCGGCGCAATCCCACGAATACGCTCCAGGCCACACCCAGGCCGATCAATACGGTGGCCAGGCCGATACCAAAGAACCAGGCCAGACGCCGCGCCATTGCATCAAGACTGGCATTGACCACCAGATAGCCAATGATCTGGCCATTCTCCAGCAAGGGTTGGCGCTGAATCAGGGTCCACCAGGTGCCCTGGGCATCGAGTTCCGGCGAATGGTCCCGCTTATCGCGGCGGTACTCGGCCAGCTTGAATCCCTCTGGAGTGAACAGGCTGGCGGCGTCTATCTCCGCTGCCCCGCGCAAGGACTGGAGGATTGCCGTGGCCTCCAGGCGCTCTCTCCGCTTCAGCGTGTCGCCGGCGCGGATCGCGGTGATCTGCACCTTGGCCACCAGGCTTTCCTGAAAAGCTTGCTGCAATTGCCAGAAATGCGTCGCCAGCAAAACCGCGAAAGCCAGGGCCAGCGCCAGAGCGGCGAGCGCCAGCTTGGCCGAGACCATGTGCGCCAGCACGCCATTGTCGTGGCTGCTGGCAGGAGGATTGCCGGACATTTGTTGGCTCTATGTGAAATGCAGTGGGTAAATACCGTCATTCCCGCGAAGGCGGGAATCCAGTTCGTAGGGCTAACTTGCCTTTAACCCCAGTTAGATTGACGAACTGGATTCCCGCCTGCGCGGGAATGACGGGTGATGTTTGCTGCCTCGCCCACGCAAAATCACATAGAGCCCATTTGTTAGGCTATTTTCCGGGTCGGGAGAGGCGCCATTCTATGCCGACCGGGTTACCTCATTCGCAACGCCAGGAAAGGGTCGGAACACTTTGCTGTCCTGGTAAAACGCCGCGTCGTTGTTGGCCGGCCACCAGCCAGGCACCCCCAACACCGGCAGGGGAAACAGCTCGGCGGGGCGGCTGACGCGGCCATCACGCCATGCCTCGGCCAGGGCGGCATCCAGCCAAGCCGCCGGCGAGCCCGCTTCGGGCAGAGAATCCACCTGCAAAAACAGGCACTTGGCGGTAATACCCGGCCATGGCGCCAGCAGTTTTTCCAGCACCGCATGGCCGAAGGCATAGACGCGCACGTCTTGCCAGGCAGGTCGCCTGGCCACGAATGCCTCCTGCCAGCGCCGTGCCGCCAGCAACTCGGCCAACTCATCGTCACAACCCAGCAGCAGCAGTCCACTTTCGTCGAACAGGGTAGCGGCATCCGAAAGCGGGCCTCGCCTTGCTTCCCACCTCGACGGTCGATGCAGGCGAGACGCCTGCGCTACAGCGGCATCCGAAAGCGGGCCGCGCGCGGCTTCCCGCCTTTGCGTCACCTCCCGCCTTTGTGTCACCTCCCGCCTTTGTGTCACCTCCCGCCTTTGTGTCACCTCCCGCCTTTGTGTCACCTCCCGCCTTTGCGTCACCTCCCGCCTTTGCCCCAGCTCACCGCACTGCACCGCGTTGAGCGCCGCCTTGGCGTGGGGAAACGCCAGCCAGGTCAGGGCATTGAGCAGGTCATGCCAGTTGTCCTCGCGGCTGGGCACCGCGCCGCTGGCAAGGATGCCCGCCTCGTAATCCCATTGTCCGCAACGCACCTGCTGGGCGGCGAAACGCAAGGGCAGGCCCGCCGCATTAATCAGCCCCTGTGCCTCAGCCAGGGTATTGAGCCGCTGCAACGTCGGCCAATCGCTGCCGGCCAGAGGTTCGGCAAGGTGGGCGAGGTGGTGAAACGGCGTGGTGGCGGTGAAATCCGCGCGCCAGGGCGAAGTCATGTCGCCACGCGTTATGTCACCAACTCGCCCAGGCGCGAACGATAACGCCGGGTCAATTCGTGCTCGCCACCGAGCAGCGCGAACAGAGAAATCAGGCCACGGCGGCCAATGTCGTCACGGAAACCGGGCGCCGTGCGGGCCAACGCCAATAATTGCTCCAGCGCAGCCTCCATCCGATCATCGAGCAGGGCGCGCGCGGCCTCGGACAACTGCGCCTCCGGCCTATCTGTGGTGGCCTCCGGAACGGGCTCCAAAGCGGCCGCGACGATCAGTTCCAGATGAATCAACAAGGGCGCGATGTCCGGCCGTCGCCGTGCCTCGGGGGGCAACGCCGAGAGCAGCGCCAGCGCCGCGTCCGGGCGCCCGTCCAGGGTTAGCAGCTTGGCCAGATCCAGGGCCACCGCCAGGTCTTCCGGCGCCTCCACGGCGGCCTGCGCCAACATGGCGATGGCCTCCGCCGTGCGCCCTTCCTGATGCGCGCGCAAGGCTGCCATGCGCTGCTGCTCGTGGTCGCCGGCCAGGAAAAGGCTCAATGCCGCGTGAAAAGTGCTGTCCGGCTCGGCGCCGTGGATGCTGTGCGCCACCTCGCCGCGCAGGTAGAACTTCACCGTCGGCACACTGGTCACGCCGAGGTCGCGGACCCGCCGGCCCAGCGCCTCGGTATTCGCCATCACCAACAGGAAACGCCCGCCATATTCAGCGGCCAACTTCACCAGGCGTGGCATCAGCACCAGGCAGGGACCGGCCTTGGGGCTCCAGAAATGCACCAGCACCAGGCCGCGCGCGGAATTGCCCAGCACCATCTGATCGAAATTCTCGCGCGTGGCATCGAAAACGTAAGGCAACAGGTTCATCAATACCCCCAGACCGCCATCCAGTTGATCGTCGGCCATCCCGGCTGGCGGTCGGCCGTACCGATGATGGCGTGATTGCGCCTGGAGACATCCCGCGCATGGGGAGACTCCAGGGCGCGTTCGCGCGCGTCGAGAACGCTCACCGCCCAACGCGCCGCGCCGTCTTGCGCACGACGCGCGATGCAGGCGGTCTCGCGGCTTGCCAGGCGCACCAGGCTGCCGGGCGGGTAGATGCCCATGCGCCGCAGCAACAAGGTGGCGATCTGGCTGTCCAGTTGCGCCTTTTCCCGGCCAAACAACTCCTGGAAGGCGAAGCTGGCCGATTTGGGCGGCCGGAAATGGCGGCCACTGATCTTGGCGCAATAGAAATCCGCCACCCGCAACACCCGTGCGGCCAGTGAAATCGCGCTGCCTGGGAGGCCACCGGGATAACCGCCGGCGTCCATGTTCTCGTGATGCTGGCGTACCGCGTCCAGCCACAGCACATCAGCCACGCCGGCCCGCTCCAGCCGGTCAGCGCTGGCTTGCGGATGGCCGCGCAGCGCCGCCCGATCAGCTTCCGGCACGACGCCGGCATAGGCATGCAGCCGATCATGCAGATCAAGGCTGGCGACGTTCATGGTCAGCGCCGCCGCCGCCAGGCTCTCTTGATCGGCCGCGCTGAAATCCAGTTGTTCCGCCAGCACGTTGGTGACGAAGAGCACGCGCAAGGCATGGCCCACACTGGGGCGCGCCAGCGGCGCCAGCGTGGCATAGCCCAGGCAGGCATCGCTATCGGCGCGTTGCACGGCGAGCAGTGCGCGCGCCACGAATCGAATTGCGTCCGCCTCAGGATGCTTCAGACAGGTCTCGGCTTGTTTTGCCAGTTCGGTCAGGCGATCCAGCGGCGTATCGGCTGCATCGCCACCCTCCCCCTCGCGGAACAACGCGCGCGCGGCGAGCCGGTTGAATTGCGCCGCATCGGCCAGCACCAGGCCGGCGCCGGCGATCAGAACGCCGGACTCGGAATACACATCCCAGGGTAGGGGCTGGCCGATCAGGGCGGGGTCGAGGTGGACAGGACGAAGCACCACGGCAAATTTGTTCTGACCTTCAGCCGTCATTCCCGCGCAGGCGGGAATCCAGTTTCCTCCGTCTAATCAGGCCTTTAAAAAACTGATTTGATGAACGCACTGGATTCCCGCCTGCGCGGGAATGACGGTAATTCAA
>JAUYFG010000165.1 GCA_030690985.1 Pseudomonadota bacterium
ACTGGATTTAAGCTGTGCATTCGACTTGATTGGCAGCTGGGTTGACCCTGGATTCATTCGAGGACGCTCCTACGGCCAGCACGCGTAGGGCGTAAAAGCGGCTTTATCGCGCCTTCCGCCGAATGTTCGGCATTCGGCGGATAACGCCGGCAAGAAGACGCCGGCTCATCCGCCCTACGTGTGCTGGGAGACCCGCTGCTGCAAGGCATGCACGGCACACGGGCGCTGCTGGCGCTTTGTTCCGGAGACATGCCTTCGGAAGCGGAAATGCGGCGGGCGGAAAGTCTGGCCAAAGACGCGCTGGCCGGTGGCTGCGAAGTGGCGGCGCATGTCTGGCGCGATCCGCGTATGGGTGGGGATTGCTACGCCACCTTACTGCTCGGGGAGTAGCGCGTTTTGATGGACCTGCCCCCGTTTTTCCAGGGTAAATGGTGCGCCGGCTTCCAGCCGGCCTGCCGGCAAGGATGCCGGCGCTACAGTTGCGCCGCGATCTTGTCCGCCACTCGCAGCGCGTTCGCGTAGATCGTCCACGTATAGGGCACGCTGCCGCCGGTGGGCATGAAGCTGGCGTCGGCGACGAACAGGTTGTCGACGCCGTGCATGCGGCAATCCGGGTCGAGCACCGAGGTACGCGGGTCGCGGCCGAAGCGGCAGCCGCCGGCCACCAGATTGGGCGGCGGCGAGTCGGAGACGCCTACCGTCACGTCTTTCGCACCCAATTCCCGCAACACCTGCGCACCGCGTTCGGCCAGGTAGCGCCCGACTTTCAGGTCGTGCGGATGCGGCGCCAGGCGGATGCGCGCTACCGGCCGCCCCCACTTGTCCTTCACCCGACTGGACAAGCCGACCAGGCCGTTATCGGTGGGCAGCCAGTCGGCGAAGGCTTCGCAGTCGATGCGGCGCTCGCCACGAATGGCGGTCTCCAGGCGGCGTTTGAAGGCGCTGCCCCAGATCAGGTTGTTGTTCTCGTCACGGCGTTCCGACAGCGCACGGGAAACAGCATTGGGATGCGCCATGAGGAAGTCGAGCACGCCGCCCTTGATGCGCCCGAGTTCAGGGTCGTCGATCACATACCAGTCATGCAGGGTGCGGTTGACGAAGGGGCCGACCACGCGCGCCTCGCTAGCCCGCTGTTCACCGAGTTCGTCAAAAACCAGGCGGCCGTGGCTGACGCCGCCGGCGGAGAAGATCAGATTGCGGCCGACCTGGCCGGTGCGATTTCCCAGGCCTTGCGAGTGGCGTGGGCCGGTGCTGGAAAGCAGCAGGCGGGAAGTTTCGATGGCCTGGCAGGCAACCACGAAAATCTTGCCGGTCACCCGCTGTTTCTTCCCCATCTGGTCGAAATACTCGACCGCTTTGACCCGACCTTTCGCATCGCTGACTAGCCGGAACACCTGGCTGTGCGGGCGGATTTCGCAGCGGCCGCTGGCCACGGCGTCATCCAGCAGGGCGGCGCGGGAACTGCCTTTGGCACCGCTGGAACAGCCATAACTGCCGCAATAACCGGCGTATTCGCAAGACCGCCGCTGCCCCTTGGGCTGTGACAGGACGGCGCGCGGCAGCGGCAGGGAGCGGTAGCCGAGTTTGTCGCAGGCGCTGTCGATCCAGGCGGAAAGCGGGTGTTCAGCGGTGGGCGGGTAGGGGAAATCCGGGGTCGAACGCGGCTCCAGGAAGGGGTGTTGCACCACCCGGCCGGAGATGCCGACCACGCTTTCCACCTCGGTGTAATACGGTTCCAGGTCCGCGTAGGAAATCGGCCAGTCGACCACGTTGGCGCCGGGAATCGGGCCAAATTCGGAACGCAACCGGAAATCGACGGGCTTCAGGCGATGGAAGAAGCCGGACATGAAGTTGCTGGAACCGCCGACGACATTGCCGTTCCAGAAATCCCAGCCCGATTCGTTGGTCGGCATGGCACTCCAGCCACGGCCGGCGGCCTCCTCGATCACATGGCGTTCTTCACGCAAATCCGGCGTGTAGACGCTACGCCGGCAGCAGGCCAGCTCGTCCTTGAAGTAATCGGCCTCGGTAAACCACGGCCCCTTCTCCAGCACCAGCACCCGCTTGCCCGCCCGCGCCAGGCGCCAGGCCACCGCCCCGCCCCCGGCGCCGCTGCCGATGATGACGGCGTCGTAATCAGTCATAACTGCGCGCTCATTTCAGCACTCCGTAGCGTTTCTCCGGCGTCGGCCTGGGAAACCCCGGTTGATGCTCCAGCCAGGCCCAGCCGATGCCGTCCGGATTACCGCCATAGACCGGGTCGGTGAGCAGCGCTTCGCAGAGATACAGCAACAAGGTGGAAATCCAGTTTTCGCCCTTGCCCGAACCGGCCACCTCGCGCAGCACCTGTTCGCGCCGGACCGGGTCGAGATCGACGAAGGAAACCTTGTGGCGTTGCCGGCTGAGGTCTTCCAGCCAGTCCACCCCTTTCAGGATGAAGCGCTGTTCCTCGCGGTCGCCGCGCGGGTCGGCGAGCACGCCTTGCAGATAGGCCAGGGCGCGAATCTCGCGGGCACCGGGCGCGCCGGGTTCGGAAGGGAACAGGTGATCTTGCGCCGCCGCCAGCACCGGCCAGGGGTTGGCGGTTGCGGCAAGCGTGCCGGCCGGGGCGAACAGGGCGGCCAGGCCACCAGCGGCGGCAATCAGGAAGCGACGCCGCGAGCACAGCGCATCCTTGTAGCGCAGGTATCCCGCCTGCCCGTTCGCTTGATCGGAAAGGCAGAGCCGGCGAGACGCCGGCGCTACCTCACGGAATTTCATGTTCCAGCGTGTAGCTCGCCCCTGCGTCCTGGCCCAGGGTTTTCACCAGCCAGGGCAGGGTCGCCTCCAGCATGGCCGGCAGGGTCCAGGGTGGGTTGGCGATGTAGAGGCCGCTGCCGTGCATGCCGAAGCCATCCTTCAGGGGCGAGTGCACGGTCAGGGTCACGTTGAGCCAGCCCGGCGGGCGCGCGGCTTTCAGGCGCGACGGCAATTGGCGCGCGTCCGGCTTCTGCAACAGCGGATACCAGACCATGTAGGTGCCGCCGGCAAAACGCGTGAGGCCGTCCTTGAGCGCCTCCACAGTGCGCGGGTAATCGCTCTTGATCTCGTAGGACGGGTCGATCAGCACCAGGGCGCGCCGGGTCGGCGGTGGCAGCACCGATTTCAGGCCGGCATGGCCGTCCGTCGCCTCGACCCTCACCTGGCGGCTGGACTCGCTGAACGTGCTGCTCAACAAACAGTGATCGCTGCTGTGCAGTTCGAACAGGCGCAAACGGTCTTCGGCTCGGGCGCGTTGCAGCGCGCACCAGGGCGAACCGGGGTAGAGGCGCAAACGCCCATCCGGATTGAGGCCGCGCACCAGCTCGACGTAACTTGCCAACATCGGTGGTAAATCGGTGCGTTCCCACAAGCGGCCGATGCCGGTGTCGAACTCGCCGGTCTTGCGCGCGTAGTCGCCGTGCAGGTCGTAAATGCCCGCCCCGGCGTGGCTGTCGATGTACCACCAGGGCTTGTCCTTCTGGTTGAGGTAGTCGAGCAACGCAATCAGGACGGCGTGTTTGAGGACGTCGGCATGATTGCCGGCGTGGAAGGCGTGGCGGTAGCTAAGCATGGGCGCGAGGTTAGCACGGGGCGTTACCCCGGCATTGGCACGTTAAGCGCCGTTAAGCGCCACTAAGCGCCACCTCATGCGGGATAATCCGCGCCATTTCCTTATTCGCCCCCCGCCATGCCTATCCAGTGGTTCCCCGGTCACATGACTTCCGCGCGCAAGAAAGCGGCGGAAACCATGGCCAATATCGACGTGGTGATCGAAGTCCTCGATGCGCGCCTGCCGGAGGCCAGCAGCAATCCGCTGATCGACGAACTGCGCAGCTTCCGCCAGCGCCCCTGCCTGAAACTGCTGAACAAGGCCGACCTCGCCGACCCGGTTGCCACCAAGGCCTGGCTGGCCTTCTTCAATGCCCAGAAAAACGTCAAGGCGGTCGCGATCTCGGCCAAGAAAGCGAGCGATGTCGCCCGCCTGCCGGCCCTGTGCCAATCCCTCGCGCCGCACCGTGACGACAACTTCAAGCCCCTGCGCGTCATGATTATGGGCATCCCCAACGTCGGCAAATCCACCCTGCTCAACGCCCTGGTGAAACGCAAGGTGGCGGCGGTGGGCGACGAACCCGCCGTCACCAAATCGCAGCAGCGCATCACCCTCACCCCGCGCCTCACCCTGGTCGATACCCCCGGCCTGATGTGGCCGAAAATCGAAATCGACAGCGACGGCTTCATGCTCGCCATCTGCCACGCCATCGGCCGCAATGCGGTGATCGACGAAGAAGTCGCCACCCACCTCGCCGGCATCCTCCTCGCCCGCTACCCGGAAGCCATCACCGCCCGCTACGGCCTGAACCTCGCCGGCCTGGACGCCCCCGGCGTCCTGGAAGGCGTGGCGAGAAAGCGCGGCTGCATCATCAAGGGACGCGGCGGCGAGCTGGACCTGGAAAAGGCCGCCATGCAATTCCTCACCGAATACCGCAGTGGCACCCTCGGCCGCATCAGCCTGGAAACGCCGGAAACCCGGAAAGCGATGCTGGCGGGCCTGGCACCCCGGCACGAGGAAGCGCCGGAGGAATAAGCGCGGCGCTGCCCCCCTTTCCCAAAGGGGGGCCGGGAGGATTTCAGGAGACCCGCCGCAGCCATCGCGCATCGAGCGATCAGTCAGCGTATCCCCACCAGGAAAGCCGCCGGCGGCAGGATGGGAATGCCGCGCCAGGGATGCATGTCGGTCAGATGCGGGTCGCTGGCGATGATCAACTCGGCCCCGGCGGTTTCCGCCAGCGCGAGAAATTTGTTGTCTTTCGGGTCGGCGCAATCACTCACGACTTGAGTGACAACGAAGCGCCGCGTGCGGGCGCGGAACCCTTCGATGAATGCCTGCCGTGCTTCCGGAGTCGCGTAGCCATCGAACTTCGGCCGACCGAGCACCGTGGTCAACTCATCCAAAGTCTCGTCGGAAACGGCGACATCAAAATGCAGCAGCGCTTTTTCCAGCGCCAGAGCGGGAATCGATTCCGGGCGGATGGCCGCGCTGACCAGTACCCCGGTGTCGATCACCAGCAGCCTAGCGAAGCTCATGCACCAGGCGGTTGATGTCGGCATCGCTCAGCGCGGGCAAGCCGGCATCCGCTTCGCTGGCAAGCTTCTGGCGATAACCGGCAAACCAGCGCGCCGCTTCCTCACGCCGCTTGCGCACATCGACCAACTCCTGCATGTCATGTTGGGAAACCACATAGGCCACCGTGCGGCCGCGCCGGGTCACTTCCACCGGCTCGCGCTGCGAGCGGTCGATCAACTCACCAAAACGGCTCTGCGCTTCAACTGAGGTGACGGTAATCATGGTGAACTCCGTGAAATGGCTAATTTGGCCATTCTACAGAGAAGGGCTACAAACTACGCCGGCGGAAACCGCAATCGCGAGAAGCTGCGGCCATTCTGGATGGCTCGGCGCTCGATCTCGGCGGCTGAATCCAGCCAGCCGCGCTGTTCCAGAAACAGCAGAAAAGCGCGGGTGCTCACCTTGCGGGCGTTGTCCGGCAGCAGGAATCCGGCCCGCGCGATCTTGTGGTCCTCGAACAGGAATACCCCGGTGCGCGGCGGGCTGAGAACGGCAAACTGGTTCATGGCTTCCTGGATGGCGAATTCACCCAGATTGGCTTTCGCAGGGGGCGAAGCCGCCTCGGCCAGCGTTACCTGGTATTGCCGGAACAACTGCGTGGCACGAATCGGCAAGCGCCTGGCCGCCACCCACTCACCGATGGCGCGACTGGTCGGCGTTTCGTTCCGAGTCACTTCGTGCAGCACCATGTCGACGATTTCCACCGTCCAGCCGGGCTGCAACAACAGATCCAGCGCCTCCGCATAAGCCAGCGTAATCAACGGCCCGGCATCGGGCAGCAGGGCGATAGCCGAAGACATCGTCGTCGCTCAGCCGGCCAGGGCGTTCAGGCTCTCCACCATCGCCCGCGTGGTGGCCTCCGGCAGGCGCGGCATGGGCAGATGCGCCTGCGCCATCAGCAAGAACAGGTCTTCCTCGCTGCTTATACCCAGACGCGCCAGCGTCGCCCGGTCATCCGCGCGTCCCAGCGAGAAATCCAGCAAAGCCCGGAAGTTCTGATTGCCGCCCGCCTCCGCCGCCTCGAAGGTTTCCACCAGATGGCGCAATTCGGCATTGAACAAGGCATTGATCGAAGTTTCCGCCTTCGCCGCCACCACCTTGGCGCGCTTGAGCAGATCGCGGTCGACGGAACCGGTGAAGTTGACAGTGGTGGACATGGTTATTCCCTTGCCTGATGAATACCGCGGGCAGAGTAGCACATGATTATGTGTTAAATGAATAACCAGCTCGCAGTAGGATGGGTTGAGCGATAGCGAAACCCATCTTCGTGGCCACCTTGGGATTGATGGGTTTCGCTACCGCTCAACCCATCCTACGCGGGCTCTGTGGACATCAGGGCAAAGCGGAAACCCAGGTTGCCGGCGCTGTAGTGTTGCTGGATGGCGTCGCGGTAGGCGGAGCGCGCGCCCCCGGCGTTGCTGCTCCATGAGCCGCCGCGCGCGACACGCCGGGCCACGCTCCCGCCCTTCTCCCCCCCGTGATCGGCCTCCGGCCGATCCGCGTACACCCGCTGGTCATCCGCGCACCATTCCCAGAGATTGCCATGCATTTCGTACAGCCCCCAGAGGTTGGCCGGCAGGGCTAATTTGCCCCATCCCAAATCCATAAGTGACACAACGGGTTAAGCGAGGTTGCTGGACAAGCGCCATGCTGAACGGTATAAGAAGGGGATGGCGAGCGCCCCCTTCCCCGATCCGTCCTTGCTGCTGAAGTCC
>JAUYFG010000206.1 GCA_030690985.1 Pseudomonadota bacterium
GCGATGCGCCGGCAGGCGCAAAGGGACGACGCTCGCCAAGGTCACACGTCTCACCTTTGCGCCTGCCGGCGCATCGCGGCCGAGGCCGCTCCTACGGCGGGTTTCATTTTCCGGGGTGGCCATCCGGCCATGACGGTTAGCGCCCCCGCTCCTACGGCTGATGCATGACAGCCGTAGGGTGCGCCGCGCGCACCGATTCACGCCTGATGGTATGCGCGTACCATGACGCCTTGCGGCCTTCCGGCGGGTGGCTACGCTGATAGGACGTTCAGGAGATCGTCATGAAAAACAATCATCGTGCCTGCGAAGCTGAGGCCACTCGAAAAATCTCCAATACCCGCCTGGCCGCCGGCAAGAAGACGGTTTTCCGGCCACACCCGACACTCTCCGCCCTGCTCTCCGCACTGATACTCACCGCCGCCAGCCAGGCCTGTGCCCTCGACCCCAATGCCCTGCCCACGGGCGGCAGCATCACTGCGGGCAGCGGCGCCATCTCCCAGTCCGGCGCCTATATGCGGATCGACCAGGCCAGCCAGAACCTGGTGGCCAACTGGAACAGCTTCAACATCGGCGCGGCCGCCCACGTCAACTTCAGCCAGCCCAATGCCCAGGCGGTCGCGCTCAACCGGATACTCGGTTCCGATGCCTCGCAAATCTTCGGCCGGCTCACCGCCAACGGCCAGGTCTTCCTGATCAACCCCAGCGGCGTCCTGTTCGGCGCCACCGCCCGCGTCGATGTCGGCGGCCTGGTCGCCGCCACCCTGGATATTTCCGATGCCGATTTCCTCGCCGGCCGCCGTATCTTCGGCAACGGCGGTGCTTCCGGCGTCGTCATCAACCTCGGCGAAATCCGCGCCGCCGATCACGGCTACGTCGCCCTGCTCGCCCCCCAAGTGCGCAACGAAGGCGTCATCGTCGCCCGGCTCGGCAGTGTGGCGCTCGCCGCCGGCAACAAGGTGACCCTCGACACCGCCGGCGACGGCCTCCTCAAGGTTGTGGTCGACGAGGCGGCGGTAAACGCCTTGGCGGAAAACAAGGGCTTGATCCGGGCCGACGGCGGCCTGGTCTATCTGGGTGCCAAGAGCGCCGGTGACGTCATGGCCACGGTGGTCAACAACTCAGGCGTGGTCGAAGCGAAGGGGCTCATCGAGCGCGACGGCAAGATCATGCTGGTCGGTGGCGAAGCGGGTGTGGTCGCCAACAGCGGCAGGCTGGATGTCTCCAGTGCCACTGGCCATGGCGGCACGGTCGAAGTGCTGGGCGACAAGGTCGGCCTGTTCGACGGAACCCGCATCGACGCTTCCGGCACCACCGGCGGCGGCGAAGTTCTGATCGGCGGTGATTTCCAGGGCAACAACCCGGAAGTTCAAAACGCTACTCGCACTTATGTCGGCCAGGACGTGCAGATCAAGGCCGACGCCGGCGTGGACGGCGACGGCGGCAAGGTCATCGTCTGGGCCGACGCCGCCACCCGTTACTACGGCGCAACCTTCGCACGCGGCGCCGGCTTGGGCGATGGCGGTTTCGTCGAGGTGTCGGGCAAGCAGAACCTCACCTTCGCCGGCACGGTTGACGTGGGCGCGGCGAACGGCCGGGTGGGCACGGTGCTGCTCGACCCGAACGACCTGTATGTCGGCGCCATTCAGGCTGGGGCGACGGAGGATTCGGCCAATCCATTCCAGGCGCTGGATGGCAACGACTACTACGTTCTGGCCGCCAGCCTGGCCGGGAATGCGGCTTACACGCTCCAGGCCAGCCGTGATGTGATCTTCAATGCCGACGTGAACTTCGGTTCGTCCGGCGGCAACAGCGTTTCGGTGACGGCGGCCAGCAATATCCGGTCCACCGGCTCCAGCGTCACGACCGCCGGCGGCGCCCTGACGCTCAACGCCGCGACCCTGTCCCTCGGAGCGATCAACACGAACGGCGGTTTGCTGACGATCAACAACTCGGGCGCGGCGACTCAATCCGGAGTGATCACGGGGATCGGCGGTTTGACCAAGACAGGCTCGGGCACGCTGACCCTGAACCAGGCCAACACCCACACCGGCGCCACCACGATCAACGCCGGTACCCTGGCCCTGGGCGGATCGGATGTCCTGGCCGACGCCACGGCGGTCACCGTCAACGGCGCCGCAGCGATCCTGGCCATGAACGCCTTCAACGACACGGTGGCCTCGGTCACGCTGCAAGGCGGCGGCTCTATCACCGGCACCGGCACCCTGGCCAGCACGGCCGCCTACGACCTGCAAAGCGGCACGGTGAGCGCCATCCTGGGCGGCACGGCAGGCGCGAACAAGACCACGACCGGCACGACCACCCTGTCCGGGGCCAACACCTACACGGGCACCACCACCGTCAGCGGCGGCACCCTGGTTGCGGCCCATGCCAATGCGCTGGGGACCACAGCCGGGGCAACCAGCGTGGCAGCCAACTCGACACTGACCATCCAGAGCGTCGCCGTCGCCGAGAACATCACCATCAGTGGCGGCACCCTGGCGCTTGCGGGCACTAATCCAGCCGTCACGCCGGATGTCACATTTGCCGCCGGCAGCACGCTGAACTACGCGGGCTACACCGGCACAGTCTCGTTCAACCAACAAGCACAGACGGCCACCGGTCTTACCAGCCTTGCTCAGGCCAACTTCGACAACATCGACACCTTGGTCGGCAACGGCACGGCCACCACCCTCACCGGGGTGAACAGCGGGCAGATATTCGCCCTCACCGGGGTGAATGCGGGAACGGCGGGCGCACTCCCCTTCACCGGCGTGGGCAACCTGACCGGCGGCGTGGGCGGCGACACTTTCGTTTATGTCGGCGCATTCACCCTTTCCGGCGCCATCGTCGACAACGGCGGTGTCACGACGCTGACCGGCACGATCCGGACCACGGGCAATCAGACCTACAACGGCGCGATCAACACGACCAACGCCGCAAGCGTGGTCGACATCCAGGCCAACACGCTCAACATCGCCAGTTCCGGCGTGGACATCGATCTCGACACCACGGTGAGTACGTTGAATGTCGTCAACAGCGGCGCGACGGGCAACATCACCATCCGTGAAACCAACGGCCTGACTATCGCCGCCCTGAAGCTGACCGGCCTTGCCAACACCACGGGCACGGTGACCCTGATCTCGGGCAACGGCAGCATCGATCTGCAAGACGACTCGGTCGTCAGCCAAGGCGGTCTCGTCACCCTGACGGCCACGGGCGGCATGATTTCCGAAGCCGACCAGGGCGGATACAACTCGGTGCCCGGCATCGTCAATCCCAACGGCGCAGCGGTCTTGACGGCTGGAAGCGGTATTGGCGCCAACAACGATGGCACTGGCAATGAGTCTATCGACACCACGGTGGCCCGCCTGACCGCCACCACGGCAAGCGGGGACATTTTCATCAACGAAACCGATGGCATCATCCTGACCAGCGCCAACAGTGGTAGTGGGGGCGGCGGCATCTGGATCAAGGCGGGTGGCACGATCGACCTGGGCACGGCGACGGCCACGGGCGGCACGGTTGATCTGAACACCGGCGGCGCGATCACCGACGGCAACGGCGACGCCACCAACGTTACGGCCACCTCCCTGTCCGCGACGGCCACCTCCGGCATCGGCGGCGACATCGGCATCGGCGGCGCGATCGAGACCACCGTCGGCACCTTGCGGACCACGAACACGACCAGCGGCAACACCCGGATCGACAACAGCGGCGGTCTGCTGACCGTGGTTGGCATGAATCCCTCGTCGGGGCCGGGTGCCGGCAGCATCGCGCTGACCAACGTTGGTTCCATCGATATCCAGGGCGTTTTCGATTCCAGTCCTGTCAATGGACCCGACGGCGTGTCCATTAGCGCCAACGGCGCGACTGCCGATATCACCGCCGCCACCCCCCATGGTATCGGCAGCAGACCCGCTGCGATCAACTCGGGCAACGGGAATGTCGCCGTGACGGCCGGTCGGGACATCGTCCTGGGCAATACCACCGGCACCCGCAACGGGGTCACCGCCGGCGGCAGCCTCACCCTGACGGCCGGCCGGGACGTAACCATCAACCCCGATAGCGTCGTGTCTGGTTCCGGCGCGACCTTGATCGACGTCGGTCGCAACATCGAACTAAAGAGCAGTGCCACGATGGCCAGCGCTGCCGCTTCTATTACCCTCGATGCCGTCCAGGACATCCTGATCAACAGTGGATCCTCCGCCACCCAAGGGGGTGTCGTGGCGAGTGCGGGACACACCGTCACCATGACCGCCGGCCGCCAGGTGACCGTTTCCAGAGTGCAGAGCATCGCCAACACCGTGGCGGGCACCGCCGGCATCGTGAACATCAGCGCCGGCACCAGCATCGACAACACCGCCGGCACGAGCAACAGCACCGCCAACGTGACCGGCACGACCATCAACCTGATTGCGGGCGCCGGCGGCATCGGCCTGCTCAACGGCGCGCTGGACGTGAACGCCGGCGTGCGCCTGGACGCCGATACCCGCGCCGACGGCGCTGCCATCAGCATCAAGGATGTCTCGGGCGGCCTGCCGGTAGGGACCATCGACGCACGGGGGCCTACAACTACCGGGGGCGTCACTCTGGTGGCTACCGGCGGCAGCATCACCGACGCCACGCCGACGGACGACGCCACGATCAATATTTATGCCGACAGCCTGAGCCTGACCGCCACCAGCGGCAGCATCGGCGGCGCAAATGTGGGCCTGGTGCTGGCCGACCTCGACACCACGATCACCACCCTGATCCTGGCATCCGCGACCAACGGCTCCATCACCCTGACCAACACCCAGGCCATGAGCGTCACCAGCGCAACGGCGACAGGTACGGGCAGCAACAACATCAGCCTGGCAACGGTGGGCGGCGACCTGACGGTGGGCGGCGCCATCACCGCAGAAGACGGCACGGCCACCCTGACCGCAGCGGGCGCCATCCTCAACGGCGGCGGCACCGTCACCGCGCCCACCATCGACCTCAACGCCGCGACCGGCATCGGCATCGGCGCGGCCGGAGCCATCCGCCTCGCCAGCAGCACCACGATGGCGCTGACCGCCGACACCACCGCCGGCGCGATCACGCTGAGCAGCGACCCGACCGGCACGGTGACCATCAACAGCATGGCCACCGGCAACAACGGCGTCATCCACTACAGCCAGGCCGACAGCAACCTGGTCGTGGCGGGCGCGATAACCTCACAGGGCGGCAACATCACCCTTGACCCGCCGGTGGACGTGGACATCAACGCGGCCATCACCTCCGGCGGCGGCGCGATCCTGATCGAGGCGACGGATGACATTCGCGTCAACGCCGGCGGCAGCATCGCTTCGGGCGACGGCAGCATCACCTTGACCGCGAACCAGGACAACCTGGCCACGGGTAACTTCACCCAGGCCGCCGCGTCCGGCGCCATTGACGCCGGTTCCGGCCTGGTGGCCATCAGCGGCGTCAATGCGCAGATCGCCGACGTGCGGACCACCGGCAACGCCGGCATCACGGCGACCGGCGGCGCGATCACCGAGGACGGCGACGTGGGCGTCGACCTCCAGGCCGTGACCCTGACCCTGCGCGCCGCCACCGGCATCGGCGCGGCGGGTGCCGGAGATATCGACACCGCCGTGGCCAGCCTGACGGCGACGACGACGAACGGCGGCATCTGGATTTCCAACAGCGGCGGTCCGCTGACCGTGACCTCGGACGATGTGATCGCGAGCAATGGCCCGGTGACCCTGCTCAATACGGGCAACCTTACCCTCGCCCTGGGTAGCGTCGTCACCGGGAATGACCCCGGCACCGCCGTCGTCCTGTCCACCGGCGCCGACCTCATCAACAACGCAGGCGCGAACGCCGTCGTTGCCAACGGCGGCGGGCGCTGGCTGATCTATTCCGTGAATCCCGCGAACAATACTTTCGCTGGCCTCCTCAGCGTCAACCTGGCGCTATGGAACAGAACCTACGCCCTTCCTCTCCCCGCCGAAGCCGGCAACCGCTATCTCTTCAGCGTCCAGCCGACGCTCACCTTCAATGCGCTCGACCAGAGCAAGCCCTATGGCACGGTGATCGACTACAGCGCACCCGTCCTCAATATCCATTTCAGCGTCACCGGCCTGGTGAATGCCGCGACCTACGGCAACGTGTTTTCGCAAGACACCTATAGCGGCACCCCGGTCATGTCATCCGCCGGCGCTGCTGCCGTCGCCGGCGTCGCCGGTTCGCCCTATGCCATCAATATCGCGGCAGGTCTCGTGACAGACCCGGCCGGTTATGGCACCAGCGTCAACCCCGGCACGCTGGCCGTGACCGGCTCGGCGGCGGCGCCACCAGAGCTTTGGGCACCGCTTGCCGAGTGCCCACCCGAGCACTTGTCGGAGGCCGGTCCCCCGCCCTGGTGGTCACATGCCTGCCAGCGCTATCTCCCCAAATCGGTGGCGAACGTGGCGGCGCTCATCGAGATCATCGGCCAAGGCATCAAATTACCGGATGGCGTCAGCGGCGACTGATCGCCGGCACGTAGCACGTAGGGCGGAAAAGCGGCCCTATCGCGCCTTCCGCCGAATGGTTGTCGGAAGGCGCCGGCAAGAAGCCCGCAAGGGATACCGTCCCCGGCGCTATCGGCGCCGGCAACATAACGCCGGCTTTTCCGACCTACGCCGCTGACGAAAATAATTTCCTCAAGTTCTGGTACGCGCGTACCGATAAGCCCCGTTAATGTCTCCCCTTCCGTCGCCTCCATCCAGACCACGGCAAATTTGTTCTGTGCTTATCGGGTTGTCACACACACCCACTAGATGTAATGGGGCGTGATTTCGCGGCATGGCGCCGTAGGTTGGGGAAAGCGCAGCGTGCCCAACATCGCGGCGGTTTGTTGGGCACACTTCGCTTTGCCCAACCTACGTCACTGCATCAGCACGTAGGGCGGAAAAGCGGCCTTATCGCGCCTTCCGCCGAATGCGTCGGAAGGCGCCGGCAAGAAGCCGCCGGCTTTTCCGACCTACGGCGCTGTAGCGCAGGCGTCCCGCCTGCATCAGCGCCGAGAGCAGGCGAGAGCCTGCCCCGGACGCGATCCGGGGACGCCATGCCCGTTAGTGTGTCGGCCCCGTCGGGAAAGTCGCAAGGCTGTAAAGAAACAATGTCAGGATCGAGCGGAACATGAGGGCTGAAAGACGTCGCAGGGGTTGGTCGTATATCTTTGTGAATAGGGTCTTTCGGCCAGAACCGGCGAGAATTTGCCGGCAGCGCACCATTTCATCGTTTTGGGGTTGACGCCGCTTGCGCGGGCGGCATAAGGTTCGCCGCTGACGGATTTGTGATAGCCACGTTTGGGGGTTTTCCCCGCGCGGCTAGTGGATTACAGGGGTGGAGACCAATCTCCACCGCAGGCTCGAAATACGAAGCGATAAAGGAAGTTAATCATGCACCTAGAGATGAAAATGTTGTCCAGGCTGATTTCAGGACTGTTTCTGGTCACGGCAGCCACCGCCGGACATGCGGCAACCCCGCCGGATGCCGGTTCCCTGACCAGCGAACTCAAGGCATCCGACATACCCGCCGCCAAGAAATCCCTGCCCGCCCTGGATGTCCAGCAGGAAGCGCGCCCCGCCATGAAAGGCCCGGAAGGCCTCAAGGTGAAGGTGGACAAGTTCCGCATCACCGGGGCCACGGCCTACTCCGATGCCGTTCTGCAACCCCTGGTTGCCTCCTACCTCGGCCGTGAACTCAGCCTGGCCGAAATGGAACAGGCCGCCGCCGCCATCAGCCGCCACTACCGCCAGAACGGCTACTTCGTCGCCCGCGCCTACGTCCCGGCGCAGGACATCCAGACCGGCGTGCTGGAAATCGCCGTCCTCGAAGGCAAGGTCGGCGCCATCGGCGCCAAGATTGACAGCGCCAGCGGCAAGCTCAGCGAAGACCGCGCCAAATATCTGGTTTCCGGCGCCATCCAGCCTGGCGACGTGATCCATGACAAGAGCCTGGAACGCGGCCTGCTGCTGCTCAACGATCTTCCCGGCGTCGAAGTCCGCTCCACCCTGACTCCCGGTGCCACCACCGGCACGTCCGACCTCGGCCTCGAAGTCAAGGAAGGGCGGCTTTTCAGCGGCTCGGTCGATCTCGACAACTTCGGCAACAAATACACCGGCACCTACCGCCTCGGCGGCACCCTCAATGCCAACAACCTCGCCGGTCTCGGCGACCTGCTCAATGTGCGCGCCATGCTCAGCGATGGCGACATGCTCTACGGCCGCATCTCCTACGTGCTGCCCGTCGGCAACAAGGGCGCCAAGGTCGGCGCCGCCTACTCGAACATGAACTACGAACTGGGCAAGGACTTCACCAGCCTGAATGCCGACGGCGATGCCAACGTCTACAGCCTGTTTGGTTCCTATCCCATCATCCGCAGCCGCAACAGCAACCTCTACGTCACTGCCGGTTATGACGCCAAGGACCTGGTCAACAACGCCAACAACACGGTTTCCAGCGACAACGAATTGCGCGCGTTCAATCTCGGCGTCAGCGGCGACATGCGTGACGGCACCTGGGGTGGCGGCGTCAACAACTACGGCCTGACCTGGACCGCCGGCGATCTCGATCGCAACACGATAACCGACGCCGTGCTCGATGCCGCCTCCGCGAAAAGCGCCGGCACCTACAACAAGGTCAACTACAACTTCGCCCGCCTGCAACGCGTCAGCGACACCTTCAACCTCTACGCCTCCCTGCAAGGCCAGCTCACCTCCAAGAACCTCGACGCCTCCGAGAAGATGACCATGGGTGGCCCCAACGGCGTGCGCGCCTATCCGCAGGGTGAAGCCGCCTCGGACGAAGGCCACCTGCTCAGCCTGGAAGGCCGCTGGGATCTCCCGGTTCGTTCCGACTGGGGCGATCTGCAACTGCAAGCCTTCCTCGACACCGCCTTCGTGCGCCTGCACAAGAGTGAATGGGCCGGCTGGCAGGGCACCAACCCCAACGCCAAGAACGCTTACGCGCTCGCCGGCGCCGGTCTCGGCCTCACCCTCTCCAAACCGTCCAGCTACGCCGTTCGCGCCAGCTACGCCTTCAAGATCAGCGACAACCCCGGCCGCGACGCCAGCGGCAAGGACAGCGACAACACCGACGACGACGGCCGCTTCTGGTTCCAGGCCGTCAAGTGGTTCTGAGCGCAAGTCGCATGACCGTAGGAGCCGGCTTGCCGGCGATAACAACGGTTGACACGCGTGCCACCGTAGACGCCGTAGGATGTGGTGAGGTACGAACCGCATCGGACCAGACGATGCGGTTCGCAAGCTCACCGCATCCTACGTTTCCGGCACACCGCACCCCCCGCATCACCCCCCATTCGCACATCGCATCGAACACCTGCACGCAGCCGCTTACGGCTGCGGGCAACTGAGCTAACAGGGCATCAAGGAGAACTTCCGTGGAAAACACCAATAGCGCCGTCGCAAGCCAAGCCAGCAAATCCATCACCGTCCGCATGGGCGGCAAGAAGATGACCTACACCTTCCGTCCGCGCCGGGCCCTGAGCGCCCTGCTCTCCGCCCTGGTCGCCAGCATCTCCGGCCACGCCTTCGCGCTCGATGCCGATGCGCTACCCACCGGCGGCAACATCACGGCGGGTACCGGCTCCATCTCCCAGGCCGGCGCCAACATGCAGATCAACCAGGCTACGCAAAGCCTGGTGGTCAACTGGAACACCTTCAACATCGGCACCGCCGCCAGCGTCAACTTCGCCCAGCCCAACGCCCAGGCCGTCGCGCTCAACCGCGTCATCACCACCGACGCCTCGCAGATCTTCGGCAAGCTCACTTCCAACGGCCAGGTCTTCCTGATCAACCCCAACGGCGTCCTCTTCGGCGCCTCCGCCAAGGTCGATGTTGGCGGCTTGGTCGCCTCCACCCTCGACATCTCGGACGCCGACTTCCTCGCCGGCCGCATGGTCTTCGGCAACGGCGGCAGTTCTGGTTCCGTCGTCAACCTCGGCGAAATCAAGGCCGCCGACGGCGGCTATGTCGCCCTGCTCGCCCCCCAGGTACGCAACGAAGGCGTCATCGTCGCCCGCCTCGGCACCATCGCCCTGGCCTCCGGCAACAAGGTCACCCTCGACGCCGCCGGCGACGGCCTGATCAAGGTCACCGTCAACGAAGCCGCGGTCAACGCCCTCGCCGCCAACAAGGGTCTGATCCAGGCCGACGGCGGCATCGTCTACATGGGCGCGAAAGGCTCCGGCGACCTGATGGCCACCGTCGTCAACAACGAAGGCATCATCGAAGCCCGCGGCCTGGTCGAGCGCGACGGCAAGATCACGCTGGTCGGCGGTGATGTCGGCGCCGTGGTCAACAGCGGCACGCTGAACGCCCAGGGCGGCGAAATCGCCGTCTCCGGCAATTACGTCGGCAACACCGGCACGATCAGCGCCAACGACGCCGGCAAGATCAGCATCGACTCCCTGCAGAAGACCGTGATGATGTCCACCAGCGTCATCGAGGCCAAGGGCGGCGGTGAAGTGCGGATCAACCAGCCCGGCGCCGAAGGCTTCACCGGCGCCCGCGCCAACACCAGCAGCGTCATGTACGCGGGCGCGCTGATCGACACCACCGGCGGCGCCGACAACGGCTTCGTCGAAGTGTCCGGCGCCCACCTCAACGTCGACGCCGGCACCATCAAGGCCGGCCACATCCTGTTCGACCCGCTCAACATCACCTTCAGCAACGGGGTCGATGTCAACGTGACTGGCTTCACCCCCCCCGGTGACCTGACCGAGGCATTTGCCGACAATGCCGGCCTGAACTCGAATTTCCGGGTGGATGGCGCCGGCATCCTGAATACCGTACTGGCCAGCAGCACCATCATCTTCGAAGCCACCAACGACATCACCGTCACCGACGCCTTCAACCTGAACACGGCCACGACCGTCGCCAACGTCAGCCTGGTGCTCACCGCCAACAACAACATCAACGTCAACGCAGCGGTGACCGCCGACGGCACCGGCGTCATCAACATGACCGCCGATGCGGACGCGTCTGGCCTCGGCAACCTGAACGTCAACGCCAACCTCACCACCGGCGGCGGTCTCGTCATATTACGAGGTGAAAACGTGAACTTGGCCGGCGCGGCGGTCAGCACCAGTAGCGGCAACTACACCGTGATAGCCGACTTCAACGGCAACGGCGCGGGCCAATACACCCAGAACGCCGCCTCGTCCGTCACCACCAGCAACGGCACCATCGACATCACCGTCGGCGATGGCGCCACCATTTCCAGCGCCCTGAACGCCGGCGCCGGCGCCGGCGCGGTGAACATCACCGCCACTTCCGGCACGGTCGCCATCGCCGGCGCCATCACCTCCGGCTCCGGCGGCGTCACCGTCGATCCGCCGCAGACCTTGAATATCACCGGCAACATCAACACCAGCGGCAACATCGACCTTCGGGCGACGGACAGCATCACCATCAACGCTACGGATATCCGTACCACCGGCGCGGCCACGACCATCGACATCAGCGCCAACCATGGGGTGGCTGACGGCATCGGCGACCTCACCATCGGCAGTACCGCCACCACCACGATCCGCGCCAACGGCAGCGGGGCCATCACCCTGAGCGCCGAGGGCATCACCATCGGTAATGATGGTTTTACTTCCACGATCACGGCGGCCAATGGCGGCAATGTCGACATCAATGTCGACCGGAATGCCGGCAACGACAGCAGCGCCACCATCGGCGTCGATACGATCATCCAGACCAATGCCGGTGGCAGCCTGCTGATCGACGGCGGCCAGAACCTGATCATCAACGACCCGTTGTCCAACTGGGGCATCGACGGCAACCTCACCATCGGCGGCGTTGATCCGGTGACCGGGACGCTGACCATGAATGCCGACATCACCGGCGTCGGCGGCAATATCTCCATGTCCTCGGACAGCAATTTGACTGTCGATGGCGACCTCACCACCACCAATGGCGCCATTACCCTGAGAGCCGGGGTCGGCGGTGCCGGCACCCTGACCATCGCGCAGAGTGCCAGTCTCACGATCACGGCCGGAGGCGCCCAGAACATCAACCTGGAGGGTGACGCAGTCAATGTGGCCATCAACAGCGTCGGTGGATTCACCGCCTCATTCGATGCCACGGGCAATACCATCAATGTCGATGGCGCTGCCATCCAGATCGACGCGGCCAGGACCAGCCTGGCGATGGCCAACTTCACGGTCGGCGCCACGGCCCGGCCGACCACGCTGATCATCTCCGACACCGCCGGCGCCAACACCATCACGGCGACGGATCTGAATAGCGCCAGCAGCACGGTCACCCTGAACGCAGCCGCCGGCGGCATCACCCAGAACACCGCCATCGACCTGACCGGCAAGACCCTGGTGATGAACACCACCTTGCTCGGCGACATCGTCCTTGCCAACATCAATGCCGCCACCCTGACGGCCACCGCCACCGGCACCCTCACCGACGCCGCCGCCACCACCCTGGCCGTGACCGGCCTGGCGACCTTCGGCGGCACCACCATCACCTTGGGTGACAACGGTGCGGACAGCACCAACTTCGGCACCCTGACCTTCACCAGCGCGGGCGCGGTCAGCATCAGCGAAGACACCGCCACGCAACTCGACGGTGCCAGCACCGCCGGCAGCCTGACCCTGACCTCCGCCGCCGCCATCACCAACACCGCCACCGCCGACCTGGCCGTGACCGGCCTGGGCACCCTGATCGGCACCGGCATCACCCTGGGCGAGAACGTCGGCAACGTCGTCGACTTCGGCACCCTGACCTTCACCAGCGCGGGCGCGGTGGCGATCAGCGAAGACAGCGCCACGGATGTCGCCGGTGCCAATACCGCGAGCACACTGGGCCTGACTTCTTCCGGCACCATCACCGCACTGGCCGGCAGCACCATCATCTCCACCGCCGCGCAGACCTATACCGCCGGTGGCGACATCGCCTTCCTGGGGGGAGCCGGTAGCGTCAGTTCCGGCAACGCCGCCACCGTTACCCTGCAGACCGTCGCCGTCGGCGCCAGCATCGGCGTCGGCAACGGCTCCGCCGGCACCCTGCAAATCGATTCGACCGACATCGCCGCCCTGGGCGACGAACTGTTTACCGACATCCTCATCGGTCGTGCCGATGGCACCCATGTCATCGACGTCCAGGCCGTGACCTTCCTCGACCCGGTCACCATCCGCACCCCGAACGTTGGCGGCTCCATCACCGTCAACGGCCAGATCACCGGCAACGGCGACGCTTCCATCACCCTGGACGGTTCGGGCGCTACGACCACGCTGAATGCCGACATCGTTACCGCCGGCAACTTCATCACGATCAGCGATGCCGTGCTGCTCGGTACGCCCGCTCTCATCACCCTGGATACCACCAACGGCGGTGGCTCTCCGGCTGGCAACAACATCACGGTCACCGGCACCATCAACGACGACGTGGCGGGCAGCAGCGCCCTGGTACTTCGCGCCGGCACGACCGGCAACGTGGATCTGCAAGGCGCCGTGGGCGGCACCGCTCGCATCGCCCAATTGGGCGTCTCCAGTTCCCTGACCACCACCCTGGTCAACGTCGCCACCACCAGCCACATCGGCATCGCGGCGACCACCATCAACCTGGCCGGCACCAGCTACACCGCCAACGACGGCAACATCGACCTGCTCGGCGCGGTGGCGCTCACCGGCGCGGGTACGGTGACCATCAACAGCGATGCCAATGCCGACCTGACGGCGGGCGACGTCAACATCAGCGGCGCGGTGACCGACCCGGGCAGCAATTCCGCCCTGACCATCACGGCCAGCACCAACGCTAGCGTGACCCTGGGCGGCAATGTCCTGGTCAACGGCGCCCTCGATGTGACTGGCTTCACCATCAACCTGGCCGGCACCAGCTACCAGACCAACGACGGCAACATCGACTTGCGCGGCCCGGTGGAACTCACCGGCGCGGGTACGGTGACCATCGCCAGCGATGCCGATGCCGATGCCACCGACGGCAGCATCAACCTCACCGGCGCGGTCAGCGATGCGACCGCCAACAGCGCCTTGACGATCAATGCCGACACCGCCCAGGTGGATGTCGCCAACATCACCGTCAACGGTGCCATCAGCGTCACCGGCGGCAACATCAACCTCAACGGTGGCACGATCACCAGCACCACCGCTGCCATCGCCTTCATCGGCAGCGTGGATCTGGATGCGGCGGCGGGCAACATCACCGTCACCAGCGGCGGCGGCGCGGGCGACAGCATCAGCTTCTCGTCCACCATCGCGGACGCCAACAACAACAACGTCCTGGTGGTCAACGCCGGCGCGGTCAACAACACCACCAACACCGTCACCTTCGGCGGCAATGTCGGCACCGCACCGAACCAGTTGGGCGGCCTGACCGTCACCACCGGCGCCGGCGTCAGCCTCAACGGCAACATCTCGGCGGTCGCTACCGGCGGCCAAAGCGGCGCGGTCGATTTCACCGCCGCCACCGGCGGCACCACCCTGCTCAGCAGCAGCACCGTCACCGGCACCAGCGTCGATTTCCTGAACAGTAACGTGACCGACGGCGCCGGTAGCTTCAACTTCATCGTCAACGCTACCGCCGGCAACGCGCGGATCGACGGCGGCGACATCGACGGCTACCTGTCCGTCACCGCCACCGGCAACGTCACCATCGACGCCGGCACCGGCTGGACGGTTTCCGGCGCCAACGCCGGCACCGCGATCAAGCTCAATACGATCCTCGGCAACGTCACCGTCAACGGCCAGTTGACCGCCGATGGCGTAAACACCGACATCAGCATCGACCCGGTCGATGTGGCCATCAACGCGGCCATCACCGCCACCAGCGACGTGCTCATCACCGCCGACAACAACATCGACGTGGCGGCAGTCACCGTGCGCGCCGATTCCGATGCCGACGGCAATGGCACCCTGATCATCGCCGCCGACAACGATGCCGCCGGCGGCGGCAACCTGGTCGCCGTGAACGGCTCCCTCCTGCGCGGCGCCAGCGTCTCGCTGCAAGGCAACAACGTCACCGTCGATCTGGTCACGGCTCATACCACGACCATCGGCATTACCGGCGCGGTGGATGTCAACCTGAACGACACGGTGAACGCCGCCACCAACATCACCGTGCAGGCCACCACCGGTACCCTCCTGCAGGCAGTCGGCGGCGACATGCTGGCCGGCGGCAATGTCGCCCTGGACGGCGTCATCGCCGTGACCCTGAACGGCACGGTGGGCAGCGGCGCGGCCATCGGCGGCAATGTCGCCATCAACCAGAATGGCGCGCTAGCCGACGGCACGGTCACCATCAACGGCGCGGTGACCGGTAACCAAGCGGTGACCATCGACGGCACCACCGTGACCCTGGCGGCCAACATCATCGGCGACAACAACGTCGCGGGTACGGAGGACGTGGACATCGGCGCCACCGTGGCCATTAACCAGACCGCCGGTTTCATCAATTCCAACTCCGGCGGCGTGATCCTGGCCGGCGGCACCGTGACCTTGCGCGACGTGCGCTCGGCCGGCGGCAACCAGATTGCCACCGGCGGCGGCACCATCGGCGGCGCCAATACTGTCGCCATCTCGGTGACCGGCACCACGGTCACCATGACCGACATCACTGCGGACAACATCCAGTCCACCGGCGGCGACGTGGAAGTGACCGCTACGGCCGGCAACATCCTGCTGGGCGACGTGCGCGCCCCGGCCATGACGGTTTTCCTGCAAGCCTCCGACTCGATCACCGACAACAACGCGGCACTCCGCAACGTCGAGGCGGCCACCCTGACCGCCCAGGCCGCGAACCTGATCGGCCTGGTTCATGCCGACCAGGTCTACCGCGACACGGAAGACACCGGCTATGCCGGCAACGCGCTGGAGACCTCCGTCGCCACGTTGAACCTGGCCACCACCGCGCTCGATTCCGACATCGCCATCGACAACACCGACAGCGGCGCCGGCCTGACCGTGGCAACCCTCGATGCCGGTGGCGCCAATGCCGCCTCCGCCTGGATCCGCAACAGCGCAGCCCTGGATGTGTCGGCCCTGGGCGCCGCCCTGAGTTCCAACGGCGCCGACCGCCTCGGCTTCATCGCCACCACCGGCAACCTCACCGTGGCCGATGTGGCCCTCAACGTCGGCGCCGGTGCCGGCACCCTGAAACTGGAAGCCAACGGCCTCGGCGGCGACGTGCTGCGCCTCGCCGCTGCGGGTACCGCGCTCGACGTGACCGCCGCCAACTTCGTGCTGAAGTCCGGCGTCAGCGAGACCGTCACCACCCAGGTGACCAACCTGGACGCCACCCTCACCGGCGTCGGCGCGGTGCTGATCGTGACCGAATCGGTCGTCGGCGGCGCGCTGATCCTGACCGACCTGGATGGCGACAACAACGCGGTCAAGACCAACGCCGGCGCGCTCACCATCAACGTCTTTGACCACAACAGCATCCTGACCGTCGATGGCTCGACCGTTCCCGGCACGACCCCCGACTTCGTGGTGAATGCCGGTGGCGCCTCCGTCACCCTGGCGGTGACCAATTCCGGCGTCAACTCCACCACCGGCACGGGATCGGTGACCATCGAGAACGGCGCCTCGGTGACCACCAGCGCGGGTGACAGCGACTTCGGCACCATGTTGGTGAACGGTCGCGTCCAGATCGATGGCGGCGCCCATGCCACCACCGGCCACACCCTGACTTTGCGCGGCCCCTCGGGCACCATCGCCATCGGCGCCAGCGGCGTGACCGGCAGCGGCGCCCTGACGCTCGATGCCGGCTCCACCGCAGCCGGCGACGGCTTCAATGTCACGGTCGCGGCAGGTGCGACGGTACTGGTCAACGCCGGTGGCGGCCTGCCCGGCAACCTGATCATCCAGAACACCGACAACGTGACCATGGGGGCCAACTCCACCCTGCGCACCGATGGCGGCATCAGCATCACGGCCCGAAGCCATGTGATCCTGGCCAACATCGACATGGACGACGACGGCGACGGCCTGGCTCCTGGCGCGGCGACCTTGAGCGTGACCGTGGGCGGCTCCATCACGACCCTGGCCGGCAGCACCATTTCGTCCAACACCGGCAACAACATCAGCCTGACCGCGAACGGCGTGGCGGCGGGCGGCGCCGGCAACATCACCCTGAACGGCCTGATCCAGGCCGGCGGCGCGGGCACCACCACCACCCTGACCTCGACCAATGCCTACCTCGTCGACGGCAATGCCGGCGGCCAGAACATCGCCACTGCCGGCACGCTGGACTTGAACGCTGGCCTGGGCATCGGCTACGACGGCACGACCAACAATGCCCTGGAAATCGACGCCCTCATCCTGAGCGCGGACGTCACCAACGCCGGCCGGATCAACCTGACCAACGGCCCGAGCGGCGACGTCACCGTGACCAGTCTCTCCCTCGGCGGGGCGGGTGCGGGCAATACCATCGCCTACACCCAGACCAGCGGCAACCTGCTGTTGCAGAACGGCGTCGGCGTCAACGACGGCACCGTCATCGTCAGCAACGGCGGCAATGTGGACGTGGTCATGACCACAGGTGGCGGCAACATCACGGTCAATGACGACATCCTTTCCGGCGGCGGCAACATCACCATCGACCCGCCGGTGGACGTCACCGTGGCGGCTGACATCGACGGCGCCGGTGGCGACGTCCTGGTGGAAGCCCTCAACAACATCAACATCACCACCGGCTCGGTGTTCACCAATGGCGCCGGTGTGATACGCATCATCGCCGACCAGGATGCCAGCGGTGCCGGCGACCTGACGGTGACCGCAGTCGGCGTGAATGGCACCGAGAAGGTGCGCACCGCCGGCGGGGCCATCACCCTGGAGGGTGAGAACATCACCCTGACCGACTACTCGGTCGATGCCGGCGCCGGTACGGTCACCCTTCTTGCCGGCCGCCGCCTGACCTCCGTCGGCGACATCATCGGCAACGGCGATGCCACGGTGGACATCGAGGGCGCGGTCATCGACCTCACCGCCAAGGGCGGCGCCATTGGCGCCACCCTGCTGGCGGTGGACGCCACCACCCGCCTGAACGCCAAGGCCGATGGCGCCATCACCCTGCAGGACGTGGCCGGCGCAATGCCGGTCGGCCTGATCGATGCCGGCGCCAACCTTGTGACCCTGACCGCCGCCGGCAACGTCACCGACGCCGATGCCGACGCCGCTGTCGATGTGCGCGGCACCACGCTGACCATCACCGCCACGGCCGGTTCGATCGACCTGGATACCGATGTCACCACCTTCACCACCACTAATGCCGGTGGCACGGTGAGCATCGACGACATCAGTGCGATCAACCTGACCACCGTCACCACCGCCGGCTCCGCCATCACCGTGGAAGCCGATGGCGACATCACCGTCACCACCGTCACAGCGGGCGGCGGCACTACCGTCACCTTGCGGGCGCTGACCGCCGGCGCCGACATCCTCGATGACGGTACCGACGCGGCCGCCATCACCGGTGGCACGGTCGATTTGACCGCCGCCAACACCATCGTCCTCGACGGCAACGGCGACGCCAACGCAGGTGACGCCACCATTGCGGCGGCCACCATCAACGCCGTCACCACCGGCGGCACCGGCACCATCACCCTGGTGGCGGACAACGCCGGCGCGGTGAACTTCAACAACGTGGTCGCGGCGACCGGCGCCATCAGCCTGCGCGGCTACACCGGCGCATTGACCCTCACCAACGTGGTGACCAACGGCGGCAGCAACACCGATGACGTGACCGTCAACAGCAACGGCCAGGACGTGACCGTGGGTGTCGTTACCGCTTCCAGCCTGGGCGATGTCTCCATCACCGCCGCCAACCTGATCGACGACGCGAACGATGCGACCCGCATCACCGCCAACCAGCTCACCCTGGTCATCGGCGCCGGCGCCATCGGCGCGGCGGACGAAATCGACCTCGCTGTCGATGAAATCCTCAGCATCACCGGTGCTCAGGTGAACCTGGGCGAACTCAACGCCGTGACGGTGACCAGCATCGCCGCCACCGGCCAGGTCGACCTGGTCGCCGGCGGCATCGTCACCCTGGCCAACAGCGGCATCGCCGCCGGTGCCAACACCGTCAACGTCACCGGCAGCGCGATCAACGGCACCGGCAACGACGGCACTGCGGAAATCACCAGCGGCGCGCTGAACCTCGTCGCCACCAACGGCGGCATCGGTGCCACCACCCAAGTCGAGATCACCGCCTCCGGCGTGGTCAACGCCACCTCCAGCACGGCCAGCGGCAACATCGACATCCAGAGCACCGGCGCCCTGTCCCTGGGCCACTTCAACGCCGGTTCGGGCGACATCAACCTGGTCAGCGGTGCCATCAGCGACGGCAACGTCGCGGCGAACAACCTGACCGGCAACGACGTCACCCTCACCGTCACGGGCACGGTGGGTGCGCTCGCCGACATGCTGGAAACCAGCATCGACACGCTGGTCGTCAATGCTGGCGCGACCACGGTCGGCATCGAGAACAACAAAGCCCTGGTTGTCACCAACATCAACGGCGCCACCGGCCAGGTGGACATCACCACCACCACCGGCACCCTCACCGCCACCCAGTTGACGGTGACCAACGCCGACCTCAACCTGACCTCCCTGGGCGGCAGCATCCTGGTCGGCAACATCGATAGCGGCAACGGCGTCATCACCCTGTTTGCCAACCAGAGCATCACCGAGCTGGGCACGGACGTCGCCGCCGACATCACCACCAGCACCACCCTCAACATGACCGCCAGCAACGGCGGCATCGGCGCGACCAACGCCATCGAGACCGCCGTCGCTGCCATCGTCTTCACCGGCGGCGCCGCCGGCAACGTGCAGATCAATGAGGCCGACGCGGTTTCCGTGCAGGGCACGACCACCTTCGGCAGCAACGGCGGCATCACCATCACCACCGCCGCAGGTGCCGGCAACGGCACCATCACCGTGAACGGCACTCTGTCCGCCGACGGCTCGGGCGCCATCAACCTGACCGCAGCCGGCGGGGCAGCGACCACCGACATCGTCATCAACGGCGGTGGGGTGGCTTCCACCAGCGGCAGCATCACCCTGCTGGCGGCGCGCAACATCACCCAGACGGCCGTGTTGGGTGATACCAACACCATCAATACCGCCGGCAACGTCAGCCTCACCGCCACGGCGGGCAGCATCACCGGCAACAACAACCTGATTACCGGTGCACAACTGGCGGCCTCCGCCGTCGCCGGCAGCATCGACATCGACACCACGGTGGCCTTCGTGACCAGCGCGATCGCCCTGAACGCGGTGACCATCAACGAAACCGATGCCATCACCCTGGTCAACGTGCAGTCCACCGGCCTGGGCGACATCCTGGTGACGGCCGGCGGCAACCTGTCCGCAGTCAGCGTGGTCAACGCCAACGGTGCGGTGACGCTCAACACCAACCTGGCCAGTGGCGGCAGCATCAGCGTGGGCACCGTAACCGCAACCACCACCGTGAACATGGACGCGGACGCCGCGATCACCGATGGTGGCGGCATGATCACCGCCCCCACCATCATTCTGGCAGCCAACACCGGCATCGGCGCCGCAGGCAACGCGGTGCAACTGGTCAGCCTCGGCACGCTGGCGCTGACCGCCGACACCGCGGCCGGCGCGATCATCCTGAACAGCGACCCGACCGGCCTGGTGACCCTCAACAGCATGACCACCGGCGACAACGGCGCCATCCACTACACCCAGGCCGACAACAGCCTGGTGGTGGCGGGTGCGATCACCTCGGTGGGCGGCAACATCACCATTGACCCGCCGGTGGACATCGACATCAACGCGGCCATCACCTCCAGCGGCGGCGCGATCCTGATCGAGGCGACGGATGACATTCGCGTCAATGCCGGCGGCAGCATCGCTTCCAGCAACGGCACCATCACCATCACCGCCGACTTCGGCAACAGCGGCGCGGGTGACTTCACCCAGGTCGCCGCAGCCGGCACCATCAATGCCGGTTCCGGCCTGGTGACCATCAGCGGTGTCAACGTCCAGATCGACGATGTGCAGACCACCGGCAACGCCGGCATCACCGCGACCGGCGGCAACATCACCGAGGACGGCGACGCAGGCGTGGACATCGTGGCCAACGCCCTGACCCTGACCGCTACCGGCGGCATCGGCGCAGGTGTGGCCAATCTGGCTATCGACACCACGGTGGCGAGCCTCACGGCCAATTCCAGCACCGCCGGCGACATCGGCATCAACGAAACCGACACCATCACCCTGACCAGCGTCACCACCACCAGCGGCACCATCACGGTGGTGTCCGGCGACGCCATGACCGCGAGCAACGTGGTGGCGGGCACGGCCGGCAACATCAGCCTGAGCACGGCCGCCAACGGCATCGCCGTGGGCACGGTCACCGCCGTGGGCGACACGGTCACCCTGAACGCGGCTGCCGCGATCACCCAGGTGCTGGCTGCCGCCGGCGTGACGGCCCTGAACCTGGTCATCGACGCGGGCAGCACCATCGGTACCACGACCGACTACCTGAAGACCACGGTGAGCACCATCGCGGAAAGCGGTACGGACGTGGGCACGGCCAACGCGGTGGGCGACGTGTTCATCAGCAACAGCGGCAACCTGACCATCACCCACCTGGAAACGGCCGGCAACATCGACCTGACCGTTCTCGGCAGCCTGGATTCCACCACGGTGGACGCCGCCGCCGACCTGATCGGTAACACGGTGAGCCTCATCGCCGGCAGCATCGGCACCAACACCCTGCTGGAAATCAACGCCACCACCCTGAACAGCAACACGGTGGCGGGCGGCAACCAGTTCATCCTGGATACCGCCGGCGGCGTGGCAGTGGGCCTGATGGATGCGGGTGCGGGCAACATCACCCTGACCGCCAACAACGGCTCGATCACCAGCCTGGCCGGTGACGTAGGCGTGGCCGACATCGTCGCCGGCACAGTCAACCTGACGGTGACCGGCGCGGGCAGCGACATCGGCGACATCGCCGGCGTCAACGCCCTGGAAATCAACGCCACCACCTTGAATGCGGCTACGGCCGGTGCGGTGGGCAATGACATCCTCATCACCGACACCGCCAGCGGCGTGGCCGCCGGCCTGGTGACGGCGGGTCTCGGCGACGTGACCCTGACCGCCACCGGCGGTGCCATCACCAGCCTGGCCGGTGACGCGGGTACGGCCGACGTGGTGGGTGCCACCATCAACCTGACGGCGGATACCCTGGGTACCGGCCTCGCCGCCCTGGAAGTGGACGCCACCACCCTGAACACCAACACCTCGGGCGCCGACGGCAACCAGGTGGTGACCGACACCGCCGGCGGCGTGGCCCTGGGCCAGATGAACGCGGCCGGCGGCAACGTCACCCTGGTGGCCACGGCGGGCGCCATCACCGACGCCACCCCGGCGGCGGATGCGACGGTCAACGTCATCGCCAACGCCCTGAGCCTGACCGCCGGCACCGGCAGCATCGGTGGCGCCGGCCTGGCCGACCTCGACACCACGGTCAACACCCTGACCCTGGCGTCCGCCACCGGCGGCTCCATCACCCTGACCAACACCGTGGCGATGAACGTCACCAACGCCACCGCCACCGGCGCGGGCGTCAATGACGTGACCCTGACCACCCTGGCGGGCAATCTCGGCGTGGGTACGGTCACAGCCGACGACACTGCCACCTTGACCGCTTTTGCCGCCATCACCGACGGCAACGGCGCGGGCACGGTCAACGTCGCCGCCATCACCCTGGCCGCCATTGCCGGGACCGGCATCGAACTGGACAGCACGGTGACCAATGCCGGCCTGGCCAGCACCGCCGGCGCGGTGACCCTGCGTGAGACCAACGGCCTGACCCTGACCGGTGCGACCACCACGGCGGGCGACCTCAGCGTCACCACCGCCAACAACGGTGTTCTGGACGTGACCGGCGTGGTCAGCACCACAGGCGCCGGCAATGTGGCCCTGTCTGCTTCCGGTGCCCTGAGCTTCACCGCCACCGGCGACGTCAGCACCGCCACCGGCAACATCGCCCTCACCGCCGGCAGCGGCGGCGCGGGCGGCATCACCATGGCTGACGATGGTGTCGTTGCCACCCTCATCGACGCCGGCAGCGGTCGCATCACCGTCAACAGCGTCGGCGATGTGCTGCTGGGCCGCCTGACGACCACCAGCAACCTGGACGACGTGCTCAACGTCACCGACGCCATCGTCGTGACCATCACCGCCGGCAATCTGGTGGACGGCGGCGACATCGGCGGCGCGGACATCCAGGCCGTCGGCGGCATCGCACTGAATGTCTCCGGCAGCATCGGTATTGCCGTAGACCCGGTTCTGCCCCTGCCGGCCAACGCCGCCATCGACCTCCAGGTCGGCAGCGCCTCCATCAATGCCGGCGGCGGTGTGGCAATCAACCAGGTCGGCAACCTCGTCCTGAACATGAACGTCGCCGGTGACATCAACGTCACCGTCCTCGACGGCACCCTCACCGCCAACAACGTGGTGGCGACCGGCTTGGGCAGCGACATCACCCTGACCACCCTGGAAACCGTCGAAGGCACGGCGATCGACGCCAACCTGATCGTCGGCACCGTGACCGCCGCCGGCGACACGGTGACCCTGAACTCCGCCGACGCCATCACCCAGCAGGCGGCTTCCGCCGGCATCACCACCGCCGGCCTGACCATGACCGCCCAGGGCGGCATCGGTGCTACCGGTGCGGCGCTGCTGACCAACGTCAACACCATCACCGCGGCCAGCACCAGCGTGGTGGGCATCGTTTCGACGGCCGCCGACATCGTCATCAGCGAAACCAACGCGGTGACTCTGACCAACCTGTCCGTGGCCAACGGCAACATCGACGTGACTGCGGGCGGCACCCTCACCGCCACCCTGGTCGCGGCGAACACCGCTGGCAACAACGTCAGCCTGACCGCCAACGGTGCTGCTTCCGACGTGCTGCTGGGTTCCGTGACCGCCAATGCCGGCCTGGCGACGGTCACCGCAGGCAACCTGATTCTGGACAACCTGGTTGGGGAAGCCGCCAACGTCACCGCCGCCAGCATCGACTTCAACGCCGCGACCGGCATCGGCGCCGTAGGTGACGACGTGGACCTGGTGGTGACGAACATCACCGCCGATACCACGGCCGGCCTCATCAACCTGGCGAACGTGCCGACCGCCGCCACGGTGACCATCAACTCGATGACCACCGGCGACGCCTCCAACATCAGCTACGCCCAGACCGGCCAGAACCTGACCATCGCCGGCGCCATCACCTCGGCCGGCGGCAACATCCTGATCGACCCGCCGGTCGACGTGGCGATCAACGCCAACGTCACCACCACGGGGGCCGGCAGCATCACCATCCAGGGCAGCGGCGCGATCTCCACCGCGAACGGCGTGATCGTGAGCACGGATACCGGCGCGCTGACCATCGAAGGCGCCGTCGCTGGTGACGAGGCCGTCAGCCTGACGATGGCGGACAACTCCAGCATCTTGTCGAACACCGGCACGATCACCCTGCGCGCCAACACCATGACGCTGGATAACGTCGGCAGCAGCGGCGACGTGCTGCTCGACTCCGACGCTGCGGCAGGTGCCATCACCACCCTGGTCGTGGGCGCCGGCAGGGTGAGTGCCAACAACCTGACGGTGCAGCAGGACAACGCCAGTCTCGTGACTATCGCCACTGCCGTGACCAGCCTCAACGTGGTCGGCGGCAACACCGTGACGGTGACGGAAGACAACGACATCGTGGTCAACAGCGTGGTGACGGCCGCGGCCGGCACCTTCAACCTGACCGCCACGGCGGGTGCCATCACCAACGACGATCTCGGCGCCACGCCGGACATCGTGACCGGCATCGCCAACCTGAACGCGGTCGGCGGCATCGACGTCGATACCACCGTGACCAGCCTCACCGCGGCGACCACCGGCGCGGGCGGCAGCATCCTGATCGACGAAACCGACGCCATCACGCTGACCAGCGTGACGACGACGGACGGCGCGATCACGGTGAACGCGGGCGGCACCATGACCGCCTCCATCGTCACCGCCGGCGGCAGCGGCCGCAACGTCGCCCTCACCACCACGGCCGGCGACATCGCGGTGGGCCTCATCACCGCGACCGGCGACACGGTCACCCTGAATGCCGCAGCAGCGATCACCGGCGGCAACTTCGACTTGACGGTAACCAACATCACGGCGGCCAACCTGGTGGCGACGGCCACCAGCGGCATCGCCGTTGACACCGTGGTGAGCACCCTGACCGCGACCACGGAAGCCGGTGACATCAACGTGCGCAACAACGGCGCCTTGACCATCAACAGCGCGACCATCTCAGACACGCTCCTCAATGACTCCGGCAACGACCACCTCGCCATCGCCACGGCCGGCCAAGTCATGGTCCTGGGTGCTATCACCAACAACGACGGCGGCAACATCTTCGTCGCCGCGGATGGTGCGGTTAATGCCGATCTGATCATCGGCAACAACGTCACCGCCACCGGCGGCAATGGTGCCATCTTCCTGGTGGGTGGCAGCGGCCTCCAGCACGCGGGTGGTGCGGTTTCCGCCACGGGTGCGGGCGATGTGACCCTGGGCGCTGGTTTCCAGATCAATTACGCAACCCTGAACCCGGCCAATCTGGCCATCGTGGATCTGGTGTCCCCGGGCGGTAGTGCGACTGCCGACCTGGTTCAGACCAGCGGCGTGACGGTCACCTCCGGCACCGGCACCATCGGTCTCTATGCCCGTGACAACATTGCGGTGAGCAGTCTGTCCACTGGCGGCAACGTTGAAATCTCAGCCAACGACAATGGCGGCACCGTGCCGCTGCTCGCGGTCAACAACACCGGTGCCATCACCGACGCTAATGGTTCAGGCACGCTCAACGTCACGGCCAACACACTGACCGCTACCGCTGCGACGGGCATTAGTCTCGATACCACGGTGACGACCCTGAATGCGACCAACACCGGCACCACGGGCGACATCGCGATCCGCGAAACAAACGGCGTGATTGTCACCACCCTGCAGCAAACCAACGTAGCCAACACTCTGGGTACCGTCACGCTGACCTCGACCACCGGAAACATCGCTCTCAACGATGCTGCGGTTCTCAGCCAGGGCGGTCTCGTCACCCTGACGGCCACGGCAGGCGCCATCACCGACAACGACGGTGGTGCGACGGCGAGCATCGTCAATGCCACGGGTGCTGCGAATCTGAGCGCCTTCACCGGTATCGGCGCGGCCGCTGCCGGCAGTGCCATCGACACCACGCTGGACAGTCTGACGGCCACCACGGCGACGGGCGGCGTGTACCTGAATGAAACCAACGCCATCACCCTGACCAGTGTGACCACCACCAGCAGCGGCGACATCGTGGTCACGGCCAACGGCCTGATGACTGCGACGAATGTGGTGGCCAGTTCGTCGACGACCACGGCAGGCAATGGCAACGTAAGTCTGACGACCACGACGGGCAACATCGCTGTGGGCACAGTGACAGCGGCGGCTGATACGGTGACGCTGAACTCTGCAGCGGCCATCACCCAGGGTGCAGGCACGGGCGTGACTGCTCTGGCTCTGGTGATCGACTCGGTCGGCGCCATCGGTACGGCGCTCAACCCGCTGCTGACCACGGTTGCAACTATTGACCGCGCTACGGGTAACACCTCCGACGTCGGCGATATCTACATCGTGGAAACCGACGCAGTGGAACTGGTCAACGTGATCGCCGGCAATGGCAACATCGACATCACGGCCGGCGGCACCATCACGGCGACTAACGTGGCGGCGAACAGTGCCGGCAACGATGTCACCCTGCGGGCCAACGGCCTGGCTTCCGATGTCCTGGTCAATTCCGTGACGGCGGTGGATGTCGTGACGATCACGGCGGGCCGTAGCATCGAAGAGTCAGGTGCAGACGGCACTTCCGACATCAGCGGTGCCACGCTGGATCTGAACGCAGCGACCGGCATCGGCACGCTTGCCCAGATCGAGATCAACGCGCTGACGCTGACCGCCGACACCACAGCCGGGGCCATCAGCCTCAACAACCTCTCGGCCGGCCCGGTGACGTCGAACAGCATGACCACCGGCGATGCTTCCAACATCACCTACAACCAGGCGCTCGGCACCCTGAACGTGAACAACAACTTCACGTCCAGCGGCGGCAACATCCTGATCGACCCGGTCGACGTGAACCTGAACGGCACGGCCCGCGTGGGAACCAACGCCAACGGCACGATCCAGATACTGGCTAGCGGCGCCATCAACATGCTGGCGGGTTCCCGTGTCACCAGTGGCGATGGCAGCATCACCATCGGCGACAAACTGGGGGCGCAGGCAGTCAGCTTCACTATGGCCGACACCACCCGTGTGGGTTCGGATACCGGCAACATCACCATCCTGGCCGATGGTATGGCTCTGGACGAAGTCACCACCGGCGGCAATGTCGCGCTGACCTCCACCGCCACGGGTGCTGATGACGTCATCACCCAGGTTGCCGGCTCGGAAGGTCTGATTACCGCGACCAACCTGACCATTACTGCTAACGCGACCGACACGGTGAATCTGCATACCCAGGTAGTGTCGCTGAACAGCACCGGCGGCAGCACGGTGACCATTCGCGAGGACAACGACATCCAGGTCAACAGTGTGGTCACGGATGTCCTTGGTACCACTGGCACCTTCAACCTCGTCGCGGGCGGTCGGATCAGCAAGGATGCGGATGCTCTGGTGGCCGATGTCACCGCATTCAACGCGTTCCTGAACGCGGGTGGCTCCATTGACCTGGAGACATCTGTCACCAACGTGGGCTTCACGGCTCTGGGCGGTGTGACCCTGTTCGAGGTTGCGGCGGGTGACGACATCCACGTTGTCTCCTACGTCAGCCCGACTTTGGTGAGCCTGGGCGAGAGCAATGCCACCGGCAACATCCGCATCACCACCGAAGACGGCAACAACATCGGTGACATCAACATTGACGCTGATATGCGCACCACCGGCGCGCTGACCACCATCGTGCTGGACTCCGATGCTCAGGTGCTGATCAACAACGCCGGCACCAATGTGGTCTCGGTGGGGGGCGACATCACGGTGCTTGCCGATACCAACATCACGATGGTGAGCGGGACATCCATCGACAGCACCACCGGTCAAATCGATCTGACCGCCGGCAACAACGTCAACCTGGCTTTGGTGAACACGTCCGCCACTACGGGGCGCGTGAACATCACAGCTACTGCCGGTGCCATTACCGACAACAACGGCAATCTGACTGGTGACAACGTGGTGGCTGATACTCTGGTGATGGAGGCCGCCACCGGAATCGGCGCGGGCAACGCACTGGAGACTTCGGTCAACCAGATGGCCGCTCGTACCACGGCGGCGGGTGCCAGCAGCATCCAGGTCAGCAACAACAAGGCGCTGGAACTGGTGGACGTCGTCGGAACCTGGGGTTATGCGGTTCAGGCTGCGGGCAACGGCAGCATCGATATCAGCACGACCGCAGGTGCGCTCACGATCACCGATCATGTCCAGACGGTTGCGGCCAGTACCGGCAATATCTCGCTGGTTGCCGCAGGTGCGATCAACCAGACCACCGGCAATGTCACAGCCTTCACCACCGGCAACGTGACCATGACCGCTCAGGGCGGCAACCTCACCCAGACCAGCGGCCGCACGGTCACCACAGGTTCCGGCAACATCGGTCTTACTGCCAGCGATGATGTGCTGTTGTCCATCAACACCACCACCGGAGGCATCATCACGGTGACGGCGGGTACGGATGGAACCGGCAACATCAGCGACAACCTGAACGGCGAAACCTGCAACCTCTGCGGTGGCGCAACTACCACGGCCAGCCTGATTGCCACTGGCGGCAGCATCGGCGGCACTGGTACGGCTGACATCGACCTCGACGTCGGTACATTGGGCGGTGCCATCACCGGCGCCGGCAGCATGTTCATCCAGGAGAACGACAACCTGACGGTGACCACGCTGACCACGGCCAACGGCAACATCAACCTCGAAGTCGGCAGCGGCGTCGCGGGCGTGATGAATGCCGGCACACTGGGCACGGGCACTCTGTTGCTCGGCACGGTCTCTGCGGCTGGAGCGGGCGCGGCGGGCGGTACGGTGACCATCATTGCCGCAGATGACATCCTCGACAACAACGGCGCGTTGAACAACATCACGGCTACCGTCGCTGCCAACTTGTCGGCCCTGCGTCTCGACATCCCGAACGGCCTCGCCAACAACGGCGGCAACATCGGTACCTGGGCGGATGCCATCGAGGTCAACGTCCCGACCATCGCGGTTCATGCCGGTGGTACGGAAGCGGTTTCCGGCTACCCGACCTCGGTGAATCTGGCCGGGACGGTGACCGACGGCGTGGTGCACATCCTCAACGCAGTGCCCCCGGGCATGATGTTGTTGAACGGTATCGTCATCAACAACGCGGTTCCGGGCGGCAACCTCGAGGTATCGGGCGTCGCGCCGGAAGCCGGTGCCGCAGCGCTGGCAGCCGCCTACGATGTGATGTCGTTCAGCGGCCAGGGTGGACTGGGTACGCAGCGTCCGGGTTCGTTGGTGCAGTCCATGCTCGACGATCTGTACCCGACCTTCGACCCGAACAACCTGATGGCGGGTGAAGGTCAGGGCACGGTCGGCCTGGTGGATCCGCTGGTCAACGTCATCAGCTACGGCATCAACCTGCCGCAGGGCGTCAGCGGTAACTGATAACCCTCGCGCCAAGCCCGCCTCGTGAGAGGCGGGCTTTTTTTCTGGTGCGCGCAGGGAACCTGTAGCGCCGGCGTCTCGTCGGCGATTTTCAAAGTCGACTGGTTCCCACGCTCCAGCGTGGGAACCCCATCCTGGACGCTCCAGCGTCCAGCCATGCAGCACGTCGCCGGACCCACGGGACGCTGGAGCGTCCGACCACAGCTCCCACGCTGGAGCGTGGGAGCCAGCAGAATTACCGTCATTCCCGCGCAGGCGGGAATCCAGTGCGTTCGTCAAATCAGTTTTTAAAAGCCTGATTAGATGGATGAATCTGGATTCCCGCCTGCGCGGGAATGACGGCTGAAGGTCAGAACAAATTTGCCGTGGATCGACGGGTTTCGCCGGCGCTCAATCGATCCTGCCGTGCTACTCTGGCGCGCCAAGTGTCGGATTGTTAAGAGGTATTCAAGATGGGCGTTGCTCTGAAGCTGTATGAGCAGTTGACTGAAGCCGGTGAGGACAAGGAACGCGCGCGCCTGATCGCCGAGGCGTTCGAAAAGCTGGAAGAACGCTATCCCGAGTTGAGGGACATGGCGACACAAGGCCATGTGCGGGAAAGCGAGTTGCGGCTGAAGATCGAAATTGCGGAAGTTGAAGGTCGATTGCGCAAGGAAATTGTCGCTGTCCAAATTGAAATCAAGGAGGTCGAAGGTCGGCTGAAGATCGAAATTGCGGAGGTCGAAGGTCGATTGCGCAAGGACATTGCCGCTGTCCAAATTGGACTCAAGGAACTGGACGCCAAAATGGCGTCGGCATTGCATCGCCAGACCTTGTGGGTGGTGGGGTCGGTCGGGGCGATCGTCGGCCTCATCCGCTTGCTGGATTTCTTTTTACATGCAGCAGTTCCGTAGGATGCGGGTTTTTGTTACGCCTGGCGAAAATCGATGGAGTTGCCATGAAGCATGCTACTTATGACCAGGATTTCTATGCCTGGACTCAGGATCAGGCAGCGCAGCTTCGCGTGGGGAAGCTGGTTGATCTCGACTTGGAACATTTGATCGAGGAGCTTGAAAGCATGGGGCGTAGTGAATTGCGTGCATTGGAATCAAGCCTCGGCAGGTTGTTGCAGCACCTTCTCAAATGGCGGTATCAACCGGCCCTGCGTTGCACCAGTTGGAAATCGACCATCAAGAACCAACGTAGGGAGGTGGCGAAAAATCTGTGTGATAACCCCAGCTTGAAGTCGAGGCTGCCTGGCGTGTTCGAGGATGCGTATGAAACGGCCAAGGGATGGGCCGAGGCGGAAACCGGCCTGGATGAAAAGACTTTTTCCATGACTTGTCCCTGGCCATTCGATCAGGCGATGAACGCGGATTTCTATCCCGAGTGACTTGTTATCCGTCTGGTTCCGGTCCGGCTTGGCAACGTAGGATGTGGTGAGCGCAGCGAACCGCATCAACCTGGCGTGCGCTGAATGATGCGGTTCGTCCCTCACCGCATCCTACGGGCTGCGCTACAAGGGCGCCCGGTTTCATCTGTAGCGCAGGCGTCCCGCCTGCATTCAGCAACGTAGGATGTGGTGAGCGCAGCGAACCGCATCAACCTGGCTGAATG
>JAUYFG010000219.1 GCA_030690985.1 Pseudomonadota bacterium
GACGAGGATCGCTGCCGCATCCGCACCGGCTTCGGCCCAGAAAACATCACGCGCCTGCGGCGCTTCGCCATCGGGGTGCTCAAGTCGTTCCAGAAGCCCGGCCAGTCAATCGCTTCGATGATGCGCAAACTCTGTCTGCGTTCCCGCATCGTTCTCGACTATCTGCGGCTCACCAAAAACTCCGCCCCTGCTCGGCAGGCTTCGTGAGAACAAATTTGCCCTGGGAGGGTAGCTTGGAGGATGTGGTTACCGAAGGGTAGGGTAACTGCTCAATAAGTCATGGCAAGCCTTTCGGCTGGCAGTCCGCTGACTTCATCAACAGGGCGTAGGTTGGGTTAGCCGACGTCTTCATGTCGGCGTAACCCAACATGGCAGCGTTGCAGTCGGGTTACGGCGCGAAAAGACGCGCCGTAACCCGACCTACAGGCCAACATCTGTGCAGCCGTGAGTTATTGAGTAGTTACAGGGTAGGGACTTCATCAGAGCGCAACGAACCGCATCGCCTACTGCTGCGTTGTTTGATGCGGTTCGCTGCGCTCACCACATCCTACGGCTCTACGGCTCAATCCTGTCTGTAGAAACCGCCGGACTTCAAATTGCGCTGGATGTCCGGCAGCTTGACCGCGCCTTCCACGGTGCAGAAGTAGTGGTAGAAAAGCTCGCGGCGGAAGTCGTTGAGGCTGCGGCCCTGGATCGGCTCCCATTTGGCGTAGCGGTTGCGCGACCATTCGCCGCCACCCTTGCCGTTGCTATGCCCGAAGGCGTAGAGCTTGCGTTCGCCGCTGGTGCAACGCATGCCTTCGAAGCTGATGGTCTCGGCGCCGGCGGGGCTTTTCACCACCATGCTGTAGCGCACGACGCCGTCGTCGCCGGCGGTGACCGAGGCGTAGTCGACGAAGAATTGATTGCTGGAGCGCGCGCCGAGGGTGATGGGGATGAAGTTTTCCGCTTTGGGCCAGGGCGGAAGCTGGTGTTGCAGTTCCTGCCACTTGGCGGTGTCGTCGAAGGCGTATTCGAAGTCCGCCCATTTGTTGTTTTCGCCCCAGATCAGCGGGTTTTCGGCGGCGTGGGCGGCCAGGCAGGACAGAGACAGAAGGAAGGCAAGGGTGCGGCGCATGATCTTTCCAGGGGGAAGGGGATGCCGAATGATAGCCGTAGGAGCGGGCTTGCCCGCGATGCAACGGTTGCTGTCGCGGGCAGCGGAGTCGTTGCCGCTTCAGCGGCTTTACGAATCCGGCGTGCCCCTTGCGGGTGCAAGCCCGCTCCTACGTGGGGGTTACGCCAGATCGGCCGCCAGGAGGTCGCGTAGCGGCGCGGGCAATGGGGAGAGGCTGGTTTGCAGGTTGGGATGGTCGATGCCGGCGGCGATGGCGGCACCGTTTTTCACCGCCGCCGCCATCTCGGTCGTCAGTTCGAAACGCATGAAGTGGACCGAGGCGGTCTTGTCGTCGGTGGAACGGTCGAGGTCTTCGTTGGCGATGGAGTGAGCCGGGGCGAAGCCCGCGACGCGCATCCAGACGGCGTTTTCGACGCCGACCAGTCGGGCCAGCGCGTCACGGCGTTCGCTTTCGTCCGAGTACTCAAGCATGAAGGTGGCTTTCCAGTTGTGGCCGTCGGGAATCAGCGGGTTGTAGACGTCGAGTTCTTCCTGGATGCCCTTCGCTTCGAAGATGCGTTCGATGCGCAGCATTTCCTGTACCTGGTATTGCATGGTGAGTGCGTCCTCGAAATAGAGGGCGGCGTGCTCGCCCAGCGGCACGCGGCGATTCTTCTTGTGGGCGATCACTTTGGCGCGGAACTCGGGGCGGATTTCGGCGTATTTTTCCAGGCTGTAGAGGTCGGCGCGGGTCAGTTTGGGCATGGGGTCTCCGGTTCAAATGCCGTAGGCGCGGCGCAGCAGGGTCATGGGGTGTTCCGGCGCGCGCCCATCCTTCATGGCGTTTTCGATATGGTGGCCGGCCATGGCGCAGTCGCTGCCGTAGTGGTCGGCCTTGGCTTGAGTGACGCGGTCGACCACCGGTTTGACGATCTTCATCGCGGCGGCGTGCGATTCCTTTTTCACCGCATAGGTGCCGTCGTGGCCGGAGCAGCGTTCGATGATCTCCACTTCGGTATCCGGTACCAGGGCGAGGGTGTCGCGGGTTTTCTGGCCGATGTTCTGCACCCGCTGGTGGCAGGCGGCGTGGTAGGCAACCTTGCCCAGGCTTTGCTTGAAGTCGGTTTTCAGCTTGCCGCACCGGTGCCGCAGCATCAGGTATTCGAAGGGGTCGAAGAACGCCGCTTTCACCTTCTGCACTTCGGGGTCGTCCGGGAACATCAGGGGCAGTTCCTGTTTGAACATGAGCACACAAGACGGGATCAGGGCGGTGAGATCCCAGCCGGCATCGACCAGTTTCGCCAGTGTCGGGATGTTGGCTTCCTTGGCGGCGATGACGGCGTCGAGGTCGCCCAGTTCCAGTTTGGGCATGCCGCAACAGCGTTCCTTTTCCGCCAGCGTGATGGGGATGTCGTTGTGTTCGTAGACCGCCGCGAAGTCTTCGCCGATGCCGGGTTCGTTGCGATTCATGTAGCAGGTGGCGAACAGGGCAACTTTGCCTCGGGTGCGGCCGGCGGCTTCGCCGGGGGTGTCGTCGGGCAGGCGGCTTAGCCGGGAGCGCAGCGGCTTGCTGTGGAAGGTGGGCAACCAGGCGTCGGCGTGGATCTCCGCGACCGCTTCCATCACGCGGCGCACCGGAGCGAGTTTGTTCACCGCATTGACCACCTGGGCGACCACCGGAATGCCGGCCAGGCGGCCGACCGCATCGGTACTGGTGAGGACGCGGTCGCGCAACTTTCGTATTGTCGTACCCTCCCCTTTTTTGAACTTCACCACCTTGGCGCGCAGCATCAGGTGCGGGAAGTCCAGGTTCCACGGATGCGGCGGCACATAGGGACACTTGGTCATGTAGCAGAGGTCGCACAGGTAGCAGTGGTCGACGACCTTCCCGTAATCGGCCGTCTTCACCCCGTCCACTTCCATCGACTCGGATTCGTCGATCAGGTCGAACAGGGTGGGGAAGGATTGGCACAGCGAGACGCAGCGGCGGCAGCCGTGGCAGATGTCGAACACCCGCTGCATTTCCTGGTAGAGGGATGCCTCGTTGTGGAAATCGGGATTGCGCCAGTCGAGGGGATGGCGGGTGGGGGCTTCGAGATTGCCTTCACGCATAAGGGTGCCCATGTCTGTATCGTCGTGAAACTACGGCGGCGCCGTAGGAGCGGCCTTCTGGCCGCGATGCGGGCGGCAGCCCGCAATGGTAGCGCGGCATAGTCTTGGCGGAGGCCCCACCTTTCGCCCCTGCCGGGGCGGTCGCGGCCAGAAGGCCGCTCCTACGAGGGGGCGCGCCGGGTTGGTCGCTCAGGCGTCCAGTTCTTTCAGCGCCTTCACGTAGCGGTTGGCGTGGGAACGCTCCGCCTTGGCCAGAGTTTCGAACCAGTCGGCAATTTCGTCGAAACCTTCTTCGCGCGCGGCTTTGGACATGCCGGGGTACATATCGGTGTACTCGTGCGTTTCGCCATGCACGGCGGTCTTCAGGTTGTCGGCAGTGGGGCCGAAGGGCATGCCGGTGGCCGGGTCGCCACAGACTTCCAGATATTCCAGGTGGCCGTGGGCATGGCCGGTCTCACCTTCGGCGGTGGAACGGAACAGGGCGGCGACATCGTTGTAGCCTTCCACATCGGCCTTGGCCGCGAAATAGAGATAGCGGCGATTGGCCTGCGATTCGCCGGCAAAGGCGTCTTTCAGGTTCTGCTCGGTTTTTGAGCCTTTCAGTTGCATGGCGCTCTCCTGATGAAGTGCCCGGCATGGTCCCGTGCCAGGGATTCGGGTGGTTTTAGATTTGCTCTAAAAGCAGGGCTAAATCTATGTTGCAACAAGGTTGGTGTCAACCTTACCCAGGGTAAGGTAGTCATCGTACCCTGGTGAAAACGACTAAGCCTTCTCGCAAAGATGGATGGGAAAGCCTTTCAGTAGCGTTGCAGCAAAGTGAGGCTGTCGCCTTCGCGGTGCATGTCCATGCGGTTGAGGAAACTCATACCGAGGAGGGCGAAGGGGAGCTTGGCGTCTTCGATGACCACGGCTTCCACCAGGTGGGCGCTGAGGCTGCCTACCTTGACGCTATTGAGTACCACGCGATAGGCCTGGGCGCGGCCATTGGCGGTGGAAATGGTGATGGGGGTGGCGCGTTCGAGATCGATGTTGGCGCGTCTGGCCAGGCTGCTGGACAGGGTAACGACGCTGGCGCCGGTATCCACCAGAAACGATGAACTGACGCCGTTCACTTCGACCTGCGTGGAAAAGTGGCCGCGCGCGTCGGCCGTGAGCACCATGCTGCCGTGCCCGCTTGCCTGTTTCGCGTTGTCGGGTGGCGGGCGCCGTGCGGCAAACGCGTCGCCGAGGCCCACCTTCAGGGTGCGGCGCTGGCCTTCGACTTCGATGGTGACGCGGTCGCCCTGAACGCTGATGACCCTCACGCCCTCAAGCTGAACTCCCGAGGCAACCACCCTGGCCGGAGCGCCATTGATCGAGATCAAGGCTTTGTCGCCGAAGGTGCCGCTGATGCTGACCGACGTGCCGGCACTTGCCCCCGCAGTCCAACCGGAAAGGCATAATGCGGCGATTATCATTTTCGCTGCCTGGAACTTTGCCGTGAAACCCATCGCCATTTTTCGCCACGCGCCTCATGAAGGTCCGGGCCATTTTGCCACCTTCTGCGATGCCCACGGCTTGCCCTGGAAAATGCTGTGTATCGACGCGAATGATCCGGTTCCTACCTCACCGGAGGCTTATTCCGGCCTGGTGTTCATGGGCGGCCCGATGAGTGTGAACGATGATCTGCCCTGGATAGCTTCGACGTTGGCGCTGATCCGCGCGGCGGCGGCGGCGGGCATTCCGGTGCTCGGCCACTGTCTGGGCGGCCAGTTGATGGCCCGCGCTTTGGGCGGCTCGGTGGGGCGCAATCCGATCAAGGAAATCGGTTGGGGCATGGTGCAAGTGCTGGAGTCACCCGTTGCCCGCGACTGGTTCGGCGCAGCGAAGGCGTTTGAATCATTCCACTGGCATGGCGAAACCTTCGCTTTGCCCCCCGGCGCGGAACGCATTCTGGAAAGCGCGCATTGCGCCAACCAAGCCTTCGCTTTGGGGCCGCATCTAGCCCTGCAATGCCATGTGGAAATGACCGAGGCGATGATCCAGTCCTGGTGCTCGGCGGGTACCGAGGAGATCGCAGCAGCCATCGCCAGCCCTGCGGTGCAGACGCCGCGACAGATGCAGGCGTTGAACGCGGCCAATCTGCCGGCCATGCGGGCGGTGGCGGAGCAGCTCTATGGGCGTTGGGCACGGGGACTGCAACGGTGAGCGAAGCCATCATCACGTTGCCGCATTTGCGCACCCTGATCGGCTTGAAGGTGCGCCATCAAGGCGAAATCTGCGTGGTGGTGGAAGTGCTGGAAACCCCCTGTGCCCTGGTTCTGGAACCGCAAACCCCCTCTGCAATGATGGCCGACATGCACGGCCGTCCCTGGGAATATGGGCGGGAACACCGGATCGTTCCGGTTTTGAGTGACGATCGCACCGCTTTGCACGACGCTTTGCTGGATTTGGACATCCTGGATTGACGCCACACCGGGATGGCGGCAGGATGCCTCGACAATAAATATATGAGGAAGAAAAGATGCAGGCTGATGACTTCGAGCGGTTCGATCTGGGCGCAAGCCTGATGCCGGATCGTTAACACCATGGCAAATTACCCCGGCGAAAATGGTGGCCGCTGCCTGCATTCGGCACAAATGCCGGTCATCACCGGTTTCGGCATCATGATCCTGCTGCTGATCGGGGTCGCGGCGATCGGTGTTTCGCACATCCGCATCCTCAGCGGCCAACTGACCGCCATCGTCGCCGAGCGCAATCTGAAATCCGAGTTGGCCTCCTCGATGAAGGGGCTGCACGACGCGCGCTATCAGGCCATCCTGCTGGTCAGCAATCTGGATGACCCTTTCGAGCGCGATGAACAGCGGATGTATTTCTCCGAGATGGCGCGCGAGTTCATCGTGTTGCGTGACCGCTTTCTGGCGTTGTCTCTGGATGAAACGGAATTGGCCGCCTGGAACGAGGTGCGCAAGGGCGTTCGGATCGTCGAGAGCATCACCAACGAGGCATTCGATCTGATGCAGGCCGATCAGCGAGATCAGGCCAAGCGCATGATTCAACGGGATCTCCGGCCGCACCAGATAAACATGATGGGCCAGTGGTCGCACCTGGTCGAGATGCAGCGGGCCAAGAACGCGGAGGCCGTCGACGCGGCGACCGCCGTCAGTAAACGGGCGCGCGGCCTGGTTCTGGGGCTCTCCACCATGGCATTGCTGGTGGCGGTCGGCGTGGCGATATTTGTGGTCCGGGTCAGCCGCCGCATGGAGGCGGACCTTTTCCAGGAGCGCGAGCATGCCGTGGTTACCCTGCGCTCGCTTGGTGATGCGGTCATTCGCTTCGATCAGGAAAAGCGTGTCAGCTACCTGAATCCGGCTGCGGAAACCCTGCTCGGCACGGATGAGGACAGAGCCGCGACCCTGCCGGCCGGGGAGGTTCTCCATCTGTACGAACGCGAGAGTCGCGCCGATCTGACCACTCCCATGCTCGATGATGTGCTCAACGGCATGGCTTTCGTCCTGCCGTCATCCGCCAGCCTGCTGTCGTCGCTGGGCATGGAATATGAGGTGGAGGGCAAGTGTTCGTGCATCCATGGGCCTGATGGCGGGATCATCGGCGGCGTTCTGGTGATGAGCGATGTCACCGAGGCGCGCGAGTTGCAGCACAAATTGCTCTGGCACTCGGACCATGACGTGTTGACCGGTCTCTCGAATCGTTACGCCTTCGAGGAACGTCTGGCCCAGTCGCTCAGCAGTAAACGCGCCCTGGAATCGAGTTCATCCCTGCTGATCGTCAGCCTGGACCACCTCAAACAGGTGCGCGAGCAGGCCGGCCATGCGTGTAGCGACGACCTGGTGCGTCAGTTGTCACGATTGCTGAATATCCGGGTGCGGGATTCCGATTTTCTGGCGCGTATGGGCGAGGATGAATTCGGAATCCTGTTGCAGTCCTGTCCGGATGAAATGGCCGAACGCATCGCCGATCAAATCCGCGACAGCGTGGTCGGTTTCCGCCAGTCCTGGCAAGGCAATACCTATCAGGTCGGTGTGCATATCGGCGTCGCGCATTATTCGTCCGAGCAGTCCGGCGAGGAATGCCTGGCGCTGGCGTATGCCGCCCTCCACGAGGCCGAGACCCAAGGGCCGGGCAGGGTGGTTGTGCGTCGTCCCGCGACCAGCCCTTTCAACGGAGTCCGTCCAGAGGCGGACCCCGTTGCCTGACCTGTGTGGTTCCTGATGCTCGCCAGTCCAGGCCTGTTTGGCGCGGACCTTGGCCCCCACGGTGAGCGGTGGCCATGAGAATTCTGGCCGGTGATGTCGGTGGTACCCATACCCGCCTGGCGCTCATGCAACTCGATGGCGTCTCCGTGCGAATCGAGATGGTGGAGCGAGTCCTTAATGCCGGCCGCCCCGGTGTGGATGCGCTGTTGGCGGATTTCCTTGCCCAATGTGGCCCCGTCGATGCTGCCTGTCTCGCCGTGGCGGGGCCGACCGATGGGCGCAGCGCGCAATTCACCAACCTGTCCTGGCGGATAGAGGCTTCCGTTCTGTCCGAACGCTTCAGTTTGCCGTTTCGTCTGGTCAACGACTTCGCCGCCGTGGGATGGGGGCTCAACGCTTTGCGGGAGGACGAGGTCGCCACGCTCCAGTCGGGCGAGCCACATGCGAGCGCACCCCGCCTCGCTTTGGGTGCGGGAACCGGCCTGGGCGTTTCGCTTTGTGTGGCACGCGGGGAATTGCACCGGCCGCTCGATTCGGAAGGGGGGCATATCGGCTTTGCGCCGACTGATGCCGAGCAGGATCGTCTGCTGGCGTTTCTGCGCGAAGCGCATGGCCGGGTATCCGTCGAACGCCTGCTCTCCGGCCCGGGGGTGATCAGTCTGTATCGCTTCTGCCTGTTCGAGGCGGGGCGGCGAGAAGCGGATAGCCGGCTACTTGCCGATCCGCAAGCCGCGCGCGCCATCAGCCAGGCCGGACTCGTGGAAAGCGACAGCGAGGCAGCCCACGCCTTGCGTCTGTTCGCGCGCATCTATGGCCAGGTCGCCGGCGATCTGGCGCTACTGGCACGCGCTGAAGCGGGGGTGTATCTCGCCGGCGGCATTGCGCCGCAATTGCTGGCTTTGCTCCAGGAGGGCGAATTCATTGCCGGATTCCGCGCCAAGGGACGTTTTTCGGACTGGATGGAGCAGGTGCCGGTGCGGGTCATTCTCGATCCCGATGTCGGCCTGAAGGGCGCGGCGCTGGCCGCTACCCTGTAGCGCCGGCTTCCAGCCGGCGTCTTTGAAACAGGCCGGTTGGAAGCCGGCGCTACAGTCTCAAGGATGCTTCCGTGCCGCTTCCAGGGTGTTGTGCAGCAAGGTGGCCACGGTCATCGGCCCGACGCCGCCCGGCACCGGGCTGATCCAGCCAGCACGTTCCTGCGCCGCAACGAATTCCACATCGCCGACGATGCGACCGTCTTCGAGGCGGTTGATGCCGATGTCGATCACCATCGCGCCCGGCTTGATCCATTCACCCTTGACCATTTCCGGGCGGCCCACGGCAGCCACCACAATATCCGCTTGTGCCACCTGCTCAGGCAGATCGCGGGTGGCGGAATGGCATACCGTCACGGTGCAGCCGGCCAGCAGAAGCTCCAGCGCCATCGGCCTGCCGACATGGTTGGATGCGCCCACCACCACGGCATGCTTGCCGCGCAGGGCCTCGCCCGTCGTCTCCAGCAGGCGCATCACGCCAAGGGGCGTGCAGGAGCGTAGCGTGGGCTTGCGCACCGCCAGGCGGCCGATGTTGTAGGGGTGGAAGCCGTCCACATCCTTGTCCGGGCGGATCCGTTCGATCACCATTTCGTCGTCGATGTGCGCGGGCAAAGGGGCCTGCACCAGGATGCCATCCACAGTCGGGTCGTCGTTCAACTGGTCAATCAGTGTCAGCAGCTCTTCCTGGCTGGTCGTGGCGGGTAGATCGTGGGAAATCGACAGTACCCCCGCCTTCCCGCAAGCCAGGCGCTTGTTGCGCACATAGATGCTGGAGGCGGGATCACCACCCAGCAGGATCACCGCCAGGCCCGGAACCCGCTGGCCGGCGGCGAGGCGTTGATCGACCTCGCGTTTGATGTCCTGGACCAGTGCGTCGGCAATTGCTTTGCCATCGAGGAGTCGAGCAGTCATGGGAGGGGAAGGGGCAAGATTGAAACCGCGCAATTTTACTGGAGCAAGCGTTCACGGCGGCATTGCTTTTCCCGGGATCGGCGGGTATATTTCCGCGCCTTCGGGGTGTAGCGCAGCCCGGTAGCGCGCTTGCTTTGGGAGCAAGATGTCGGAGGTTCGAATCCTCTCACCCCGACCAGTCGTTACCGGTCGTAAAAACTTCGAATGCCCGCGGGAATCTGCCCGTAGCTCAATTGGATAGAGCACCAGCCTTCTAAGCTGGGGGTTACAGGTTCGATCCCTGTCGGGCAGGCCAGATTCAATGGTGTCGGTTGCTCAGTTGCTGGAGCGCCGAGTTTTTTGTAAACGTTGTTTGTTGTTGTTTGTTTACCCCAGTTTTTCACTGGTGGCGGTAGCTCAATTGGTAGAGTCCCAGATTGTGATTCTGGCTGTTGTGGGTTCGAGTCCCATCCGTCACCCCATTATTCCCATTGGCAACAAGCGCGTCAGCTTGTTGCCCCATGGCGATTCGATATTCCCCCCCGCTGTTTTCCCTTCAGTCCGTCGGACAGCCCTGGTTTCCGCGCGGGCTTGAAACCGCGTCAGAACAGGGCGGTGGCGCCGCAATTGGGTTCGTTATCCGCCGCGCGCCAAAGGCCGCTATTGGCGTCGTAGCAACGTTGCGCCGACGGGACGCTGCCGCCGCCATCGAAATTGCTGAAGCGGAACTGGCCACTGTCGGCACGACCGTCGTCGATCTTGCGGTCAATGTCAGCCAGGACCTTGGCGGGGATCTGGTTGCCGGTCTTCAAGTTGAGGCGCGGCGTACTGCCGGCATTGGCGAACTGGTTGTCATACTGAAGCTGGAGATTGGCGTTGTAGGGGTTGCGCGGCCATTCGCCGGCGCGCTCGGGCAAACTCCCCTCCGCGCGGTAGTTGCCGGCAATCAGATTGGCGTGTGACAGGTGGACCCATAACAAAAGGCTTTCCCGTGCCTGTGGCGTGTCGCGCACGACCCCGTCGCCGTTGCCGCCCACCAGCGGCGAAACAATGCCGGTGAGATTGGCAAATGCCAGGCTGCCGGGGTAGTCGCCGGGTGCGGCGCGATATTTGTCCTGAAAGGCGTAATAGGCGGCCTTGATGCTGTCGAGTTGGGAAATGATGTTGCGTGCCCGCGCGCTCTCGATCAGTTCCTGGCCTTTCAAGACACCGCCCAGCAGCAAACCGATCACCACCAGCACGATGGCGAGTTCAATCAGGGTAAAGCCGCGTGGTTCTCGCGTCATGAGTCGCAGGCGGCAGGATGTACCTGCCGCGATCTGGTCCAGGGGGAGTGGGCGTTTGCCGGATTCAATGTGGTTTTCATGCCGGTTTACCTGCATGCAAAAAATGGGCCTTGATGTATTGCTCTTGAAATCAATGGATTGGAACCATTACCCGTTCGGGGGGGTGGCGAGTCTTCGTCGGGCCTGTCAATCTTCACATCACTCACAGCAGTGCCAACCAGGATTGGCCGGCAGTTTATCGCATTCATCCACGCTCAACTTTGCTCGTGCAGTGTCTCGCAATTACCTCGACATGAAACCGTGCCTTTTTCCGCCATGCTGCGTTGCGCCCCCTTGCCATATGTCCAATATGGCGGTGGGGCCGCGCCTTGCCTGGCAAAAAAATGCATCAATTTCATCGTGTCAAGGTATTTGCGAGACACTGCACTAGAAATTGGCCGATAACAGTCGCCATGTTTAGAGCGAACGCTCCCATATCCGCTGCAACCCATGAAATCCTCGCCGATGCGGGGCCGGTGCGTTTGCAGCATTATGGCAACCGCATCCTTGGCCTGATGCTGCTGCTTATGCATGCCGCGTTTGTCTGGGGTCAGGATGAGTTGTGGGGTCAGGCCATGGTGCTGGCACATTACGGCGTGTTTCTCCTCTGGCAGCCGTTTTTCAGTGGACAGGAACGCCTGCCCTGGCATCGCACCCTGGGGGTTTTGCTGGTGGGAGTGGCGCTGGCGGGACTGCATAACGTCTGGGTGGCCACGCTCTGGTGCGTGATGCTGGCCGGCCTTCTGGGCGCGGTGGCGGTCACGCTGCCGTCCATGCGTGAACGCCTGGGTTTGTGGGCGGCGGTGCTCTACCTGCTGCTGTTGTTGTTCGTCTGGTTGCTGCCGCAGGGGTATGGGTTGCCGGTGCGCCACATCAGCCAGGTGGAAATCTGGCGTGACAGTCTCCTGCTGCTGCCGCTGATGGCGGTGCTGTTCCCTTCGCCACGCATCAGCCGCGGCAGTTCGGCGGTGGACTTGCTCTATGCCCTGATGTTTGTGCTGATCATCGGCGTGCTGGCGTTGGGCAGTTATGTCGCGATGCACCTGCGCCAGAGCGATTACGCGGGCAGCCTGTTGCTCAGCATGAGCACCCTGGCCGCGACCTTGCTCATCTTTGCCTGGTTGTGGGAGCCGCGCGGCGGCTCCTCCGGCTTGCGCAACCTGTTTTCCCGCTATGTGCTGTCTCTGGGGCTGCCGCTGGAAGAGTGGTTGAAGCAGTTGTCCGATGCTGCTGAACAGCAGCCCGAACCGGATGTTTTCCTGCGCAGCGCGATGGCGGGATTTACCCATCTGCCCTGGTCTACCGGAGTCACTTGGCGCACCCCGGCCTCGAATGGGTTTCTGGGAGAAAAGAGCCGGCACGCGACCTCGTTCACCCACCTGGAAGTCGAGGTGACGTTCTATACGGAGATGCAGGTCAATCCCGCTTTTGCCCTGCATTTGCGCTTATTGACCGAAATCATCGGCTATTTCTATGCGGCCAAGACGCGTGAGCGTGCCATGCGCGCCAACGCCTACACCCAGGCGATTTTCGAAACCGGTTCGCGTCTGACGCACGACGTGAAGAACCTTCTGCAATCGCTGAAGACGCTCTGTTCCGCAGCCGAGCACAGCCGCCCCGAGCAGGCCATGTCGCTGCAAAGCCTGATGCAGCGACAGTTGCCACAGATGGCCAAACGCCTGGAAATCACCCTGGACAAGCTGAAGGCGCCGGAGAAAGCGCTCGATACCAATCAAATACAGGCGCGTGAGTGGTGGCGGGTGTTGAAGGCGCGTTACGCGCGCGAGGAATTGCGCTTCACCGTGGGCGATGCGAATTCCACCGTCTGGCTGCCGCAGGAGTTGTTCGACAGCGTCGCCGACAACCTGGTGCAGAACGCGCTGCGCAAGTGCGTGGGCCACCCTGATGTGTCGGTCAGCGTCGATCTGGAAACGCAACCCCATCCCTGCCTGACGGTGTGTGATTCCGGCGAGGCCGTGCCGGCGGAGGTCAGAGACAAATTGTTTCACGCGCCGGTGTCAACCTACGATGGCCTCGGTATCGGTTTGTACCAGGCCACCAAGCAGGCGGCGGGGCAGGGTTACCGGCTGGAACTGGCCAGCAATCGGGATGGCGAGGTGTGCTTCAGATTGGTGAAGGCGGGGTCGTAGGATGTGGTGAGCGATAGCGAACCGCATCACCCACGGTGGCGCCGAATGATGCGGTTCGCTGTGCTCACCACATCCTACGGGTAGGCGGGGCGACCGACGTAGGATGTGGTGAGGTACGAACCGCATCACCCACGCCCACCCCTCGGAAGTTCGCCCGCAACCCGGCTACCAGTTTGGTTCCGGCTCTGCCGGCCTGGGATTAACGCCGGGTCGGCGCACCGCCAACCCTTTTCGAGGCACGCCAAGTGGAAACGGGTATTACGGCCTGCATGTTCGCCAAGCCCCTTTCAGAACCCACTACACCAGGGGCTTCACCCACGTTTAACAGACCCCATATTTTCTCTATACAAATCAATAAGTTATCGCGTACAGGTGTTTTTTAGCCCCTGTTTTCGCGTAATTCCGTGTTCAGACGATCAGTTTCTTGGTCCCTCCTGGCGCCGGATTGATTGCC
>JAUYFG010000227.1 GCA_030690985.1 Pseudomonadota bacterium
ATGCCGGTAGGTGGCGATGTTGCGGCCTAACCGGCGCGCCAGTGCCGTGCGGCGGCGTATGACCATAAATGAGCACCGACAAATAGTCAGCGATGCTCAAGTCCAGATGCGTGTTTTGTAAGGATTAAACAGATCATATAAGGAGCATGCATATCGACGCATATTGCACCTGTTTTTCTGCTTTATATTGACGGTAATTCCCTTTGGATGCCTGGCATATAGCCGGATGTTCTGATTTTCGTGGTCTTTTTAAAAAACACCATAAAAAGTTCACTGATTGAGCTAATAAATGTCATAAACAGCACCTACAGTTGCCTCCAACAAAAAACAACGGGAGGCGGTCAACGCCGGATCGGCTTGGCGCGTGAGCTGAGCACCTCCTTCCGCATGTGTAGCCAAGGAGGTCTTATGAGCAGTACCCGTATCAAACCCATTCTCATCGTCTGCCTGCTCGCCGCAGCGGGCGCGCAAGCCGCCACCACGGCACAGATCGACGATGCCCGCGCCAAGGGCTTGGCCTGGCTGATCCAGAACCAGAAAGGCGACGGGTCCTGGTATGCCGACACGAACCTCAAGATGCAGGCCACAGTTTTGGCGCTGGCGGCACTACGTAATGCAGGGGTGGCCCGGGGCGAGACCTATTCCGCCGGGGTCGCCTGGATGAGCAACGCGGAGCCCGGTAGTGCCGATGCTCTGGCCCGTCAAATAGCGATGCTTGCCCAAGCCAGCCTCGACACAAGCGCCAAAGTGGCCACGTTGCAGAGCTGGCAAAGCCCCCAGGATGGCGGCTGGGGCCCATACAAACAGTACTACCCCGCTATTCCGGATACGGCGTTGGCCATTGAGGCCATCGTTCAAGCGGGCTATGCCACCGATCCCGCCGCCCTGACCCTCATGCTCATGAATCGCCGGCACGCCGATGGGGGCTGGGGTTATGGTGAAGAGACCGCCAGCCGGCTGATCCCCACCGCCCAGGCGGTTCTTGCCTTGGCCCGGTATCGGAGCTTGGTGGCATCGGTGGACGGCGACCTGACCGCAGGGGTGAACTGGCTGCTTGCCAAACAGAAAACCGATGCCGGTTTCGCCGAAGATGCCAACGCAGCCGGGGTGTTCGACTCGGCCAAATCCGGCCAGGCCTACGAGACCGCCTTGGTGTACCAGGCCTTGCGGGTGGCCGCCGAGGCCGGCAACGTGGCTGCCGCAGGGGCGGGCACGGCCCGCGACAATGCCCTGAACTATCTGGTGGCCGGGGCCGGCAAACCAGGTGCCGACGGCAGTTGGAGCAGCGATCCACTAACCACTGGTCTGGCTCTGGCCGCGTTGGCAAGCACCACCCTGGCCGACACGGATAGCGACGGCATTCCCGATCTTGTGGAAGCGCATCTCGCCACCAGCACCATGACAGCCGATGGCCGCCAATACGTGCCCGGCAACGGCCAGCACCAGACCGGCGTCAATACCCCTCTGCTCCTGCCGCCGGCCACGGTGGGTAGCTACTACACCCACAGCCTGACCCAGGCGGACTTGATTGCTTACAACTGGGCCTCCGGCAGCCTGCCGCCGGGGCTCACCCTGAACACTTCCGGGCAGCTCAGCGGCACCCCAACCCAGACAGGCGCCTTCAATTTCGGCTACAGCGCCTCCCCCTCCTTCAGCCAGTTGGCCCAGCTCACGGTGGAGGAAAGCGTGAGCGATGGCGACGTGCCCCTGCCCGGATGGGCACTGGTGCTCCTGGGCAGCGGGCTGCTCGGCAGCCTGTTGCGCCGCCAAACCCCTGTTGCCGTTCGATAACAACCACCCCACATCCAAATAAAGGAACCGCTATGCGCAGCTTCCTCCGCCCCCTCATCGCGTCGCTGGGCCTCAGCCTGGCCCTCCTGGCTCATGCCGAACACAAAGATCCCGCACCCATCCCCGACGAGGTGGTGGAGCGGGTCGCCCATCGGCCCATGCTGCGGCGTGATCCTCTGCCGGCAATGCTGGATGCCACCATGTCGGAGAGCCGTCGCCAGTTGCATCGCCTCGGGCAGGACACCGGGGCGGGTCCGGATGGAAGTGCAGCTGCTGGTGGCGAGTCGCAAGTCGTAATCGAAGCCTTGTTGGCCCAGACCCGTATGTTGCGGGAACAGGTGGTGGCGCGCGTGAAGGCTGCGGATGCACAGAACAAGCCGGCAAAAGCGAAGAAGGCCAAGAAAACAGCGCCCAGCTCTGAGGTGGCCACTCTGGCCGCCCGGGCCGAAGTACGCTTCGACCGCCTGGAAACGGCCCTGTCCGCGGTACGGGACGCCGCCGATCCCACCCTTCGGCGTGGCGCCATCACACGTGCACTCATGCTCCTGGACGAGTACCACGGCCGGCGCGAGGCCCGGGACCAGGGCATCGAACCGCGCGCCATGCCCGGCTTCCACCGGGACAAGCCCTCGGCGCATAAGCCGTTGCCCGACGCCCAGACGTTGCCGGCCTACCTCAGCCAGGAAAACACCCGGCCGGGCAGCCACGTCTATGCCTACAACGGCGACATCATGCTGGCCGCCGCTCCGCTTTCCGTTCCGGCCAATGCCCAAGAGGAATGTGGCTATCAGGCCGCTGATCTGCAGGCCGACGGCAAGGATGTGGTGCTGACCGACGAGATCAAGAAGCTGGCCGAAGCACTGGGCTACTCCCCTGCTCGCATCTACCGGCACGTCTACAACACCATCCGCTTCCAACCCTATTGGGGCGCGGTCAAGGGCGCCCAAGGGGCGCTGACTTCCAGTGCTGGCAATGCCACCGACCAGGCCAGCCTGCTTATCGCCTTGCTGCGGGCCTCCAATATCCCCGCCCGCTATGTGAAAGGCGTCATAGAAATCCGTGATACCGCCCCGGCGGGCAAGGACGGTCGGGTCAACCGCTGGCTGGGGGCCAAGGAATATATCGGCGCTTACACCATGCTGTTCCGGGGTGGTTATCCCAGTAGTTCCGACAGTTCCTCCGAATTGGCTTTGCTCACCAATGCGGATGGCCAACGGAATGGCGTGCGCCTGACCCACGTATGGGTGGAGGCCTGCGTGCCCTACGCCCACTACCGGGGCGTGCGCATGAGCGACGGCGGACATCGCTGGGTGCCACTGGATGCCAGCTTCAAGGACAACGTCACCGCTCAGGAAGGCATGGCCGTCAGCACCACTTTCAACTTCGACACCTATCTCGCCAAGCGGGTGAACGGTGCCGACAGCCTGCCCCAGGAAATCCTGAGCAAGGACCTCGCTGCGGCGGCCCGCAGCGTTGACCCAGCCGCCAGCGCCGAGGACATCCCCTATCAGGTCAAGACAACGGCCAGTCCAGTGGAACTGCTGCCGTCCTCGCTGCCTTACTACGTCAAAACCCACAAGGCGTGGGGCGGCGGCATCACGGCATCCGAAACGGCCTCCCTACCGGACACGCACCGCATGGCTTTGCAGGTCAAAATCGCCAACGGCGTCTCCCTGAGCAAAACCCTATACCTGCGGGAACTGTTCGATCAGCGCCTTACCCTCTCATACAAGGGCGCCACACCCGCCGACCAAACCACCCTGGACAACTGGCGCCGTTCCGTGGATGGCGACGGTCAGCCCGACCTCGCCGCCAGCAAGCCTTGTCCCCTGAGCGTGGTGCCCAGCCTGCGACTGGAGGGCACAGAGGTGGCCACCGGCAGCCAGGTAGTGGATTTGTGCTCCGAGGACAACCTGCTCACCTTGTCCCTGCAACTGGGAGAGTTGGCTACCCCTGAGATCAAGATGGCGGAAAACAACCACATCAAGGCAGCCGCCTGGGAGGCCCTGTTCGTCAACGCCTTCCAGACTGTGGATGGGGTGCTCCAGGGCCGGGCGAAGAAGCTCTTCGACGCGGTACGGGCCACCGCCAACCCCAACACCGACCCGGATGCCACCCTGGGCGAATACCTGCATCTGTCCGGCCTCAAGTACATGCGTTATATGGATGACGCCATCCGGCGCATCGGCACACTGCACGGCGAGTCCGGCCTGACGGGGCATCACCTGGGCATCACCGCCGCCGTCTCCAAGGTGGAATACCTGTTCGACCTGCCCTATGCCCTGAACCAGTTGCAGGGCTTTCTGGTGGACTTCCCCTCGGCCAGCTTCCGTTCGGTGAATCTCACGGACGGAAGCGATGAATCCGCCCAGAGTTCCCGCCTCATGGGACTGGCCGCCTCCCTCTATGAATCCTTCATCTGGCAGGAGAACGCCCGTTTCGACAGCATCTCCACAGTGCGGGGCATCCAGTATTCCAACGAGTTGTACGCCAACGGCACCCACCCGGAGCATGAGGTGTTGACGCTGACTTCGGCCAACTGGGCGGCACAGAGTGGCAAGCTCACCAGCAATGCAGACCCGGCCTACAACTACGGCGCAGCCACGGTCAGCTACATCAAGACCCAGTTCATCGACAATGGCGACACTGTCACCCTGCCAAGGCGGCTGATCCAATATGACAACTGGAAGGGCTTCGTCGTCATGGCGGAAAACCCCACCCTGGGCAGCGCTGCCTACCAGATTTCCGGCGGCTACAACGGCGGCTGGACGGTCGGCACCCCGGTGAACTACAACTTCAACCCGATCCTCAACACGGGCTACAGCTTTGCCCAGTTGAGCCAGCCGACCACGGTCTACACCGCCCCGCCGGCGGTAGTGAGCCCGGCGATCAACTACGGCGCGTCCCCGCACATCACCTACGGCGCCGACCCGGTGAATCTGGTCACCGGCAACCTCTACCACACCGAAACGGATGTGAGCATTCCCGGCCGGGGCGGCCTGGGCCTCGCCTTCGAGCGGCACTACAACAGCCGCAAGGCGGTGGACGGCCCGCTCGGTTATGGCTGGAGCCACAGCTACCAGCACGCCCTCGAATTCCGCGACGACAACTACAACGGCATCGACGAAGCGGCTGACACCGACGGCGCCGTCTCCTCGGCGGTGTGGATCGACGGCACCGGCGCCGAAAAGCACATCGGCATGAGCGTCGGCACAAGCAGCACCAGCTTCACCCCGCCCAAAGGCTTCCACTTCACGGTCGCCAAGACCGCCGCCGGCTACCTCCTCACCGAACCGAACGGCCTCGCCTACACCTTCGCCGACGCCGCCGTCGCCCTGGGCGGCCAGGCCCGCCTGGACAAAGTCACCGACCGCAACGGCAACACCGTCGCGCTGACCTACGACGCCAGTGGCCGGCTCAGCAAGGTCGCCGACCCCGCCGGGCGCGAACTGGTGCTCGACTACCAGGGCGGCACGCGCATCCGCACGGTGACCGACTGGACCGGCCGCGCCTTTGAATACCGCTACGACGGCAACGGCGACCTGGTCGAATACCTCAACCCGCTCGCCCGCGCCGGCCAACAGCCCGGCGTGCAATACGCCTACCACAGCGCCGCCGATGGCCAGAACCTCGCCCACGCCCTCAAGCGCTACACCCTGGCGCGCGGCAACGGCATGGACTACGCCTACTACGCCAACGGCCGCATGTTCCGCCACACCACCTTCCCGGCCAACGAGGCCACCGCCTTCGCCTACAACGACTTCCGGCGCGAAACCGTCATGGTCAACCCGCGCGGCCTCACCCGCCGGGTCTTCTTCGACCGCCACGGCAACCCGGTCAAGGAAGAAACCGAGAACGGCGCCATCAGCACCTTTGAATACGACGCCAGCGACCCCTATCTCAAACGCGCCGAGACCGATCCCCTGGGCCAGCGCACCCAATACGAATACCACCCCGACGGCAAGGGCAACCTCAAAAAAACCACCCTGCCCAGCCAACTCAAGACGGCCGGCGTCAACGACAGCGTCCAGTACGAGGACTACACCGTCCACGGCCGGCCCCAGCGGGTCAAGGACGCGCGCGGCAACTGGACCCTGCTGGCCTACGACGCGAAGGGCAACCTCAGCGACGAGATCCGCACCAGCGCCGGCTATACCCCCACGGCCGGCGCCACCCCGCCCACGGCCAACATCCTCACCTGGAGCAAATTCGCCTACGACAGCTACGGCAACCGCAGCCAGCGCGCGCGCCTGAGAAGCTTCAGCGGCCACAGCCTGGGCGTCTTCCCCGCCAGTGTTGCCGGCCCCACCCTGATAACCGAGTACGCCGCCAGCGCAAACCACCCCGCCGGCACCTACGCCACCCGTGTCACCCGCCAGGGCGACCGGGACGGCGACGGCGATTACGACGCAGCCGACCCGGACGACATCGCCGACCTGAGCCACGACAGCCTCGGCCGCCTCACCGCCGGCATCGACGCCGACTGGCAGCCGGTCAGCCAGACCTGGGACGCCGTCGACCGGGTCGTGAGCCATACCGACCCCCTGGGCCAGACCCGCGTCTACCGCTACGACGCCAACGGCAACCTGGAAGAAGAACAGCTCCCCGGCGTCACCCGGCAAGCCTTCGGCTACGACCGCTCCGACCGCCAGGCCTTCGTCCTGGACAACACCGGCGCAGCCAGCCGCAGCGAGTACGACGCCGCCGGCAACGCCATCCAGCTCACCGACCCGGACGGCTACCGCCTCGGCTTCGAGTTCGACGCTGGCAACCGCTGGGTGGTCGCCACGGACCAGGAAGGCAACAGCGTCACCCGCGGCCTGGACGTGGCCGGGCGGGTGCGCACTGTCACCGACCCGGAAGGCCACACCACCCAATACGCCTGGCACGCCGCCACGGCTGGCGGCGGCCTCAAGAGCGTCACTCGCCCCCAGGTGACCGGTTTCGCCCAGGGCCGCCAGATGGCCTACACCCATGACGCCAACGGCAACATCATCCAGGTCAAGGAAACCGCCGCCGGGGGCGACACCTGGCGCTACTGGCTTAGCACCTACGACGAACTGGACCGGGCCACCCGGGAGGTGGGCCCCGAGTACATCGACGCCAGCCTGGGCAACATCCGTCCGGTCACCCAATACGTCTACGACGCACTGGGCCGGGTAACCCAGGTCAAGGCCGGGCGCACCGACAGCACCGGGGCGGCCAGCGCCGATACCGACCTGGTCACCCAAGCCAGCTACGTCTACGACGACTTCGGCCGTCGCCTCAAAGAAACCGACCCCCTCAACAAAACCTGGACCTGGAGCTGGGACCGGCACGGCAACGTCCTGACCCGCACCGACGCCAGGACCCAGAAAACCGAATACCTCTGGGACCCCGGCCACCAGCTCAAACAAAAAACCGTCAGGAACGCCGACGCCAGCGTCTGGCGCACCACCACCACCACCCGCAACGCCCTGGGCCAAGCCACCCGCATAGAGGCAAGGGACGGCGCCGGCACTCTTGTCATTGCCCACGACTACGGCTACGACCCCGCGCACCGGCTCAATAGCGTCAGCGACAGCCGGGGCAACAAGACGCTCAACTACGCTTACAGCCCCGGCGGGCTGCTCGACAAGAAGGAAGACAGCGACGGCCACCGCAGCGACTACCTGTACGACGCGGTGGGGCGGCTGACCGGCATCTGGGCGCCCAACTACGACTATGTCGCCTTCAGCCACGACAAAGCCGGCCGGCCGGTGCAGAAATGGCTGCCCAACGGCGACACCGCCGACTACAGCTGGAACGCCGACGGCAGCCTGTCCGAAGTGGACAACCTGGTTGGCGGCGCGCGCATCAGCCGGCACACCTATACCTACGACGGCTACGGCCGCCGCCAGGAAGAAACCAGCATCCAGGCCGGCTACAGCCCCGCCACCCTCAAATGGCGCCACCAGTACGACGAACTGGACCGGCTGGTGAACGTGGAGGTAGACCCGGGCAGCGGCTACCAGGGCTACCAGAGCTGGCGCCACGACGTCCGGGGCAACCTCACCCGGCGCTACTACGCCACCGCCAACGGCAGCTACACCGCCCGCTATCTCACCGACGCCGGCCACCGGCTCACCGGCGTGGACCTCTACAACGCCGCCGACACCACCAAGCTGGGCGCCCAGGCCTTCCTCACCTGGGACGCCAACGGCAGCCTCACCGGCAAGACCACCAGCACCGGCAGCCTCACCCTGGCCTGGGACCCGGAAGGCCATCTCGCCACGGCCAGCACCACCGGCGCCGGCGCCCTCAGCCAGAGCTACCTGTACGACGAGCAAGGCCGGCGCATCCAGAAGACCAGCGGCACGACCACCACGAACTACCTCTACGACGGCGAAGATATCCAGGCCGAATACACCACCTGGGCCAACCCCCAGGCGGTGTACGTGCACGGCGCCGGCAGCGACGAACCCCTGCTGCGGCTCACCGGCGAAACCGCCGCCCCCACCGCCGGCGCCCTCTACTACCACGCCGACGGCCTGGGCTCCGTGGTGGCGGCCAGCGACGCCGCCGGCCTCGTGACAGGCAAGGCCCGCTACACGGCCTGGGGCATTGAGTTGAACGCGGCCACGGGCCTGCCGCAATACGGCTACACCGGCCGGGAGCCGGACGAGACCGGGCTGATGTACTACCGGGCCAGGTACTACGACCGAAACGCGCTGGGCGTACCCGGCTACCGTTTCACCGCCCGCGACCCGGCCGGCCTGGCCGGGGGCCTGAATCCCTACGCCTACTGCGAAAACGACCCGGTCAACTGCACCGACCCCACCGGCATGGTGCCCAAGGCGATCAACCCGTTCGGGGACTACTCGACCTTCTCGGGACTCTCCACATCGAGCCCGGCGGTGGTGTCGAGTGGCAGGAGCAATCTGGCGAGCATCGGCAATTCGGCCGGCAGTGCTGTCAAGCAATGGTGGGATTCATCAGTCGCCGGCTTCCAAAGCGATAGTCTTGGCGGCTTTGCCAACAAGGCCCTGCAAGGGTCCCCGGTTGGGCAGGAGTTCGCGGCTATTGGGGTGGGGGTCAAGGCTGGTGTCTCCCTTGCCGGTGGGGTGGGGTTGGCGTTGAAGGGTGTCCACAAGAACTCCCTGGACTATGTGGGCGATACCCATGTCTACCGTATCATCGGACCGCAGGGGACCCATAAGATTGGTGAGAGCGCGCAAGGAGTCAGGGTGAGTGACGGAGCTTCAATTCGAGCTGAGCAACAGGTTCGCAAACTAACGAAGGAGACAGGTGAGTTCTATACCTCTGAAGTTCGTAAAACCTTCCCCGATAAACGTACGGCTCGTGAGTATGAAACACCTCTAATTGAGCGCTTTCGGAGCATGTTTGGGCAGGAAGCCTTGCCCGGTAACAAGACCAATCGCTAGGAGGCAGTCATGGCACACAGCCGGAAAATCGCCTTCAGTGGAGTTTCTTTAACTAAGGCACGCGTTAACAAGCTGATTCCGAAATTGATGCCTGAACTTCAGGACGAAATGGAACAGCTTATTGTTTCTAGTGGCTATTTGAATGGAGCTCCATTTACTTGGATTGGTTTGATGTTTCGTTTTGGCCTTCTGAATGAGGGAGTGCCTCACTATCAAGGCATTGATAACAAAGACGGTGAATTAGTTCTTGCTATCGAAATTGACACCCACGAACTGCTGGAACCCAACCGGGAGCACATCAAGCAGGTGCTGATGGCCGCCACGCTGAAGGCGCTGATCCATGCTGGCAAGAAATACAAGCTGCCATTGGACGCCCTGGAAGATCGATTGAATCAGCTCACCGCCAAGCCGGACTGAACCCCATGACTGATCGATCGTTTCCGAAGCCTATTTGGCCAAGAGTCCTTGCCCGGCAACAAAACAAACCGTTAAGGTGATCGTATGAATCAGATCACCAGGAAACTGCTGGTTGGCGGAACCTCGTTAACTGTCCCGTCCACCTGTCCGCCGCACATTTCCGACTTCCAGCGCACCGGATTTTCTTGCTGTTTAACCACCCCGTAATTTCCCTGTTATCTCGTCTTCATTGAATCCGCTTCGTCCTTTCGTATTTACGTCATCCAGTCGTC
>JAUYFG010000230.1 GCA_030690985.1 Pseudomonadota bacterium
ACCGTGCTGCATCGCCTCTTCGCGCCAGGCAGCGACCGCGCCGCCGAGAAGTGGAAGGACGACTACGCCATCGAAGGCGCTGGCGGTCTGGACTTGCACCATCTCTACCGGGCGATGGCCTGGCTGGGAGAGGTTCTTCCGAAAGACCGGCAGGGCGGAGCCACGCCCTTCGCTCCCCGCACCAACAAGGACCTCATCGAGGAGGCGCTCTTCGCGCGGCGCAGGGACCTGTTCTCCGATCTGGACATCGTGTTTTTCGACACCACGTCGATCTACTTCGAAGGTGAAGGAGGCGAGACCATTGGCCAACGCGGGCACTCGAAAGATCATCGTCCCGACCTGAAGCAGATGGTGGTGGGCATGGTGCTCGACAACGAAGGCAATCCAGTTTGCAGCGAACTCTGGCCGGGCAACACGGCCGACGTGAAGAGCCTGGTTCCCATCGTCGAACGGTTGAAGAAGCGGTTCGGAATCGGATCGGTTTCGATCGTCGCCGACCGGGGAATGATCAGCGCCGAGACCCTGGCGGAAGTCGAGAAACGGGAGTGGAACTACATCCTGGGCGTGCGCATGAGGAGTTCGACGGAAGCCAAGGCGGTGGTGGCGCGCGCCGGCCGCTATGCCGAAGTGCATCCCAAAAGTGACGACCGCAACGATCCTTCGCCGCTGAAGGTGAAAGAAGTCTGGGTGGAGGATGCGCGCCGCTATGTGGTGTGTCTGAACGAGGCTCAAGCCACCAAGGTCCGTCACGACCGCGAAGCCGTGGTAGCCTCGCTGCGCGACGCGTTGGGTAAGGGCGACAAGTCGCTGGTGGGCAACAAAGGGTATCGCAAATACCTGCGCGCGGGAGGCAAGCAGTTCGCCGTTGACGAGGCCAAGATCGAGGAGGAAGCGCGCTACGACGGCAAGTGGGTACTGACGACGAACATGGATCTGCCGGCCAGTGAGGTGGCGCTGAAGTACAAGCAACTGTGGATGGTGGAGGCTGTGTTCCGGTCGATGAAGTCGCTGCTGGATACCCGGCCGATCTTTCACAAGTGCGACGAAACGATTCGCGGGCACGTGTTTTGCTCGTTCCTGGCGCTACTGCTGCGCAAGGAACTGCAAGACCGGTTGGCGCGCAAGGAGTGGAAGCTGGAATGGGCGGACGTGATCCGGGATCTGGACAACCTGGTTGAGATGGAAGTTGCGATCAACGGCAAGGGTTACGTTTTTCGCGGCCAGACTTCCGGCGTGGCAGGCAAGGTTTTTCAGGCCTGCGGCGTCGCCCTGCCGCCCGTGCTGCGGTCATGCTGAACCTATCTCCAATTCGGCTCAGGCGGAGAGAAAGCGTGTCACTACAGCATTTCTGAGCCAGTAAGTCGTTGATATTGGGCCACTTCCGAAAGTGTGGTGTCGAAGATGAGTCAGACATAGAACGAGGAGCTGTTGAGACGCGGCGGCGTAGCCCCACTGGATACGGATGCCGTTCGCTTCTTGCTGTCCGGCGTCGGTGGAAATGTGGATTCCGTCAGCGGCCAGGCCGGCCTGGATACGGGCCCAGTCGGACGGGGTGACGTTGTTGAAGGTGAGAAGTTCAAGCGCCATGGCCTTGCCTGGTCAATCGCGGTCCTTCTGCCGCCGGCGGCTTTCCGCCAACGCGACAAAAATCAGGAGCAGGCCCGCGCCGATGACAATGACCTGCACGGCCCGCACACGGGCTTCAAAGCTCCAGTCGGAGGAAACTGCGTTCATCTGGTCCACCTTCCAAGCCCTTCAACGCCGCGCGAACTG
>JAUYFG010000232.1 GCA_030690985.1 Pseudomonadota bacterium
TTTGAATTACCGTCATTCCCGCGCAGGCGGGAATCCAGTGCGTTCATCAAATCAGTTTTTTAAAGGCCTGATTAGACGGAGGAAACTGGATTCCCGCCTGCGCGGGAATGACGGCTGAAGGTCAGAACAAATTTGCCGTGCCGTCGGGGGCTTGCGGATAGGTCTTTCGACCAGTTCCCGCCCGCCGCAGGCCTCAAGTAAACTGCCGGCCTGCCGATAACCGCGATCACAGCGAAGCCTGGATGCATCCCATGAGAATTTCCCTCTCCCTGCTCGGGACACTGATAACCCTGCAACTGGCCGGCTGTGCCGGCAATGGTGATCCGCGCGACCCGCTTGAGCCGATGAACCGCGCCATTCACGACTTCAACGAAGGGCTCGACCGCGTCGTCATGAAACCCGTGGCCCAGGGCTACCAAGCGGTCATGCCGACATTTGCGCAAACCAGTGTTCGCAACTTTTTCTCCAACCTGAACGATGTCACCGTCCTCGCCAACGACATCCTTCAATTCAAATTGGAAAATTCCACCTCCGACGTGCTGCGCCTCGGCATCAACAGCACCTTCGGCTTCCTGGGCCTGCTCGATATCGCCTCCGAAATGGGCTTGCACAAGCACAGCGAGGACTTCGGCCAGACGCTGGGTCTTTGGGGTGTCGGCAGCGGCCCCTATCTGGTGCTGCCTTTCTTCGGTCCCAGCAGCTTCCGCGACGGCGCCGGACTCATGGTCGACATGACCTACACCGACCTGCTCACACAGGTCGACGACATCCCGACGCGCAACCAAGTCTGGCTTGTGCGCACGATCAGCCGCCGCGCCGAACTGCGGGATGCCAAGAACGCGATCGATGCTGCGGCGCTCGACCCCTATGAATTCAGTCGCGACCTCTACCTGGCACACCGCCTTGGCCAAGTGCATGACGGCAAGCCGCCCGCCGAAGAGTAATGAACAAGGCGTTCATCAAGGATGAAGCCCCCGCTGACGAGGATGCAGAGGAAAACGGCGCCCCCCTCCCCGTCGGCACCAAGAACTACATGACCCCGGCCGGCCATGCCCGGCTCCAGGCCGAGTTCATCCACCTGATCAAGGTGGAGCGGCCGGAAGTGGTCAGCGTCGTGTCATGGGCCGCCGGCAACGGCGACCGCTCGGAAAACGGCGATTACATCTACGGCAAGAAACGCCTGCGCGAGATCGACCGGCGCCTGCGCTTTCTGACCAAGCGCCTGGACAATGCCGTGGTGGTCGACCCCCGCGCACAGGAAAATACCGACTGTGTTTTCTTCGGCGCCAGCGTTACCGTGCTCGACCAGAATGGCGACGAGTTCACCTACAGCATCGTCGGACTGGATGAAGCCGACCCGGGATGTGGACGCATTTCCTGGGTTGCTCCCCTGGCACGCGCCCTGATCAAGGCAAGACTGGGCGACAGCGTGCGCTTCCAGTCGCCAGGTGGTCCACGCGAACTGGAAATCGTCGCCATCGAATACCGAACCCTCGACTGATTGTGTCTGCGGCCTTTGCCCGCGCTAACGGGCATGGCGGCCACGCCGCCCCGAATGATGAAACCGGACGCCCCTGTAGCGCAGGCGTCCTCGCCTGCTCTTGGCGCTGAATGCAGGCGGGACGCCTGCGCTACAGAGGCGTGGTTGTTTCACGCTAAGATGCCGCCACCCTAACCGGAGCTCTAGCCATGAACCTCATCAATGTCCTGCTGGTTGACGATCACCCCCTGCTGCGACTCGGCGTACGCCGTTCCCTGGAAAGCGAGGAGGGTTTTGCGATCACCGGTGAATGCGCCGATCTCGCCGGCGTGCGCGCCTGGCTCGACAGCGGCGGCAAGGCTGCGGTCGCGATCCTTGACCGCAGCCTGCCCGACGGCGACGGACTGGAAGTGGTGCCGCAACTGAAAGAAGCCGGAATGAAAGTCATCGTACTGACCGTGGAAGATGAGGACTTCGAGATTCGCGCCGCCATCGAAGCCGGCGTCGACGGCTATCTGCTCAAGTCTTCCGACACCGAACAGATCACCCACGCCATCGGCATGGTGCTACAGGATGCCGGTGCCTTCCCGCCGCATGTGGTGCAAAAACTCACCCGCAGCAGCGGCGAAGATCCCCTGGCCCGGCTCTCCGCGCGGGAGCTGGAAATCTCCGAATACGTCGCCCAGGGGTACAGCAACAAGGTGATCGGCGCCAAGCTCAACCTCTCCGACAACACCGTGCGCAACCACCTCGCCAACACCATGCAGAAGTTGAACTTCCACAACCGCGTGCAAGTGGCCACGCTGGTGTTGCAGCACCTGAAGAGGCACAAACGGGTGTAAGCCGGGAGCGCGGGCGTCCCGCCCGCCTACCTACCAACTGTAGGGCCGGGTTCCTGCCGGCGTTTTCAAAGACGCCGGCTGGAAGCCGGCGCTACATGTGGTACTGCCGGCTGTCTTCCCGCACGGTATCGACCAGCACCCGCACGTTGTCCGGCGGGGTGAACTGGGAGATGCCGTGGCCGAGGTTGAACACATGGCCGGAACCCTGGCCGTAGCTGGCGAGGACGCGACGGGCTTCGTTGGCGACGGCTTCCGGCGTGGCGAACAGGACGGAGGGGTCGAGGTTTCCTTGCAATGCCACCTTGTCGCCGACGCGGCGGCGGGCGTCGCCGATGTCGATGCTCCAGTCCAGGCCGACGGCGTCGGCGCCGCACTGGGCGATTTGTTCCAGCCAGAGGCCGCCGCCCTTGGTGAAGACGATGCGCGGCACCACGCGGCCGCAGCACTCACGGGTAAGGCCGGCCATGATGCGGGTCATGTAGGGCAGGGAAAACTCCAGGTAGGCCGCCTGCGACAGCATGCCGCCCCAGGAGTCGAACACCATCACCGCCTGGGCGCCGGCTTCGATCTGGGCGTTGAGGTAGTCGATGACGGCCTTGGTAGTCACATCCAGGATGTGGTGCATCAGGTCCGGACGCGAGTACATGAGGGTTTTTACCTCTTTGTAGGTATCGCTGCCGGAGCCTTCCACCATGTAGCAGGCCAGGGTGAAGGGGCTGCCGGAGAAGCCGATCAGCGGCACGCTGCCGTCCAGGGCGCGGCGGATTTCGGACACGGCGTCGATCACATAACGCAATTGGCCGTGCGGGTCCGGGGCTTGCAGGTTGCGGATGGCCCATTCCTCGCGTAGCGGGCGTTCGAACTTGGGGCCTTCCCCCTCGGCGAAATACAGGCCCAGGCCCATCGCATCAGGCACGGTGAGGATGTCCGAGAACAGGATGGCGGCATCGAGGTTGTAGCGCGCCAGTGGTTGCAGGGTGACTTCCGTGGCCAGGCTGGGGGACTTGCACAGATCCAGGAAGCTGCCCGCGCGCGCGCGGGTGGTGCGGTACTCCGGCAGATAACGGCCGGCCTGGCGCATCAGCCAGGTGGGCGTGTAGTCGGTGGGTTGCCGCAGCAGGGCGCGCAGGAAGGTGTCGTTCTTGAGAGCAGTCATGATCGGGCCTGGTGGGAAAACGCCGGGCATTCTAACCGGTCAATGTTCCCGCTGGCCGCCGAAGCCCGTAGGTTGGGCAAAGCGCAGCGTGCCCAACATCGCGACGGTTTGTTGGGCACGCTGCGCTTTGCCCAACCTACAACCCCTGCCGCCGCCTGGCTTCCGCTGCGGCCTGCTGGAAGCGGCTGGCGTCGCCGAGCAGGCCGGCGGCATCGAGCGCTTGCGCCTTCAGGTTCAACAGGCGTGCTTCCAGGTGGTGCAGGCCGAAGCGGGCGAACAGGTCGAGGGCGTGGTCGAGATGCGCCAGCGCGTAGAGCGGCTGCCGGCTGAATGCCGCTTCGGCATGGAGGGCCGTGCCGCGTGCCGCCTCGCACGGCGCCAGGCGGCGCAGCGTGGCGAGGGCGGCCTGGGCGGTGGCTTCGTCCGAATGCTCTCCGAGGCGGGTGTACGCCCAGTAGCGCAGCAAGTCGGCTTGCGCGGCAGCGACCGGGTTGGCCGGCGTGCCGATCCAGCGCAGGCAGGCCTCCGGGTCATCGAGAAAGAAGTGCAGGGTGGCATTCTGCGGCAGAGCCAGGGCGGCCTCGTGTTCTCCCTGCAAGGCCAGGGTCCAGCCCAGGCAGGTGAGGCCCTCGGCGGAAGGGGGAAGCCATTTGCGCGCGTCGCTGAAGCGGCCGCGCCAGAACAAGGTGCTGCCGACCGCCCAGGCGGCCTGGTGCCTGGCCGCCTCGCCGGCGCCACGGGCCAGGTCCGGCAGTTTCTTGGCGGGGCGGTAAGCGAGGGCGGGGCCGACTTGGGCTTCCAGCGCCCGCCAATCGGCGAAGGCGGCGGCAAACGCCAGGCTCAGGCCGCCACCACGGCTTTCGCCGCGCCCGCTTCCAGGCGGCCGATGACGCAGGCTTGCGGGAAACCGTGCCGCTGGAATACCGCCAGCACCGCATCCACCGACTCCACCGCGCAGGACACCAGCAGGCCGCCGCTGGTCTGTGGGTCGCTGAGGATGGCGCGTTGCCAATCCGTGCACTCGGCGAACAGTTCCACCTCGTCGCCATAGCTGACCCAGTTGCGCACGCTCGCCCCGGTGGTGTGGCCGGCTTGTGCCAGTTCGGGCACGCCGGGCAGCAGCGGCAGGCGGCCGTATTCGAGGTGGGTGGTGAGGCCGGAGCCACGCGCCAGTTCCAGGACGTGGCCGAGCAGGCCGAAGCCGGTGACATCGGTCATGGCATGGACGCCGTCAAGTGCGGCGAGATCGGGGCCGGGGGTGTTGAGCTGGGTGGTGGCGGCGATCATCGCGGCATAGCCGGCCTCACTCAGCACGCCTTGCTTGAGCGCGGCGGAATAGATGCCGACGCCCAGCGGCTTGCCCAGGATCAGCACATCGCAGGCACAGCCGCCGCTGTTCTTCTTCACCCGTGCCGGGTCCACCACGCCGATGCCGACCAGGCCGTAGATGGGTTCCGGCGCGTCGATGGAGTGGCCGCCGGCGATGGGAATGCCGGCGGCTTTCGCCACCGCCTCGCCGCCCGCCAGGATTTCCCGGATCACTTCGTGTGCCAGCTTGTCCACCGGCATGCCGACGATGGCCAGGGCGAACAACGGCCGCCCGCCCATCGCATAGACATCCGAGAGCGCATTGGTGGCGGCGATGCGGCCGAAGTCGAACGGGTCATCGACGATGGGCATGAAGAAGTCGGTGGTCGCCACCACCGCCTGGTGTTCGTTCAGCTTGTACACGGCGGCATCGTCGCCATGCTCGATGCCCACCAGCAGGTCGGGGAAAGCCGCAGCCACATGCGAGGCGAAGGGGGTGCCGGCGAGGATTTTTGCCAGCACGTCGGGGGCGATCTTGCAGCCGCAGCCGCCGCCGTGGGAGAACTGGGTGAGTCGGATGGGAGGGGTCATGGGAGTGAAGAGTGAGGGGTAGGGTACGCCGTGCGCACCATTCAATGCCACAGGGTGCGCACGGCGCACCCTACGGAATCAATGGGTTGCATCGGCGTCTCGGGAGCGACGCCAGGCCAGGCCCAGCAATAGCAGCATCAGCCCCAGCGCCGGCCAGTTGCCCCAGCGTAAGTAGGGCGTGGTGCCGGTCATGCCCTGTACCTTGTCTTCCAGGGTGCCGCGAGTGAAGGGGGTGAGCACGTTACGCACCCGGCCGCGATCATCGATGATCGCGGTATAGCCGGTATTGTTGGCGCGCAACTGCCAGCGGCCCGCTTCCAGCGAGCGCATGGCGCCAATCTGCAAATGCTGCCTGGGTGCGAGGCTGGCGCCGAACCAGGCGTCGTTGCTGACGTTGACCAGCAGCGTGGAAGACCGCGCGGCGGCGATGCGCTCTTCGCCGAAAACGTCCTCGTAGCAGATGTTCACCGCCAGCCTCTGGCCGGCGGCGGCCAGCGGCGGCTGGTCCACCGCGCCGCGCGAGAAGTCGGACATGGGAATCGACAGCACCTGCAAGACCCAGTCGAAACCCCAGGGCAGAAACTCGCCGAAGGGCACCAGGTGCGCCTTGCGGTAACGCCCTTCGGGCGAAGTGCCGACACTGATCACGCTGTTGTAATAGCGCTCGTCGCCTTCGCTTTCCGGCACCCCCAGCAGCACATCGCCCCCGTTGCGGCGGGCATGTTCGCCAAGCATGGCCAGGTAGTCCGGCGACAGTTGCGAACGCAGCACCGGCAGCGCGGTTTCCGGCAGCACGATCAGCTGCGCATCGCTGGCCAGAACCGCGCGGCCGTAATCAAGCAGGGTCTGCTGGAGCTTTTCCGGGCGGAATTTCAGTTCCTGGGCCACGTTGCCTTGCACCAGGGCGACCTTGATCGGCTCACCGCTGGGGCGGGTCCACTGGATGCCGTTCAGCGCCCAGCCGCCCAGCCAGATCACGGCGAGCAGCGCCAGCGTGTGCAGCCTGGGGGTGGCCAGCGCGCCCGCGCTAAGGGCGGCGAGCAGGCCGACGCCATAGACCCCGAACAGCGGCGCATAGCCCAGCAAGGGGCTGTGCGGCACCTGCGAATAGCCCAGCGCCAGCCAGGGAAACCCGGTGAACAGCCAGCCGCGAGTCCATTCCAGCAAGGCCCAGCCGGCCGGCAGGGCCACCGCCATGCGTATCCAGCCCGGCCCGGTCAGGCGCGCGCCCAGCCAGAGGCCCAGCGCCGGGAACAGGGCGATCACGGCGCAAAACAGGAAAGTCGCCAGCGCTGCCAGCGCAGCCGGCATCCCGCCGTAGGTGGAGAGGCTGACATCGATCCAGGACACCCCCACCAGAAACAAGCCCAGGCCGTAACTCCAACCGGTGGTGAAAGCCTGGCGCGGACTGGCGCCGCGCAGCAGGCTGAACAGCAGCGCGAGACTCAGGATCGGCAGCGGAAACCAGACAAACGGCGCGAAGCCCAGCACGCTGGCGGCACCCAGGAGCAGGGCGACGAGCGGCAGGGTGCGCGGAGCCCCCAGAACGGCATTCATTAAATGGGTTATCCCGTTGGTTCAGGCCATGCTGAAGGCCACGAAGGCGATTTCGTCACCGCTCTTGATCGGGGTGTCGACTTCCGCGAACTGCTTGTTGATGGTGATCTTGAGGCTGGGCGGCGGGTTGCCGAAGATGGTTTGCCAATGCTCGCCACGCCGTGCCAGGTGTTTCATCAGCGACTGGATGTCTTTCACCGTCAGCGGCAGGAACAGGTATTCGCTCTCACGGCCGAGCATCTCCACAAGGTGGCCGAAGTAGAGCAGGTTGATTTGTTGCGAGGACATGGACACCTCCGTTTTTCAGAATTCGTGGATTCTAAAGGACGATGCGGTTCGCTGCGCTCACCACATCCTACGGCCGCACTTCGCCAACCCTGGCCTTCCAGTAGCGTAGGTTGGGCGTCGCTGCGCGTGGCCAACGAACCGCCGCGATGTTGGGCACGCGCAGC
>JAUYFG010000234.1 GCA_030690985.1 Pseudomonadota bacterium
CTCAGGCTGCGGTTCACATTTCCAACAATGTCCCCCAGTGGAATGGCGGTCAGTTCCCGCCCCGTCAGTTCCGTCAGTCTCGCCTTGATTTTCTTCAGCGATTTGTCTGCCGGTCGAACATTCGGGTACGGCTTTCCGGTCTTCGTCCCTCGACTCATCTGTAGCGTAAAACCCAGGAAGTTGAAGCTCGCTTGGGTGGCGTCCACGATGTGAGTCTTGGCCTCGTTGAGGCTGAGGCCCAGTCGTTCCAGTACGTGGCGCACCACTTTCAGCGGTTCCTCTACATCTTTTCGACACATCACAACAAAGTCGTCCGCGTAGCGCACGAGGTGCGCTTGCAGCTTTTCTTTCAGGTGCCGCCTTTGCCATATCCGGTCAAGAATATGCAGGTAGCAGTTGGCCAGCAGCGGGGAGATCACGCCGCCTTGCGGCGTGCCTTTCCGGTTGGCTTTGCCGCCGCCTACGGTTTTCTTCACGCCGCGCTCGTCTTCGCCGATGACCGGGGCTTTGAGCCATTGCTTGATGAGGGCGAGGATGCCCCCATCAACAATGCGCTCGGCCACTACGGCCATCAGCCCGTAGGGCGGAAAAGCGGCCTTATCGCGCCTTCCGCCAGGATTTGTCGGAAGGCGCCGGCATGAAGACGCCGGCTTTTCCGACCTACGCGCTGGAATCGTCGGCGAAAATCAGGCTTCCCCGCACGCGGCTTTGACCCGGTTGATCAGTTCCGGGGTCATGTAAAAGCCGGCTGCCCGGCTCAGCTCGCTCAGCAACGGGGAGACGGACGGAATCAGTCCTTTGCGCCGGGCTTCGACCAGGACGCCGAGCAATCCGAGCATTTTCAGGTCGAAGCGGGCGGCGATGTGGCGCCCCCGGCGCTCGTCGATCAACAGCCCGTAGGGCGGAAAAGCGGCCTTATCGCGCCTTCCGCCGGGATTTGTCGGAAGGCGCCGGCATGAAGACGCCGACTTTTCCGACCTACGCGCTGCGTGCGGGATTGGCCGTATTCCTCGTTCCACCGCTACGTGGCGCGGGGCGTTTATGCCCCGGATTGGGCCGGGCAGGGAGTGGACGATCTACCCGCCGGCGAGCGGGGTGTGCGATAAACATTCGGCGGAAGGCGCGATGAGGCCGCTTTTCCGCCCTACGCGGGCTTCCTAAACCAGCGCCGTAGGTCGGAAAAGCCGGCGTCTTCTTGCCGGCGCCTTCCGACAAACCCTGGCGGAAGGCGCGATAAGGCCGCTTTTCCGCCCTACGCGGGCTGAACTTCGGTGGAGCCGGGTTCGCCGGCCCCGGTGTCGGCGACAACGATCATGCCGGGGTTGCGCTGTGGAGCGTGGTCAAGTCGGATTCAAATTCTTCAAGACCGTAATGCGCCGGAATGCCGCGCGCGGCGAGCAGGTGCTGAAAACGGTGCTGGCTCATTTCAGCGAGTTCCGCCGCCTGGCCGAGCGTCATCCGGTCTTGCTCATAGAGATGCAGCGCTATTTCCCGCTTGAACTCGCCGGGGCTCATGTGTGCCGCTCGCAGGGTGGATTCCTCTATGGTGACGTGCATTTCGAGCTCCGATGATTGGACACATGCGAATCGTAATGTAACGGGGTCGGGCGTGGCGGCACACGTCTTATCCGCCGGATCGGGGACTCACTTCTTCTTCGTTCGCAGGAGGTCGGTGAGGGTGGCTCCAATAGTGCCGGCCGCGCTTTCAATCTGATGGCGGAGGATCTGTCCAAGCTCTACCAGCGCCGTAGGTCGGAAAAACCGGCGTTATGTCCCCGGCGCCGATAGCGCCTGGGACGGTATCCCTTGCGGGCTTCATGCCGGCGCCTTCCGACAAACCCTGGCGGAAGGCGCGATAAGGCCGCTTTTCCGCCCTACGCGCTACGCGTTCGAGAGTGGAAGCGGCGGTGTGGGCGGTGGAGAAGAAACGCGGGGCACAGTCGTCGAACCCGTTCGCGCACGGGATCAGCCCTTGAACGCCCGATCGGAGGCGAGATAGTCCAGTTCCGCCGGTGTGCTTTCCCGGCCGAGGATGGCGTTACGATGGGGAAAGCGGCCGAAGCGCCGGACGATGCCACGGTGGTGCTCGGCGAAATGGAGGTTGGCTTCGAGTCCGGCTTCCCGGAAGCACTGCACGGACAGATCCTGGTCATCCAGGTTCTCGCTGTGCATCAGCGGCATGTAGAGAAACAGCACCCGGTCGCGCGCTACGCGTTTGTCGTCACCGCGCGCCACGGCCTGTTTCGCGACCGACACGGCCTGCCGCTCGGTGGCGAACGAGGCCGGCTTGCCCCGGTACATGTTCAGGGGGAGTTGGTCCAGCACGATGGCCAGGGCCAGAGCACCCTCCGGAGTTTGCGTCCAGCCATCCAGTTCACCGGACGCGGCGCGCTTCCAGAGCCCCTCGTAACGAGCCCGGATTTCATCATCCAGGGCCGGCGTGGAGGAAAACCAGCACTGGCTGATCCGTGGCGAGTACCAGAAATCCAGAATGTCGTGAATGTCGTTTGCTTGAGTCATGGTTCCACGATGGGAATGATCGGTCGGCACATTCTCGGCGACAATCGCCGCCCGTTTATCAGGAGTTTCCACGATGGTGCATTGGGAAGAAAAATACCAAGCCAATACGATTCCCTGGGACCGGGGTGCCTCCAGCCCGGCCCTGCACCGCTGGCTGGAAGCCGACGCCTTGGCACATGGCCGCATTCTGATTCCGGGCTGTGGCCGCGGGCACGAAGCGATGGAACTGGCGCGTCGCGGCTTTCTCGTCACCGCCCTGGACATCGCGCCGACCGCGCTCAAACAGCTAAAAACAGAACTTGTGGCGGCGGGGCTGACGGCGGAACTGGTATGCGCCGATGCCTTGTCCTGGCAACCCGACGCGTCGTTCGACGCGATCTACGAACAGACCTGCCTGTGCGCCCTTCCGCCTGACCAGTGGACCCGCTATGAAAGGCAATTATTCGACTGGTTGAAGCCCGGTGGCCATCTCTATGCCCTGTTCATGCAGGCCGACCGCGATGGCGGCCCCCCCTTCCACTGCGAACTCGCCGACATGCGTACCCTGTTTCCGCCTGCCCGCTGGACTTGGCCGGACACGGAACCGGAGCGCGAGTCGCACCCCATCGGCATGTTCGAGTTGGCGACAGTACTGGTGCGCAGCCTGACAGACCGTTAGCCAACACGCCTGTCGCCTTAAGAAAGCGCTACACGCTCACAACAGCCAACGTGAACAGGCAACAAAAAAGCCGGGTGGTTACCCGGCTTTTTTGTTCAGGACGATCAGGTCAGTACAGCACGACCAGAACCACGCGGCGGTTTTTGGCGCGGCCGTCGCGGTTCATGTTGCCGGCGACCGGCATGCTCTCACCGTAGGAAATGGCGGAGAGGCGATGCAGCGGCAGGCCGCCTTTAGTGTGGAGATAACGGAGCACGGCATCCGCACGCTGCTGGCCGATTTTCTGGTTGACCGCCGCGCTGCCGGTGCCGTCGGTATGGCCCTGCACTTCGATGAAGACGCTCCGGTTTTCAGCCTTGATCTTGCCGGCGAACTCGGCGAGCGCGCGCATCGCTTCGGTGCTCAGCAGGGTCTTGCTGGCGCCGAACTTGACCTTGTCTTCCGACAGCACCACTTCGTAGGCCATCTTGCCCGCCGCCAGTTTGCCGGCGGCGGCGGCGCGTTCCAGCGCTTCCTGGGCGGTCCTGGAAATCTGGGCGATGTCGGACTCGTTCCTGGTCAGACGATCGCCATGCACCCGCAGCGTAATGACGGCATCGTCGAGTCGCTTGCTGGTGGCGTCCAGGCCGACCGCGCCGGATTGGATCGCGGCATCCGTGGTGTTGGCGCGGCTTTCCAGTGCTGCGAGCCGGGTATTCAAGGGCTTGATCTGCTCTTGCACATATTCCTTGGTGGCACAGCCGGAAAGCATGAGTGCCATAACAAGCAATTTCGCAATGTTGTTCATCTAAAGCTCCAGTGTTATTCGGTAACGTGTTGATTGCATGATAACTTATCGACACAGAACGGCCAACCTTGAATCAGGGCTGTGGTGGGAAATAAATATTTCCTGTGTCTTCCAGCTTGATTTCCACCGGCGTGTCGTCGAGCTGGGCCGGCTCGATGCCGACCAGGCCGGGGAACGCCACCACCATGGCCACCATGAGGATCTGGATGATCAGGAAAGGCACCGCGCCCCAGTAAATGTCGCTGGTTTTCACTTCCTTGGGTGCCACGCTCTTGAGGTAGAACAGGGCGAAGCCGAACGGGGGGTGCATGAACGAAGTCTGCATGTTGATGCCCAGCAGGACGCCGAACCAGACCAGATCGATGCCCAGCTTGTACGCCACGGGCGCCAGTAGCGGCACGATGATGAAGGCGATCTCGAAGAAATCCAGGAAGAACGCCAGCAAGAAAACCAGCAGGTTCACCACGATCAAAAAACCCAACTCGCCGCCGGGCAGCCCGGTGAGCAGGGCTTCCACCCAGAGGTCGCCTTCGAGCAGGCGGAATACCAGGGAAAACACCGTGGAGCCGATCAGGATGAAGATGACGAACGTGGTGAGGCGGGTGGTGGTTTCCATCGCCTGGGTCAGCACCTCGCGCCGCAGCCGTCCCTTGGCCAGCGCCAGCAACAGGGCGCCCACCGCGCCCATCGCGCCGCCCTCGGTGGGCGTGGCGATGCCCATGAAGAGGGTGCCCAACACCAGGAAGATCAGCAGCAGCGGCGGCAACATGGCGGAAAGCGATTTCAGCAGCAGGGCACTGCCGCGCAGGCTGCGTGCTGCGGCGGGCAGCGCCGGCATGGCGGCCGGCAGCGCCAGGCTGACGACCAGTATGAACACCGCATAGAGCCCGGTCAGCACCAGGGCGGGGGTCAAGGCACCGCGATACATGTCGCCCACCGACACGCCCAACTGGTCGGCCAGCACGATCAGCACCAGGGAAGGCGGGATGATCTGCGCGAGCGTCCCCGAGGCGGCGATCACACCGCTGGCCAGGCGCTTGTCGTAGCCGTAGCGCAGCATGATGGGCAGGGAAATCAGGCCCATTGCGATCACCGAAGCCGCCACCACGCCGGTGGTGGCGGCGAGCAGGGCGCCGACGAAGATCACGGCGTAAGCCAGCCCGCCCCGGATCGGCCCGAACAACTGGCCGAGACTGTCGAGCAGTTCTTCCGCCATGCCGCTCTTTTCCAGGATCAGGCCCATGAAGGTGAAGAACGGAATCGCCAGCAGGGTGGCGTTGGACATGATGCCGAACACCCGCTCCGGCAGGGCCTGCAACTGATCGAAGCCGAAATAATCCAGTTGAATGCCGACCACGGCGAACAACAGGCCATTGGCCGCCAGCGAGAAGGCCACCGGATAGCCGAGCAACAGGAACGCCACCAGACCGAGAAACATCAGGGGTGCCATGAGCTCGAACATCACACCACTTCCTCTGCCTGTTCCTGAACCAGGGGGGCGTGGCCGCTCAGAAAGGCGGCGCGTTTGATGATTTCCGCCACGCCTTGCAGCCAGAGCAGGCCAAACCCGAGCGGAATCGCGAATTTGATCGGCCAGCGCAACAAGCCGCCGGCATCCGGCGAGGTTTCACTCACCGCCCAGGATGCCGCGAAACCGTCCCAGCCCATCCAGACCAGCAAACCGCACAAGGGCAGCAGGAACAGCAGGCCACCGAACAAATCCACCCAGGCCTGCAAGCGCGGCGAGAAACGACCATAGAGGATGTCGATGCGGACATGGCCGTTGTGTTTGAGGGTGTAGCCGGCGCCGAGGAGAAAGATCAGGGCGAACAAATACCACTGAATTTCCAGCCAGGCGTTGGAGGAGCGGTCGAAGCCATAGCGCATCACCGCGTTGCCGGAGGAAATCAGCGTGGCGGCGAGCACCAGCCACATGGCGGCGCGGCCGGCGCGCTCATTGAGGGCGTCGATGAAGCGGGAGAGGGCAAGGAGGTAGTTCATTCCGTGCTTATCCGGTTGTCTCCCAAGCCCACTACCGGTAGTGACGTAGGTTGGGCGTCGCTGCGCGTGCCCAACGAACCGCCACGATGTTGGGCACGCTTCGCTTTGCCCAACCTACGGCGCCATGCCGCGAAATCACGGG
>JAUYFG010000235.1 GCA_030690985.1 Pseudomonadota bacterium
CGTTGGGCACGCGCAGCGACGCCCAACCTACAGCCCATGCCACGAAATCACGAGCCTCTACATCTAGTGGGTGGGTGTGACAACCCGATAAGCACGAGACCAACGACCAATCGGGTCAGCCCCCTTGGTCGTTGGTCGCGCGCCATTCTTGACAAGTTGTCTCGATTGCGTAAGTCTCAATTCAACCTTCACGGAGCCCACACCATGCAAACGATTCAGGTCGGTGAATTCAAAGCCCGGTTTTCTGAAATCATCGAGGCCGTGCGCGCGGGAGAGACCGTGGTGGTCAGTTATGGCCGAAGCCGGGAAAACGTGGCCGCGCTCATTCCCATCAGCCAGCTTCCCGCTGCGGAGCCGCGTGTATTGGGCATTTTGTCGGGGCAGGCGAGTGTGATATTCGCACCGGATTTCGAAATATCGGACGAAGTGTTCCTGCGCGCATGAAGTGTCTTCTGGATACCCACGCCTTTCTTTGGGCCTTGATCTCGCCCGAGAAATTGTCTGAGTCAGCCCGCGCTGCGATGACGTCCGCAAACAACCCGGTGTTTGTCAGTGCGATTTCTTTTTGGGAAATTGCACTCAAACATCGGCTCGGCAAGCTCAGCTTGCACGGCATTGCACCAGCGGCATTACCCGACGCGGCGCTGCGTCAGGGCTTTGATTTGCTTCCCCTGGATGCACGCCTGGCCGCAGGCTTTTCCGCCTTGCCGGACATCCCCGACCATCGTGACCCGTTTGCTCGCATGCTGATCTGGCAGGCGGTTTCGTTGGGACATACCTTGGTCCGTTGCGACCGTAAGATCGAGACGGATGCCCTGCCAGGGTTGCGCGTCTTGTGGTGAATGAGCGCCACATCATGTGCGTACATCATGCCTGATACCCACTGCCCGCTTTGCCAGGTCGATGCCGCTGAAATTTTGTGGTCCGACGCCTTCTGCCGCGTGATCTGGGTGGGCGACGCCGACTATCCCGGTTTCTGCCGGGTGATCCTGAACGCCCATGTCAAGGAAATGACTGATCTGCCGCCCGCCGAGCGGCAGCGCCTGATGGGCGTGGTGTTCGCGGTGGAAGCAGCGCTGCGGGAGGTGGCGCGGCCGGACAAGATCAATCTGGCCAGCCTGGGCAACCTGGTGCCGCATGTGCATTGGCATGTGATTCCGCGCTGGGCGGATGACCCGAATTTCCCCGATTCGATCTGGTCCGCTGCCCGGCGGGAAAAGACCACCCGCGCACTCCCAGGCGACCTTCAGGCAACGCTTGCGGCCCGGCTCGCGGCCACGGCAATCGGCCCGCGAGCGGGCCTCCTACCTCCTTTCACCCCGCCCCACACCCCATGACCGCCCCCGACCTCACCGAACACACCCTGGAATCCAGCGACGAATATCGCGGTCGCTTGCTGCATGTAAAAAAGGACCGGGTACGCCTGCCCAACGGCGCTGAATCGACCCGCGAATACATCGTCCACCCGGGTGCGGCGGTGATGATCCCGGTGTTCGAAAACGGCGACATCCTGCTGGAGCGACAGCACCGCTACCCGCTGCGGCGCGATTTCATCGAACTGCCCGCCGGCAAGTTCGATCCCGGCGAAACCGAGTTGGCCTGCGCGCAGCGTGAACTGGAGGAGGAGACCGGCTACGTCGCCAGCCAATGGCGGCAACTGCCCACCTTCTACCCGTGCATCGGCTATGCCGACGAGCGCCTGGTCTATTTCGAGGCGCGCGGCCTCAGTTACTCGGGTCACAACATGGACGAGGACGAGTTCCTGGAAATCCTCCGAGTCCCCTTCGCCGAAGCCCTCGCGATGGTCGGCGACGGCCGCATCGACGAGGCCAAGACCGTGATGGGGCTGCTCTGGTATGAGCGCTTCGGCCGCAGCGGCGGCCAAGGCGGCCCCGCCTCACAAGAAACGCCAAGCAAGCCATCGACTCCGTAGGGTGCGCCGCGCGCACCATTAGATGCGTATCGGTGCGCACGGCGCACCCTACAAGGACTTCGCCCTATTCGAACTCCATCGAGCGAAATACCCGTCCGGCATTGATCCGGGCCAGTTCATCCGCCGTGTGCAGATGCAGGTAGGCGGACTGATCAACCTTGTAGGCATCCTCCAAAGAGCCGCCCCTGGCGAGGACCTCGGCGACCTTTGCGCGCAGATGCACCAGATAGCCCCGGGTCCATAGTCGAACCGTGGCCATATCGGTGGGGCCACCATGACCGGGGATGACGACCTCGGCGCCGAGGGCCTCGAACTGGTCCCAGATGCGTATCCAGCGGGCGGTATCGGTGTCCTCGAAGATGGGCGGCATGCGCACATGGAAGGCGGTATCGCCGGCGAGCACCAGTTTCTGCTCGGGTAGCCACACCATGGTGTCGCCGTGGTGATGGGCATTGCCCAGGTGCAGCACTTCGATCTTCTTGCCGCCCATGGAAAGGTCGAGCCGGTCGTCGTAAATGATGTCCGGCATGACCAACTCGGTGCGATAGGCCTTGTCGCGCTGGCGCGCGCGCATGCCGGCCAGAGCCTCATGGCCAAACTTCTCCATGTACTCGGCGGTGTCCCGCTGGGCGACGATTTTGGCGCCCTGTTCCTTCCAGTAACTGGAACCCAGCATGGCGTGGCCCTGGCCGTTTTCCAGCACCACGTACTTCACTGGCTTGTCGCTGCGCTTTTTGATCTCGTCGTGCAGGCTCTCGGCCAGCAGGTAGTTGTCGCCCGCATTCACCACCACCACGCCCGCGTCGGTGAGGATGAAGGACAGGTTGTTGTTGTGGCCGGAATTCTCGTAGGTGCCGGGGGCGGTGGCACCGATGGCCGACCACACGCCGGGCAGCACTTCCCGGGGCAAGTCATAGAGAAAGGAGGTGGGCGCGGCGTCCGTCGCCACCACCGGCAGGCCGGCGCGGCGCCAGTTGAAGAAGCCGTCGCGGTAATTCCTGACGTTGCTGTAACCGAGTTTGATGAGGGCCTCGGCGGCCAGGGGACTGCGCTGGCTGACGCCGCAATAGACGACGATGGGGGTGCTCTTGTCGGGCACGGTCGTCTCGATCTGGAATTCCAGCCAGCCGCGCTGGAGGTTGGCGAAGCGCGGGGCGTCGATGCGCCCGCCCAGATTGGCCAGTTCCTGAGGCGTGCGCACGTCGATGACCACGGTTTCCGGCCGTTCCCGCAGTTGCGCCATCAGGCCCGCCGTATCGATCTGCGGTACGCGCCGCATGACTCCGTCCAGCAAGGCTTGCGCGGCCTGGGTCAGTGCGGGGGCTTCCGGAATCGGGTGTTGCACGGCCGCCAGGTTCTCGGCCTGCACGCCGGCCAGATAGAGCAGGCCGCCAAGCAGGCCACACAGCTTGAGCACGGTTTTCATTCCAGAGGCCTCACCAGGATTTCAGGGAGGCCGAGGCTACGCTGCCCCAGGGCGGCGTGGAATGGTATTGCGTTACCAGAGGCCCATGAACGCCAGCATGCCCTTGGCGGCTTCCCGGCCTTCATACACGGCGGTGACCACCAGATCGGAGCCGCGCACCATGTCGCCGCCGGCAAAGATCTTGGGATTGGCGGTCTGGTAGCTGTGCTTCATCCCCTTGGCCACGCTGTTGACAACAACCCGGCCGGCGGGGTCGGTGGTGATGCCGAAGTCGGTGAACCAGGGTTGCGGGTTGGGGCGGAAGCCGAAGGCGACCAGGACGCGATCACAGGGGACGATTTCCTCGGAGCCTTCCACCACCACCGGGGTGCGGCGACCACGGGCGTCAGGTTCTCCCAGCCGAGTCGTGACCAGTTTGATGCCTTCCACTTTGCCATCACCGACAACGGCGACCGGCTGGCGATTCCACAGGAAAGCGACGCCCTCTTCCTTGGCATTGGCGACTTCGCGCTTGGAGCCGGGCATGTTGGCTTCGTCGCGGCGGTAGGCGCAGGTGACGGAGGCCGCACCCTGGCGGATGGAGGTGCGGTTGCAGTCCATCGCGGTGTCGCCGCCGCCGAGGACCACCACGCGCAGGCCTTTCATGTCGATGAACTCGTCCTGCGAAAAATCCAGGCAGTTGTTCACATTGGAAATCAGAAACGGCAGCGCGGCCATCACACCGGGCAGGTCTTCGCCGGGGATGCCGGCCTGCATATAGCTGTAGGTGCCCATGCCCATGAACACGGCGTCGTATTCGGCGAGCAGGTCGGCCACCGCCACATCCTTGCCCACCTCGGTGTTCAGGCGGAACTCGATGCCCATGCCCGCGAAAATCTCGCGGCGGCGGGTCATCACGCTCTTTTCCATCTTGAATTCGGGGATGCCGAAGGTGAGCAGGCCACCAATCTCCGGATACCTGTCAAAGACCACCGCTTTTACCCCGTTGCGCGCCAGCACGTCGGCGCAACCGAGGCCAGCGGGGCCGGCGCCGATGATGGCGACCTTCCTGCCGGTGGCGACCACCTTGGACATATCCGGGCGCCAGCCCTGGGCGAAGGCGGTCTCGGAGATGTACTTCTCGATGCCGCCGATGGTGACGGCGCCGGCTTCGACCTGGTTCAGGGTGCAGGCACCTTCGCAGAGACGATCCTGCGGGCAGACCCGGCCACACACTTCCGGCAGGGAGTTGGTCTGGTGCGATAGTTCGGCGGCCTCGAACAGACGCCCTTCATCCACCAGCTTCAGCCAGTTGGGGATGTAGTTGTGCACCGGGCACTTCCACTCGCAATAGGGATTGCCGCAGGCGAGACAGCGACCGGCCTGCTCATGGGCCTGGTCGGTATCCATCGGGGCATAGATTTCCTTGAACTCGACCTTGCGAACTTCGGCCGGGACTTTGTCGCCGTCGCGACGGGCGATGTTGAGGAATTGGAATACGTCGGACATGGGGGTTCCTGATTAATGATCCAAGCTTGGCCAGGTAGCCAGGTCGCGGTGCTGGTGCATACAGGCCAGAACCTTTACCTCGTGAACGCCTACGGAATAAAAAAAACAATAGGGAAAGTGGCGCAAGTTGGCCCGACGTACACCCGGATAACTCTCCGCATAGGCATAGGGAGCACGCGACAGGGTAGAGACGACGGCATCTACTGCTTGCATGAAACGTGATCGCAGCACGGGCATTTGGGCTTCATACCAACCCATGATTTCCAGCATTTCTGCTTCAGCCTCGGGCTCAAACCGTACTTGCATGGGTTTGCTCGATTTCGGCCTTGATCTCGTCCCAGGTGCGACCCCGCCCAGGCTCCCGTTGATGCGCGGCAAGGCGTTCATCGAGCACCCGCCGTTGTGCTTCGGTGGGCGGCCTGGCCGCTGCCTCCTGGGCGATGTCGTCCCACAGGTCTTCCACCAGTTGCAGCTTCTCGGCAAAGGAGAGGTGCTTGAGTTGTTCAACGGTAATCATGGTCATGGCAGTTCCTCATGAGTGTCCGAGGGTTGCGGAGCCGGGTAGGATGGGTTGAGCGCAAGCGAAAACCATCGATCCCAACGGGGGTGGCGCCATGATGGGTTTCGCTGTCGCTCAACCCATCCTACGCGCTCGTCGGCGATGCGCACCATCCGCTCAATCCTTCAACAAACTATCCAGCGTCAAAGCCTTGGGCTTCACCAGCCAGAAGCGGTTCACCACATCGGCGAAGTGTTCCAGCATCCAGCGGGCGCGCTCGGAGCCGGTGTAGAGCACGTGCTTTTCCAGCTTCTCGCGCAGGAAGGCGCGGTGTTCGCCGGTCTTCTCGTCGTTGATGCGGTTGATGTCGACCAGTTCGTTGTTGTACTTCTCGGCGAATGACCCAACCGCCTGGCCGCCGGGTTTGTCACACTCGTCGTAGACCAGGGCGAAGCCGCCGGTCATGCCGGCGCCCACGTTCAAGCCGGTGTTGCCCAACACGACGATGCAGCCGCCGGTCATGTATTCGCAGCAGTGCTCGCCGACGCCTTCCACCACCGCCAGGGCACCGGAGTTGCGCACGCCGAAGCGCTCGCCGGCCAGGCCGGCCGCGTACAACTCGCCGCCGGTAGCGCCGTACAGGCAGGTATTGCCGATGATGCTGGCCTTGCAGGCTTCGAACGCGGAGCCCCTGGGCGGGTAGACGATCAGGCGGCCGCCGGACATGCCCTTGCCGACGTAGTCGTTGGCGTCGCCCTCGATTTCCATGGTCAGGCCGTTGTGGTTCCAGACGCCGAAGCTCTGCCCGGCGGAGCCGTTCAGCTTGATGTGCAGGCAATCGGCGGGCAGGCCTGCGGCGCCATGGGCGCGGGCGATTTCACCGGAGAGGCGCGCGCCCATGGAACGGTTGACGTTGCGCACGCTGTATTCCAGGCGCTGCGGGGTCTTATTGAGGATGCCGGGGAGCGCGTCCTTGACCATTTGCTCGGCCAGCTCGCCCTTGTCGAACGAGGGATTGGAGGCTTCGATGCAGAAGCGCGGTTCGCTGTCGGCGATGCTGCCTTGCGAAAGCAGGACGCCGAGCTTGAGCTTGCTCTGCTTGTCCGATTCCCCAGGAAGAAGTTCGAGCAGATCGGTGCGGCCGATCAGGTCTTCAAACTTGCTGATGCCCAACGCGGCCATCCACTCGCGGGTCTCGCGGGCAACGAAGGTGAAGTAGTTGATCACCATCTCCGGCAGGCCGATGAAGAAGCCCTTGCGCAGGCGCGCATCCTGGGTGGCGATGCCGGTGGCGCAGTTGTTCAGATGGCAGATGCGCAGGTATTTGCAGCCCAGGGCGATCATCGGCGCGGTGCCGAAGCCGAAGGACTCGGCACCGAGGATGGCAGCCTTCACCACGTCGAGGCCGGTCTTCAGGCCGCCGTCGGTCTGCACCCGCACCCGGCCGCGCAGGCCGTTGGCGCGCAGCACCTGTTGCGCTTCGGTGAGGCCCAGTTCCCAGGGGGTGCCGGCGTATTTCACGCTGGTCAAAGGTGAAGCGCCGGTGCCGCCGTCATAACCGGAGATGGTGATGAGGTCGGCATAGGCCTTGGCCACCCCCGCCGCGATGGTACCGACGCCGGGTTCCGCAACCAGCTTCACCGACACCAGCGCCTTCGGGTTGACTTGCTTCAGATCGAAGATCAGTTGCGCCAGGTCTTCGATGGAATAGATGTCGTGGTGCGGCGGCGGCGAGATCAGGGTGACGCCGGGCTTGGTGCAGCGCAGCTTGGCGATGTGCGGCTCCACTTTTTTGCCGGGCAACTGGCCGCCCTCGCCGGGCTTGGCACCTTGCGCGACCTTGATCTGCAACACCTCGGCGTTGACCAGATAGTGCGCGGTGACGCCGAAACGGCCCGACGCCACCTGCTTGATCTTGGACATCTTGATGGTGCCGTAGCGGGCCGGGTCTTCGCCGCCCTCACCGGAGTTGGAACGGCCACCGATGCGGTTCATGCCTTCCGCCAGCGCCTCATGCGCTTCGGGGGAGAGGGCGCCCAACGACATGCCGGCGGAGTCGAAGCGCTTGAGGATGGCTTCGATCGGCTCCACCGCCTCGACGGCAAGCGGCTGATCCGCCAGCTTCAACTTCATCAGGTCGCGCAGCATGGCCACCGGGCGGTTGTTCACCGTGGCGGCGTATTTCTGGTAGGCCTCGTAGGAGCCGGTCTGCACGGCAGTTTGCAGTTCCAGCACCACGTCCGGGTTGTAAGCGTGGTACTCCTCGCCATTCATGAACTTGAGCAGGCCACCGGCGGCGATGGGGCGCAGCGGATTGAACGCGGCGCGGTTGAGCTTTTTCTGGTCTTCCTCGAAGTCGACGAAATTGGCGCCGGAGACGCGCGAGACGGTGCCTGTCAGGCACAGGCCGACGACATCCTCGTGCATGCCCACCACTTCGAACAACTGCGCGCCGCGATAGCTGGCAACAGCGGAAATACCCATCTTGGACATGACCTTGAGCAGGCCCTTGTCGATGCCCTTGCGGTAGTTCATCAGCGCTTTTTCCGCCTTCACCGGAACCTCGCCGCTACGCACCATTTGCAGGATGGACTGGTAGGCGAGGTAGGGATAGACGGCGGTGGCGCCGAAGCCGATCAGGGCGGCGATCTGGTGCGGGTCGCGCGCGGCGCCGGTCTTCACCACGATGTTGGCGTCGCAACGCAGGCCCGCAGCGATCAGGGCATGGTGCACGGCGCCGGTGGCGAACAGGGCGGGGATGGTCAGTGTCGACGGGGAGAGGGTGCGATCCGACAGCACCACGATCACCTTGCCTGACTTCACCGCCGCCACCGCATCGGCCGCCAGTTTCTTCAAGGCGGATTCGAGATTGCGAGTTTGGGAACCGCCGGCGGGGTCGTATTGCAGATAGAAATGCACCGCCGCGTAGGCCGGGTCGCTGCTGGAGGTGACCGCCTTGTAAGTGTCGTTGGACAGCACCGGCGAGTTCAGCTCCATCCGGTGCGCGTGTTGCGGGGTTTCCTCGAACAGGTTCCGCTCGCGCCCGAACACCGTGTTGAGCGACATGACGATGGCCTCGCGGATCGGGTCGATCGGCGGGTTGGTCACCTGGGCGAACTGCTGGCGCAGGTAGTCGAAGGGGGAACGCACTTTCTGGCTCAAAACGGCCATCGGCGTGTCGTCGCCCATCGAACCCACCGCCTCCTGGCCTTCCTCGGCCAGCACGCGGATCACCTGGTCCAGTTCCTCGGAACTGACGTTGAACAGCTTCTGGTGAGTGGCCACGCTGTCGCCATCCATCGCCGGGTAATCGCTGTCCTGCTCCAGGCCGAACTCGATGCGCTTGCTATTGCCTTTCAGCCACTCGCGATAGGGGTGGGCGGACTTCAACTGGGCGTCGATGTCTTCCGGCAGCAGAAAACGCCCGGTCTCCAGATCGGCGGCGACCATCTGGCCGGGGCGTACGCGGCCCTTGGCAACGATGTTCTCGGGGCCGCCGTAATCCCATACGCCCACTTCCGAGGCGATGGTGACGTAACGGTCCTTGGTGATGACGTAACGCGCCGGGCGCAAGCCGTTGCGGTCGAGCATGCAGACGCCGTAGCGGCCGTCGGTCATGACGATGCCGGCGGGGCCGTCCCACGGCTCCATGTGCATGGAGTTGTATTCGTAGAAGGCGCGCAGATCCGGGTCCATGTTGGTGACGTTCTGCCAGGCCGGCGGCACCATCATGCGCATCGAACGGAACAGGCCGGCGCCGCCCATGACCAGGCCTTCCAGCATGTTGTCGAAGCTCATCGAGTCGGAGCCCTTGACCCCCACCATCGGCCGCACGTCATCCATATTGGGAATGAGCGGGCTCTGGAATTTCTGCTCGCGCGCGCGCGCCCAGTTGCGGTTGCCCTGCACGGTGTTGATCTCGCCGTTGTGGGCAAGGTAGCGGAACGGCTGCGCCAAACGCCATTCCGGCCAGGTATTGGTGGAAAAGCGCTGGTGGAACACCGCCAGCGCGGAGGCAAAACGCTCGTCGTTGAGGTCGGGATAGAACACCGGCAGGTATTCCGGCATCACCAGGCCCTTGTAGGAAATCACCCGGCCGGACAAGGTCGGCATATAGAAGGTGCTGTCCCCCTCGGCGACGGCTTTTTCCACGCGGCGCCGGGCGATGTACAGCTTGCGCTCGAAGATGTCGGCGGAGATGCTGTCCGGGCAGTTCACGAACAGTTGCTCGATCACCGGCAAGCTCTTCAGGGCGAATTGGCCGAGCGCGGAATTGTCGGTAGGCACCTTGCGGAAACCCGCCGGCTCCAGGCCTTGCTCGCGCAATTCGGCCATGAGCAGATCGCGTGCACGCTGCGCCTTGGCCGCATCCTGATTGAGGAAAGTCAGGCCGGCGGCGTAGCGGGCATTCAAAGTAAAACCACTCTCCGCCGCCACCGCGCGCAGGAAACCATCCGGTTTCTTGAACAGCAGGCCACAACCGTCGCCCGACTTGCCATCGGCCGCCACCGCGCCACGATGGGTCATGCACGCCAGCGAGGAAATCGCGGTGGCCACCAACTTGTGGGTCGCCAGGTCATCCAGTTGCGCGATAAGGCCGAACCCGCAGCTATCCTGCTCGAAATCCGGGCTGTAGAGCGTGCCGGCAAGGCTGTTTTGTCGATCATCCATTATCGTCGGGCCGATCAAGTGGTCCGCGCGGGGCGCGCGAACGCAGGGTAAAAAAGGGCGGGAATTCTAGCTTGAACAAGGACTTCCCGCCAGATAGGGATTATCTGGCCGTAGTGAACAACAAATGCGGTGTGCCCCCCGTGCCGATATGACCTGAGACACCTTCCCCTCGGAAATTACAGTAGAAGGCAGGCCACACGCATGAAGACCAAGACGAAAGACCCCATGCGAGTAGAGCAGGCAGTTGCGCCGAATGCTGGGTTTCCCGTGACAGATGGTGAAGTCGATGGTGCTGCGCTCGTTCATCCTGGCACCTTGACGGTCGGCCATCTGGGGTCGAGCCGCTATTCAACTAGTCGAGGTGGGTGCCGGGTCATCGGCCAAAGTGGATGGCGGCATACCATCAGCCATCACTAATTCCTCCTCGGCATCGTGATGTTTCACAGATTGAAGCGGGATATAGCCATAGATGGTGCAGGGTGATGGGGCCAGCCGGTTCGAGTGGCGAAGAGAAGGTGAAAGTACGTTCGTGTCTCGATTGGTACACCGCATCCCCTGAAGTCGTCGGTGCCAGGGCAATGGGGCTCTCCAGGAAACGGTACTGCATGGCCTTGCAGGCTGCCAATCCTTCCGGCAACCAGCAGCGATTTCTGACATAACCCACCATCAGCGCGTGATCGACGGCCCAGGCATAGTCACCCCGGATGAAACGAATGAGGCCTTCTTTGCAATAGGCACTGGGAATTGGATGATCCGAATCAATGGGCTTGCACTCGACGAATATCCCGGCGAGCAACGAGTTGGTCGTCCGGATACTTCCGCGCAAAGGATAGAAAGTCAGGTCCGGTTGGCGGTCCAGGTGCTCACCGTCATGGCTGCGCAGTTTGCTGTCACGACTGCCGATGCTGAACTCGGAATAACCCGGCACCACCTCCGGATCCGCAGCGTGAAGTTCGCCCAGAATGATCTGCAGTTTCTCGGTGATCGTATCTTCGTGAGCCCCGCAGATCGAAAAATGCCCGTTCGCCACCTCGTCCAATAAAGCCCGCCATGCTTCGCTCAAAGCGTTTTCCACCACGGCCAGCAAGGCTGGCGCAATCGCGCTCGGACGACTCGGCGGCGCGGGGCGAGTCCACCTCCCGGTCATGAGGCCGCTCATCGTCGGGCGCGCTCCTCCAGCATGGCACCGTGTTGCCAGAGCAGGTCGGAGGCCAACAGCCGCGCCTGGGTTGAGGTCCAGTAACGGTAGCGATCCAGTAGGCCCACCGTGAAACAGGGCTCATGGGCGTCAATGAGGGTGATGCGGCTTGCCGCCAAGTCATCGGCCTGCTCGACCCAGCGAGCCGGCAGTTCGGGAGGCATCGGCCGGCCGTTCAGGGCGATGGAGAGAAAGCGCCAGGGCAAGTGCCTGTCCGGACTGTTCGTCAGACTGACCTGAACCCGGTGGCCACTGGCCGAGAGCACGTTGGTCAACTCCGTTTCCAGGCGGGCGCGGAACAGTTCCGCTTCCTTCAGAGTGACTGATTTGATCGCGCGTTTTTTCGCGGCGGCAAAGGGGGCACGGGTGGACAGGGTGTCGGCGATGATTTGCTGGTCGCGCTCGGACAGGCCGTAAATTTGCGCGACGGTGCGATCCAGTTCAGGCCAGTCGGGTTGGTTGGCGATCAGCTTGGCGGCGCAGGCATCAATGGCTAGGCGATATTTCTCGCCAAGTTTCTCCGGGGGAATGAATGGGAAGGCCGCAATGTCCAGCACTTGGAGTGCCTCGCGTTCAAACCCGAACTCTCCGCTGGACATCAGGGTTACATATTCGAATAACCGGCTATGTACCAGCACCAACAGGTAGCGAACCAAAAAGTCACCCTGGGGATGCCGGGCGGCTGAATAGCCGTAATAGGACTCCGAATAGGCGAGATCGACATCGCTGACCAATGCACGACCTCGCGTCCGGTCGGCGCGGTTGCCTTTGCGGACCAGGAGTAACGGCGCTTTATAGATGTCAGGGGCACGTGGCCGATGCAACCCTTGGGGTTGATAAGGGAGCAGCGTACTTCCCAAAACAAGGAACGGGTGATTGGAATAGCGCGCCCCCAAAGCCAATTTTCCTTCAAGAAAGGAATCGTTATTCGCACGAGAGGCAACTTGGAAGCCTTGGCTGAAAAACAGGCCGTGTTTGGGCGTCCAGTAGTCACCGACAAATTCCTGCGTCTTCTTATGAATGCGTTCAACGATATCCATATCCAACGCCGTCCCGCGATACAGCGTCTTGATGGCGGTGCGCTGCTCGGCAGCCAGGCGGAGGCTGACGGGCACCGCATCGCAAGCATCGATCCGCATCCGCCCCTTGTCGCTCAGGAGGGGTTCTTCATCCGGACTGACCAGCACGAATTGGTCTTCATCGCTGGGCACGCGGTTGTCGGCGAAGAGCAGGCTGAAGGGCTGGTCCACATTGGGCCACACCTTGGTTTGCCTTAACGAGGCGCCGTTGAGGATGCCGGTGATGGCCAATGCCTGGAACAACGCGCGCCGCGCGGCGTAACCCTTGAGCGTCATCTTGAACAGCCAGCGACCGGCCAGGGCCAGGGCGATGCGTCCGCCCGGCTTGGCCCAGTCCATCGCTCCCCAGACGAAAGGCAGGTCCGGCACCTTGTCCGGGTTGTGATAGTTACATGCGATTTCGTTCAGGCCGCGTTGACCGGCGATGGCCCGGCAGCGCCGGGTAAATAGCTTGTCGATGTCGGCGTATTTGGATTTGAGACTGGTCCAGGGCGGATTGCCGATGACCAGGTCGAAGGCGCCCCGATATTCCCCGGACACATGCATCCCCAGGCTGCCGGCCATGGGCACGATGGTGTCGGTGTCGCTGCCGGGATCGGCGACATCGATCAGTACCGTGCCTTCGAGCTTGTTGAACGTCAGCGCCTCGACAGGGGTCGGGTCCGGGTCCAGTTCCAGGGCGGTGAGGTACAAGGCCAGAGCGGCCAGGGTGCGGGCATGTGCGTTGGTGTCGAAGCCGGTCAGTTGCTTGTCGAGTATGGTGCGCAGGGCTTGCCGCGTCGGGCGTTGCCCGGTCTCTTTGAAGCGCAGCTCGGCCAGCTTGCGGAAGCACGCCACCAGGAAGACGCCCGCGCCGCAGGCCGGGTCCAGCACCCGCGCGGAGGCCCCGGCGGGGTGTTGGTGTAAGGCCTCCGTCACCATGTATTCGGCGATGTGGGACGGGGTGTAATACACGCTGGTATCGCGGCGCGCCTCGGCGTCGAAGCGATACATCAGTTCTTCGTAGGTTTCGCTGAGCAGTCCGACGGGCAGGTGGTCGAAGTCCAGGTCGCCCCAGTCCAGCTTCTGTTGGGAGGCACCGGGGGCCACCGAGGTGTCCAGTGCCATGATGGCCCGCAGGGGCCGGGTGACCCGGTTGCCGTGTTTCCGGATCAGGCCGACGAAATATGCCGCATAGTCCTGGTTCGGCAATTTCAACAGGTCGCCGTTGAAGGTGCGGTCCAACCAGTGGTTGGTTTCGGCCGAACTGGCGCCGCTGCTGAAGCATTCCTTCAGTGAACCCGCGCTTCGGGAAATGTTCGCCAAGTGGGCCTCGCCGACGATCTTCCTGCCCACGAGATAACGGAAGAACAGGGCTCGGCCAGTCAGCGCGATGGTTTCATGGGTGGTAAGACCGTAGTGCTTCAGCTCCTCCCCCGCATCGGTCATCAAGCGCAGCAGTTCATCGCGCAGGCGCAGACTGCCGGGTTTGGCCAAGTCTTCGCCTTGGGCCAGGCGGGGCAACACCGCTTGCGCCTCTGCCGCGTCCAGGGTGAACGCGACCGGCGGGGTTGCCGGATCGGGACGCAAATCGGTGGCGTAGATGTCCAGCCGGCCGGGCAGCAACACGCCCAGCCAAGCCGGATCGCCGCGCATGGCAAGCAGGCGCCGCAATTCGCTCACCGATTCCGCGCCCCGTGTGCTCAGCCGGGCATGGTCGACCACATAGAGCAAGGCCTGGGCCTGCTGCTCGACCACCCCGTCCACCAACGGCTCTTCGACCTCACGGATCAGGTCCGTATAGCGAAGGAGACGAGGGTCCATCGCATCCCATAGATCAACGCAATCGCCGCTAAGGGCGCCGTAATTTCGCAGGACATCGTGTAACGCTGTCATAGGCCGGCCTGGCTTACGTTTGCGATCAACGGCAGTTCCCGCTGGGGAGGCGCGACGCCCAGATAGATGTCGATCCGTTCCCGTTCACGGACCATGTCGATGACCCAGCCCGCCTCCGAAACGGGCTGGGCTTGGACCAGGTGAACTCCACCGTTTCGGAGAGAAACGAATAACCATTCCTCCGCGTTGGCTTGTCGCGGGGTGAGTAGGTATTGGTGGATGCCGGCGGATACTTTCCCCAGTTGGGTTGCCCTGGCGCCGAACTGTTCTTCAAGTGTTTGCAATACTGCCAGTGTGAGCAGGTCCGCCTTGGTGAATCGGCGGGCGCTCCGTTCCATCGTGGGAATTGCGGAGAAAGGGGGCAGTTGTGCCCAACCATGGATCCGGGATCGACTTATCCCGCCCAAGGCGGAGCAAACATCTTTCGCGGTAAAGGAATGGGGCGTGACCATTTCTGCATTTAGACAAGAACAAAACTGTTCTAATAATAAAACAGTTTTGTTCTTCAGAAGGCCCATCTCGTATTTTTTCGAGGCAACCGAATAGAGGGCCAAAAATATCCAAACCAGTGAAGGCAGCTTGGCTGCGGGACTAAACCACTGCGCAGCAGACGTTGTGGCAGCAAGCCGTGCCTGCTTGCACTGGGGATTACCGATTTCAGTACCCCCGGATTCCGCTGCGCTGCATCCGGGCTACGGGCTATCACGCAAATGCGTGAGCGTTTCAGATCGAGCGTGTTCAAGGTTCACCCCTTGGCCCGCCGCTTTCCCCCGTCATAAACCCCCGCATACCCCGCCAGCCCCATCAATCCCCGCACCAGTCCGTAGGCCAGCCAGGAGGCCAGCCGTAAATACCAGGGGATGCTGCGCCAGGCCTGGTGGTGGATACGGTGGGCGCCCTGGTCGCGCGCCAGGAGGATGCGGTCGCGGAGTACCTGGGCGAAGGCCGGATCGTGTGAAACCAGATTCGCCTCACGCGCCAGCAGCAGGCTGAACGGGTCGATGTTGCTGGAACCCACCGTGGCCCAGTGGCCATCCACCACGGCCACCTTGGCGTGCAGTTCGCTGGTGTGGTACTCGTAGACCTCCATGCCGTTTTCCAGGAAGAAGCGGTAGAGGGCACGGCTGGCGGCATGGTAGAGGCGGTGGTCGGTGTGCCCCTGCATTACCAGAATCACGCGCACGCCGCGCCCGGCGGCTTGCGCCAGCGCTTGGCGGAAGCGGCGGCCGGGCAGGAAGTAGGCGTTGGCGATGAGGATTTCTTCGCGCGCGTGGCCGATGGCCTTGAGATAGGCGCGTTCGATGGCGCGGCGCCGGTGCAGGGTATCGCGCGTCAGGAATTCCGCGCGCTGTTCGCCGACGGCGCGGGTGTCGGCCTTGATCCAGGTGTCCTCGCCACGCCGCAGGCCGATGCGGCTCCATTCCAGCAGCAGCCAGAGGCGCCGGGCGGCGGCGTGGATGTCGGCCACCAGCGGGCCGCGCACTTCGACGGCGAAGTCTTCGCGCGGGGCGGCCAGATTGCGGCCGGCGTGATCGTCAGTGACATTGAGGCCGCCGACGAAGCCGATGCGCGCGTCCACCACGGCCAGTTTGCGGTGCATGCGGCGCAGGCGGGAACGGCGGGGGCGCAGGAAGCCGTACCCCGGGCGGTAGAACAACACTTCCACGCCGGCGCCACGCAGGCTCTTGAGCAAGTCCGGTGCCAGGCCGTGCGAGCCGAAGCCATCCAGCAAGACCCGTGTCACCACGCCGCGCCGCGCCGCGCGCATGAGGGCGGCAGCCACCTCGCGACCGGTGGCATCGGCCGTGTAGATGTAGCTTTCCAGGTGGATTTCATGGCGCGCCGCGTCCATTGCGGCGATCAGGGCGGGAAAGTACTCGGCGCCATTTTCCAGCAGGGTCAGCCGGTTGCCCGACCGGATCATAGCGAGTGAAGTTGCGCGATCAGCGCCGCGTGGTCGGAGAGGCGGCGCCAGTGTGACCCGTGTAACACGTTGGCGGTTTCGACGCCGAAACCGCGCACATAGATGCGATCCAGCGAGAGCATGGGCAGGGCGGCGGGAAAGCTGCGGGCGGGTTGCCCGTGGGCGAGGTCGAAAACTTCGCGCAGCCCCAGCACCTGGCCCAGGTAGCCACAGCTACGCCGGCGCCAGTCGTTGAAGTCGCCGGCGATGATCAGAGGGGCCGCATCCGGCACCACGGCGCGGATGCGCTCGGCCAGTTGCTGCACCTGTTTCTTGCGGCCGGCTTCGTTCAGGGCCAGGTGCAGGCAGATGGCGTGCAGCGGCTCGCTGAGGCCAGGGACATCGAGTTCGCAGTGCAACATGCCGCGTGTTTCAAAAGCATGCGCGGAGATGTCGACGTTTTCCGATTTGAGAATGGGATAGCGCGAGAGGATGGCGTTGCCATGGTGGCCATGCTCGTACACGGCGTTGCGCCCGTAGGCCATGTCCTGCCAGAGGCCGTCGGCGAGGAATTCGTGTTGCGGCCCGGCCGGCCAGTTGTCGTGGCGCCCGGCGCGATGCGCGTGCAAGCCCTGCACTTCCTGGAGAAACACGATGTCGGCATTGATGCCGTGCAGGCGCTCGCGGACATCATGCAGCACCACGCGACGGTTGAAAAAGGACATCCCCTTGTGGATGTTGTAGGAGGCAATGCTGAGGCCTTTCATGCGCTTTGCACTTAGGGATGCGGAAACAGCCAATGTACCGTTTTTGGCTGCACTGACGGGCGCATTGCGTTGTTGTTCCTCGTTTGTGTGGCTAGCCACACGGCACTCGGAACGCCTAGCACTGCATCCCGCCAGCACACCCAAAAGTGGTACATCGACAATTTCCGCATCCCTTAGTGGCCGGCATCCTTTTTGCTGGCTGGCGCGGGGGGGGCGCCCTCTTCGCCATCCGCCTTCTTGCTCTTTTTCTTCGCTGGTGGCTTCGCCGGCACCAGCGCTTCCGGCAGCGTGACGGGCTCGACGGCCTCGATGTTGTTCTTGGCCATGTACTCGGTCATTTCCTTCCAGCCGGTGTAGATCGCCGATTTGGACGCTTCGGGATTGAGCCGGTAGCAATCTTCCAGGCCGCGCCCGGCATGTCGGCAGGCGCCGCCGATGGCCTTGCCCTCGGCTTCCACGCGAGCCGGTTCGGGGAAGCCGGCGCGTTCCTTAATCTGGTCACACCCGGCCAGGAGCAGCAGCACAGCCAATAACAGGGTTCGCATGAGAGATCCCTCAGCGTGAGCGCCGCTCGGACTCGTTGCCGACGGCTTCGAAACGGGCGCGCACTTCACTTTCGATGAAATATTCGGAAACCAGGGGCGGCAGTGGGGTCAGCGGCAATACATGAGCACGGTAATGCAGCGTCACCGGCGAACGCTCGCCGACGATGCGCCATTCCCCGGACATGCTCGCCACCTTGCCGGAGACCGCGCGGAAACGCAGCGTATAGGCCGGCACTTCCTCCATCGCCAGCACCACCCGATCAGGCATGATGAAGGCGAACAGGCCGGCATCGGCGATCTGCTCGACCCGCTTCGGCGTGCCGGGCGCGGAAATCACGCGGCTGGAAACCATGTCGGGGATGAAGGCGGCGAGGCGGTTGTAATCGGTGATGGTGCTCCACACGGTGGCGGCATCGGCATAGACCACCTGGCTGGCATCTACCCGCACCCCGGTCAGGCCAGTGTCGACCTTGACCCGCGCCTGGCCGGCTTGCGCGGCGTTCGCCAGCAGGCACAGGGCAAACAATCCGCCAAGCCGGCGCAGAAAAACAAACAGGGAAGTCACAGGCATATTCACTTGGCTTTTCGCCGTTCCATTGGGTTGTCCACGCGATTATCCATGCGTTTGTCCATCTCACGCCCGAACACGTCCACCCAGGTCCGCACCTGCTGCTCGGCGATACTCGGTGCCAGCGGCGGCGGAAACGGGGTTTTCATCATATCCATGTTCATCCGATAGACCAGCCGAAGGGGGTGTTTTTTTTCCGGGTGTTCCATACGCCATTCGCCGCGCACCCCCTTGAACGGGCCGCTCAGGAACAGGATGCTCAGGCCTTCATCGGGAGATTCCTCGATGCGCATGGTGCCCTCGTAGAGCAGCTTGAGCATCCCGGTCACGACCTCGCCGCTTTGCGCGACGGTTTTCACCCGGCCTTGAGTTTCCAGTACGCGGTTGGCGCGGATGCCGGGCACGAACTCGGAAAAATGTTCGTAGTCGGTCAGCACCGACCAGGCGATTTCCCGTGTTGCGCGGGTTTCCAGCCAGCCCTCCACACTCAACAGGCTGCCGCTCCGGATCACCGTGAGCGGCGTATCGGCGGCGGCAATGGCTGATGCTTGAGGTACGAGCAGAGAGAAAAGGAGGGCAAAATAGCGCAGCGGCGTCATGGCCGTGAGTATATCCACGCAAACAGGCAGGGTGGTCGGGTTACGCTGCGCTAACCCGACCTACGCGTTTTTCCTGGTAAGGAGTCGTTCGTGCCGGCAATCCTGCGCTCCCATCGTCTCGCCGATTTCGTGCTCGCTGCCGTGTTCCTGCTGGGGGCGTGGGCTTATTTCGCCATGCCGCGCGCGCAATATCCGGAGGTCAATCTCAACTGGATGGCGGTGGCGGTGATCTGGCCGGGCGCGGCGGCGCAGGATGTGGAGCGGGAAATCACCCTGCCGCTGGAAGCCGCCGCACGCCGGGTGACGGATGTGCGTCTGGTGACGGCCACCTCGCGCGACAACGTGGCGACGCTGCTGGTGCGTTTCACCGATGTTCCCCATGGCCGCTTCGAGCGGCGCCTCGTCGCGCTCGAACGCGAGATCCGCCAGGCCGCCGCCGGCTTCCCGCGCGAAGCGCGACCGCCGCAGATCCTGGAACTGACCTCCTCCAACTTCTTCCCCACCGCCATGGTGGCGGTGAGCGGCGCGGCCGCTGATGGCAGCGTGTGCCGCCTGGCCGAGGTCGCGCGCGACGAACTGGAGCGCCTGCCCGGCGTCGCCCGCGTCTGGGCCTATGGCCTGCGTGAGCGCGAACTGGCGGTCGATTTCAACCCGGAGGCCCTGCGCCGGCACCAGGTTTCCCCGGAAAACCTGGCCCGTGCCGTGGCCGATCAGGCGCACACCTACCCGGCCGGCATGGCCGATGTTTCCGGGCGGCGCTATGCCATCCGCGTCGAAGGGCTGTCGGCCAATCCCGATTTCCTGGCTGAACTCCCCGTCCTCAACGCCGCCGGCAAGACGGTGCCGCTGGCCGAGCTGGCCAAGGTGCGCCAGGGCGTCGGCGCGGCGCGCGAACTGGTGCGTCTGGATGGAAAACCCGCTGTACTGCTCTCGGTAATCAAGGCGGAGAACGTCAACACGCTGGACCTGACCCATGCCGTGCGCGGACTGGTGACGCACAAGAACCAGGCCTTCGGCGCGCCCGTGTACACGTTGCTGGATGACCAGAGCGACACCACCCGCGAAGCCATCGGGGTGATGGAAACCAACGCCCTGTTCGGCCTCGCCGTGGTGCTGGCCGTCACCTGGTTCTTCCTCGGCGGGCGTCTGGCCCTGCTCACCAGCCTGGGGGTGCCGTTCGCCCTGGCCGGCATGTTCCTGGCGTTGCACCTCCTCGGGCAGACCCTCAACGTCTCGGTATTGCTCGGGGTGGTCATCGTTCTCGGCATTCCCCTGGATGATGCCGTGGTGGTAGCCGATGCCATCCGCCGCCGCCTGGCCACCGGCATGTCGCGCATGGAGGCGGTGGCTGGCGCGCTCAAGGAAGTCTCCCGCCCGGTCACCGCTTCGGTGCTCGCCACCTGCCTGGCGTTCGCCCCCCTGCTGCTGCTGCCCGGCCTGCTCGGGCGCTTCATGTTCGTCACGCCGCTCACCGTCATCGTCACCCTGGGCATGAGCCTGATCGCCTCGCTCTGGTTGCTGCCGCGCCATGTCGTGGCCTGGGGCGGCGCGGTACGGCGAGACGCCACGGGCAGCAAAGTCTGTTGCTGGCGCGAACGTCTGGCCGGACGCCTGCGACATTTCTATGGCCGCGCGCTGGCCGCCGCCTTCCGCCACCCGCTGCCCTTTTTCACCCTGTTCGGCGCGCTGTTCCTGGTCGCCGGCCTGGCCATCGGGCTGGAATGGGTCAAGCCGCGCTGGTTCGCCTCCGACCCGCTGCGAGTGTTCAACCTCAACCTGCAAATGCCCCCCGCCACCGGCATGGCAGCCACCCTGCAAGCCGCGCGCGCCCTGGAACAGGCCGCGCGCGGCGCGGCGCGTCCGGGTGAAATGAAGGCCTCGCTGGCGATGGCCGGCTTGCAGTTCACGCCCAGCGAAATGGTACTGGGCGAGCATCTCGGCCAGGTCACCCTGAGCCTGGCGCCGGAATCGGAAGGTGCCCGTCCGGTTGCCGAGTTCGTCGCCGCGCTGCGTCCCCTGCTCAAGGCGCCGGGCGCGGAAAACATCTCGGTACAGGTGCTCTCCGCCGACCTGCCCATGCTCTCCAGCCTCACCCTGCGGCTATCCGGCGCGCCTCTGGCCGAGTTGGGCAACGCCGCCCAGGATCTGGAGCGCGAACTGGCGAAAACGCCGGGCTTCACCGATGTGCGCAACGACGCCAGCTTCAGCCAGCCACGCATCGTGCTCAAGGTGGACACCGCCGCCGCTGCCCGCGCCGGTCTCGACCCGTTCAAGCTCGCCGCCCTGATCCGCCTGCACTTCGAGAGTGTGCCGGTGGGCAAGGTGATGGAAGGCGAGGAAACCCTCAACGTGGTGGTGCGCGGCCAGCCGCTGGACGAAGCCGGCGTGCGCCGTCTGCTCTCGGAACCCTGGCGCCTGCCGGATGGCCGCCTGGTGAATCCCGGTGAATTGTTCAGCATGCAGTTCGAGAGCACGCCGGGCGAACTCAGAAGGGTGAACGGCAAACGCACTGTCAGCCTGCACGCCAGTTTCGACCAGGATCGCGTCACCGCCCGCCAGGCCATCGCGGCAGTGGATGCCGCCTGGGCGAAACTGCTGACCAGGCACCCTGGGGTGAGCCTCACCCAGGGCGGCGAAATGGAAGACGTGAAAGCCAGCCTGAACGACCTGCTGCTTTACCTGCTGCTCGGCTTCATCCTGATGTACGCCTGGCTGGCCGGGCAATTCGGCCGCCTCGCCCTGCCCCTGGTCATACTCGCCACCGCACCGATGGCCTGGGCCGGGGTCGCCATCGGCCTCCTGGCGAGTGGACAGTCGATCACCCTCTACACCCTCTACGGTTGCGTGGCGCTGTCCGGCGTCGCGGTGAATGCCTCCATCGTCCTGGTTTCCGCCGGCGAAGACCGCCTGCTGCTGGGCATGAGCCCGCTCGCCGCCGCCTTCCACGCCGCCCGCCGCCGCCTGGTGCCGATCATCATCACCACCCTCACCGTCATCGGCGGCCTGATCTCGCTCGCCACAGGCGTCGGCGGCAACTCTTTGCTTTGGGGGCCGCTGGCTTCGGCCATCGTCTGGGGCCTGGCCGTCGCCACCCCGCTCACCTTGTTCGTCACCCCGCTAATGCACGCCTGGCTGATGCGAAGGCGGCTGCGGAGTGAAGGGCGGGCTGTTAGCGTTCAAGAAAATGGATGAACGCAGCATGATCGACCCGGCCGTTTGTCCCGGGAAACCTTGCACCCGGGGAATACGCTACCCGGTCAAAGGTGTGCTGGAATGGCTGGTGGAAGGCATGAGCATCGGGGCATGCTCGGGGTATTGTCCTGAGCCGCCCGGCTGGAAAAGTTAAGCATCTGTGGAGATAGACATGGGTACAACCGAAATCATTGAACAGGCACTCAAGTTGAAAGCGTCCGAGCGCTCTTTGCTGATAGATCTGTTGCACCGAAGCCTGGACAAACCCGACCCGGAAATTGATCGTGTCTGGCGGGAAGAGGCGATGCGACGGGTAACAGCGTACGACGAAGGCCGTCTGGAGTGCGTTTCCATGGAAGAAGCCTTCCGGGATATGTAATGACGCTGATCTTCGCCAAACTTGCCCGTGGCGAAATGGCGGAGACCAAACGCTATTACGAACGGCAACAACGCGGCCTGGGCCAGGACTTTCTGGATGAAGCCCAGCTCTCCGCCAAGCGCATCCTGGAGCATCCACTCGCCTGGCAAGTCGAGTACGGGCCGGTAAGACGTTTCGTGTTCAACCGTTTCCCATACAAGATGCCGTGCTTATCCGGTTGTCTCCCAAGCCCACTACCGGTAGTGACGTAGGTTGGGCAAAGCGAAGCGTGCCCAACGAACCGCCGCGATGTTGGGCACGCTTCGCTTTGCCCAACCTACGGCGCCATGCCGCGAAATCACGGG
>JAUYFG010000236.1 GCA_030690985.1 Pseudomonadota bacterium
TCAGTTTTCATCTTGTCGGATTTCTCGCGGGTCGTCCTGAATAAACCCAGATTGTTCTTTAGCCGGTGGCCCACATGTAGCGCTGGCGTCCCGCGTGATTCGTCTTTTCGATCAGGCCTACGAAGCAGGGGGGACGCCTGCGCTACATGTGGGCCTCCGGCTAATGAACAATCTGGGTTTATTCAGGACGACCCGCGAGAATGCGGACAAGATGAAAACTGATCACACCTCCCCAAGCCGTCACCAGCAAGCAGGCGTTCATGAATAGGCCGCATCCCGCCCTGTTCATCGGCCACGGCAACCCGATGAATACGCTGGAAGACAACGTCAACAGCCGCGCCTGGCGCGATTGGGGCACACGCTTGCCACGGCCCAAGGCGATTCTGGTCATCTCCGCGCATTGGGAAACCGAGGGCCTGGCGGTAACCGCCATGCCGTGCCCACAGACCCTGCACGATTTCACCGGGTTCCCCCGCCGTCTGGCCGAGTTCAACTACCCCGCGCCCGGCGACCCCGACCTGGCGCGGCGGGTGGCGGAACTGCTGGCGCCGGAGCCGGTGCGGCTGGATCAGGAATGGGGGCTGGATCACGGCGCCTGGTCCATCCTCGCGCATTGCTATCCCACGGCGGGCGTCCCGGTCGTGCAACTCGGCCTCGATCGCGGGCGCGACGCCGCCGCGCATTTGGCTATTGCCCGGCGTCTGCGCCCTTTGCGCGACGAGGGCGTGTTGATCCTGGGCAGCGGCAACATCGTGCACAACCTGCCGCGCACGGATTGGCAGCGAAAAGAGGGCGGTTTCACCTGGGCGGAGCGTTTCAACAACCGCGTGCGCCGGCAGTTGCGGGAGCAGGATCTGGCCGGCCTGTGCCGGCTGGACGACGACGACGCGCGCCTGGCGGTGCCGACGCCCGAGCACTACCTGCCGCTGTTGTACGTCGCGGCGGTGCAGGATGCCGGCGAATACCTGACGCTGCTCAATGACCATATCGAATACGGCGCCATCAGCATGCTGTCGACCTGGGTCGGCCACATGAAAGCCGCCGCATGAACAGCGACTCCGCGCTGCATGGCCGCGCCTTTCCCGGCTGGCTGCTCATTCTGGGCGCGCTGACCGCCATCGGCCCGCTGTCCATCGACATGTATTTGCCGGCCTTTCCCAGCCTGGAACGGGAGCTTGCGGCCACTCCCGGCAGCGCCGAACTGACCCTGGCAGCCTTCTTCATCGGCATGGCCGTCGGACAACTGTTCTGGGGGCCGCTGTCCGACCGTCTCGGGCGCAAGCCGCCGCTCTATGCCGGGCTGGCCGTGTTCGCTCTGGCCTCGCTCGGCTGCGCCCTGGCCGAGAGTGCCACCGCGCTCACCCTCTGGCGCGTGTTGCAGGCGCTGGGCGGCTCGGCGGGCATGGTGATTACCCGCGCGGTGGTGCGCGACCGTTGCGCCGCGCGCGAAGCGGCACGGGCGTTTTCCCTGCTGATTCTGGTGATGGGGCTGGCGCCGATCCTGGCGCCCTTGCTGGGCGGCTGGGTAAACGCCGCCTTCGGCTGGCGCGCGATTTTTTACCTGCTGACCGCATTCGCCCTGGCCTGCCTGCTGGCGATACGCTTTGGCCTCGCGGAAAGCCACGCCACCCGCCACGAACCGCCGCTGAGCCTGGGCGGCGTGTTGCGCGACTATGGCGGCCTCTTCGCCAGTCGCCGCTTCCTCGGCTACAGCCTCAGCGGCGGCCTGGCGATGGCCGGGCTGTTCGCCTACATCGCCGGCTCGCCGTTCGTGATGATCGAGTTGGGCGGCATCCCCGCCGCGCACTTCGGCTGGGCTTTCGGCGCCAACGCGCTGGGTTTCGTCATTGCCAGCCAGTTGAACGCCCGCGCCCTGTGGGTGCCGGCCGTGTCCGGCAGCGTGCTGGCCGTGGTTGCGGGCAACGGCCTGTTCAGCCTGCCGCTGCTCCTGCTCGGGCTGTTTCTCTATGTAGCCAGCCTTGGTTTCATCCGTGCTTATCCGGTTGTCTCCCAAGCCCACTACCGGTAGTGACGTAGGTTGGGCAAAGCGAAGCGTGCCCAACGAACCGCCGCGATGTTGGGCACGCTTCGCTTTGCCCAACCTACGGCGCCATGCCGCGAAATCACGGG
>JAUYFG010000237.1 GCA_030690985.1 Pseudomonadota bacterium
CGCCTCGCCGGCGTCTTTTAACCTCGCCGGCGAGGCGCCGGCGCTACAGTAGAGACGCGAACTTGTTTCACGTTAATTTATGGAATCTGACATGACCGCACCCCTCGTAGGACTCATCATGGGTAGCGTGAGCGACTGGGACACCCTGCGCCACGCCGCCGACCTGCTGATCCAGTTCGGCATTCCCTTTGAAAAACGGGTGGTTTCCGCCCACCGCACCCCGGATTTGTTGTTTGAATATGCCGAGACGGCCGCCGAACGCGGCCTCAAATGCATCATCGCCGGGGCCGGTGGCGCCGCCCATCTGCCCGGCATGACCGCCGCCAAGACGCATTTGCCGGTGCTTGGCGTACCGGTAGAGTCGCGCACATTGAAGGGCATGGATTCCCTGCTCTCCATCGTGCAGATGCCCCGTGGCATCCCCACCGCCACCTTCGCCATCGGCGAGGCGGGTGCCGCCAACGCCGCGCTGTTCGCGGTGGCGATGCTGGCCAACGAGTTTCCGGAGATTCGTGAACGACTGATCGCCTTCCGCCGGCGCCAGACTGAAACCGTGCTGGCGATGGCTTTGCCGGACGACCCGTCATGATCCTGCCCGGCGCAACCCTCGGCGTGCTCGGCGGCGGCCAGCTCGGCCGCATGTTCACCCTGGCCGCCAAAGTCATGGGCTACCGGGTGGTGGTGCTCGACCCGGACCCGCAATCTCCCGCCGGCCAGCTCGCCGACATCCACCTCAAGGCCGATTACCGCGATGCCGTCGCACTGATTCGCATGGGTGGCCTCTGCCAGGCGGTCACCACGGAGTTCGAGAACGTGCCGGCGGCAAGCCTGGAGACGCTGGCCAAGCATTGCCTGGTGGCGCCCTCAGCGGCTGCCCTGGCGGTGGCGCAGGATCGTTTGCAGGAGAAAACCCACGCCCGCGCTTCCGGCTGTGTGACCGCGCCGTTCGCCAAACTCTCAAGCGCCGCCGACCTCGCCGCCGCCTGGCAACAGATCGGCGCCCCTGGCCTGCTGAAGACCCGCCGCCTGGGCTACGACGGCAAGGGCCAGGTGCGTGTCGACAGCGAAGCGGGGCTGACTGCCGCTTTCAAGGAACTGGGCGAAGTGCCCTGCCTGCTGGAAGGTTTTCTGCCGCTGGAGCGCGAGGTGTCGGTGGTGCTCGCGCGCAATGCGCTGGACCAGATCGCCTTCTTCCCGCTGGCGGAGAACCAGCACCGCAACGGCATCCTCGACATCAGCATCGTGCCCGCGCGGATTCCGGAAAGCCTCGCCGAAACGGCGCGCGATATGGCCGCGCATCTGGCGCGCGAACTCGATTATGTGGGCGTGATGGCGGTGGAATTCTTCGTGCTCAAGGACGGCCGTATCGTCTTCAACGAAATGGCCCCGCGCCCGCACAACAGCGGCCACTACACCCTGGATGCCACCGCCTGCGATCAGTTCCAGCAACAAGTGCGGGCGCTCTGCGGCTTGCCGCTGGGCGACCCGCGCCTGCTCTCGCCGGTGGTGATGGTCAACCTGCTGGGCGATGTCTGGCAGCGGGGGGGGAACGACATGCCGCCTTGGGAAGACCTGCTCAAACATCCCGGCGTGCATCTGCACCTATACGGCAAAGCCGAAGCCCGGCCCGGCCGCAAGATGGGGCATTACAACTGCCTCGCGTCCAGCGTGGAGGAAGCACTGGCACTGGCGCTGGAGACGCGCGCGGCGCTGGGGATCGGTAAGCCGTAGAGCAGTAGGATGTGGTGAGCGCAGCGAACCGCATCATCCTCGACCGCGTGGCGAGGTGCGGTTCGTACCTCACCACACCCTACGACGTCTTCATTCCTCCAGGCTAAGCACCATCACCTTGCCCTTCTGATCCAGGGTGCGGATGCGCAGCGGCAGCCAGTGGCGCGACGGCGCCAGCCAGACATCCAGGGTGCCTTCGCCGCTACGGCTGCCTTGCAGGTGCAGGGTGTCGATTTCGCTTTCCCCGTGCACCAGGCGTTCGAGCCCCAGATTCCTGAACTGGTATTCGCGCAGCTTGCGGCCGTTGGTCACGGCCAGTGTCCATTCCGTCGTCAGGGAACCCACGGTCATCGCCAGGTGAAAGGGGAAACTCAGCACATCCTGGCTACCGGGCGGCAACTCGATCCCGTTATTACCCAGCACCAGGCGCCCCGCGCCCCAGTCGAAGCGGGCCGTATCCTGTTTGCGTTCGCTGCGGGAGAGCCAGTACTGCTCGGGTTGCAAGCCATGTGCGGTGATGCTGCCCTCGCTGGTCTGCACCAGTTTTCCGCTGACGAACAGCGAGGCCAGCCCGGTGGTCTGGGCGATGCTGACCAGGCTGTAATGGCCGTCGCGCCGTTGCCAGGAATAGATCGCCTGCCCCAGGTTGAAGCCGCCGTCGCCGGCCCGCACGGCATAGCGCAGATTCAGGCGTTCCGGAAGGTTGCGCAGGACCGGCGCTAGCGCGGCTGCGGCGGGCACCGGCGCGAGCGGCACTGCGGGGGGGGCGGGGATTGCTGTTTCGACAGCGACCGCAACGGGTGCGGCAGCCGGGGCGGAAACCGGCTCCGGTGGCGGCTCCACGGGCGGGCTGGGCACCGGGGTGGCGACCACCGCAGGGGCCACCGGCGCCGCCTGGATGGCCTTCGGCTTGGGCGGGGTTATCGCTGCCGCCGGCACCGCTTTGGCTGGCGGCGGCAGCAGATTTGCCTCGATGGGAAACGGGATTTCCGCCGCCGCCGGCGTCCACCAGGAGCCGGCCGAAGCCAGCATCAGCAGATGAGCCGCCAGGGAGATGAGCAGCGCAGACGCGAGAAGTCGGTGCGCGCGCGGCATGGCTGCTATTGGAGCGGCGCTTAGTCGCTGGGGGAAACCAGCGCGGCCTGCATCGCGCCGGAGCCGCCGCGCAGGAACACCGTGCCGTCCTCGCGCCAGGCAACTCGCCCTTGCGCGAACCAGCGCACGGCCATCGGGTAGATGCGGTGTTCTTGTTCGAGCACGCGCGCGGCCAGGCTGGCGGGCGTGTCATCCGGCAACACCGGCACGGCGGATTGCGCCAGGATGGGCCCGGCATCCACCACCGGCGTGACGAAATGCACCGTGCAGCCGTGTAGCTTCACACCGCCCGCGAGGGCGCGTTCATGCGTGTCCAGGCCGGGGAAGGCGGGCAGCAGGGCGGGGTGGATGTTGATCAGGCGGCGTTCGTAATGCAGCACGAAGGCATCGCTCAACACCCGCATGAAGCCGGCGAGGATGACCAGATCGGGCGCATGGCGGTCGATCTCGGCCGCCAGCGCGGTGTCGAAAGCGGCACGGTCGGGGTAATCGCGATGCTTCAGCACACAGGTGGGAACCCCATGCGCGGCGGCGATTTCCAGACCTTTGGCCTCCGCCCTGTTGCTGATGACGCAGGCGAACTCGACCGGTAGATCGGCCTCCAGCAGGGCCCGCATATTGCTGCCCCGGCCGGAGATGAGGATGACGACTTTCATGCTTCTCTGCGTGCTTATCGGGTTAACCCACCCACCCACTGCCGGTAGTGACGTAGGTTGGGCAAAGCGAAGCGTGCCCAACATCGCGGCGGTTCGTTGGGCACGCGTCGCTTTGCCCAACCTACAAGCCCAAGCCACGAAATCACGAGCCTCTACATCGGGTGGGTGGGTGTGACAACCCGATAAGCACGCTTCTCTGTTCTCGGCGATCAAGCGCTCGATCTCGTCTTGATGGGTTTCGTGATAAAGCCAGACGGATTGAAGTATTTCGGCGCTCAGCTGCGGATAAGCCACCAATAAAGCCGCATCCACCATACCCATCTGGCGTGCTTCAACCAACAGCCGTACCGGAATGCGTGAATGCGCGACATGCGGCTCGCCACCGCAAATTCCGGGTGCGGACTCGATGCTGGGCAAGGCAGGGGACAAATCGTTCATCTCAGAAGTCGTGAAGAAATTGTCGCTGGTCATAAATCCGTCATTCCCGCGCAGGCAGTGGGTAGGTCGGGTTAGGCGCGGCTTTTTGCGGCGTAACCCGACATTCCTGGCAGATTGTCGGGTTACGCGATAAGGCCGCTAACCCGACCTACAAAGGCTGTTCCGGTCGAAGATGGCGCCGACCCGCCTCAGACGATGACGGTCTGTTCCTGTCCCGGCGCGCGCGTGGCGATTTCGCCCAGGCGGTACACCGTTTCGCCCTGGGCGGTGAGGAAGCGCATGGCGGCTTCGGCGTCGGCTTCCGCCACCACGACGACCATGCCGATGCCGCAGTTGAAGGTGCGGTGCATTTCCGCCAGGGCGACGTTGCCTTGCGCTTGCAGCCATTGAAATACCGGCGGCCAGGTCCAGGCGTCGGCATGGATCACGGCGGTGAGGTCGTCCGCCAGGATGCGCGGGACATTGCCGGTGATGCCGCCGCCGGTGATGTGGGCCATGCCCTTTACCTGCATTTCCTGCATCAGCGCGAGCAAGGGTTTCACATAGATGCGGGTGGGTTCGAGCAGGGTTTCACCCAGGGTTTTGCCGCCGGGGTTGCCAGCAAATTCACTGTTCAGGTCGGCGCCGCTGACTTCGACGATCTTGCGCACCAGGGAATAGCCGTTGGAGTGCGGGCCGCTGGAGCCGAGGCCCAGCACCGTGTCGCCGGGGCGAATATCGCGGCCGCCGATGACTTTGGATTTTTCCGCCACGCCCACCGCGAAGCCGGCCAGATCGTATTCGCCGGCCGGGTACATGCCGGGCATTTCTGCGGTTTCGCCGCCGATCAGGGCACAGCCGGAGAGTTCGCAGCCACGGGCGATGCCGGCGATCACCTGTTCCGCGACGTCCACGTCGAGATGGCCGCAGGCGAAGTAGTCGAGGAAGAACAGCGGTTCCGCGCCCTGCACCAGGATGTCGTTGACACTCATGGCGACCAGATCCTGGCCGATGCTGTCGTGCTTGTTCATCTGGAACGCCAGTTTCAGCTTGGTGCCGACGCCATCGGTGCCGGCGATCAGCACCGGCTCTTTGTAGTTTTTCGGCAGTTCCATGAGGGCGCCGAAACCCCCGATGCCGGCCAGGACTTCCGGCCGCAGGGTGCGTTTGGCATGAGGCTTGATGCGTTCCACGAGGGAATCGCCGGCATCGATATCGACACCCGCATCGCGGTAGGAAAGGGCGGTCTGGGGGGCGGATTGAGTGGACACGGGATGGGCCAGGAGGCTGAAAAAAACGGTGATATTCTACCGTACATGCCTTTCTCTCCCGCCGCCAACCGCTCGCTACTCACCATTCTGGTCATCGCTGCCGGCGCTTACCTGTTTTACCTGCTCACGCCCATCCTGGCGCCCTTTCTGGTGGCGACGGCGCTGGCGTATCTGTGCAATCCGCTGGTGGACCGGCTGCAACGTCGAGGCGTGGGCCGTGCGCTGGCCACGGCGCTGGTGCTGCTCGGCCTGGTTCTCCTGTTTCTGCTGCTGGCAGCGGTGATGGCGCCGCTGTTCCAGGCGCAGGCGCGTTTGCTGATGCAGCAGGTGCCGCGCGTGGCTTCATTCGGCAGCCAGACCCTGCTGCCCTGGTTTTCCGCCACTTTCGGCGTCGATCTTATGAACGATCAGGCCGACATCCTGGCCTGGCTCAAGGCGCATGCCTCCGAACTCTCGCAACTGACCCGTTACCTGCCGAAACTCACCGATGGCGGCCTGGCGCTGTTGGGTTTTCTCGCCAACCTGTTGCTGATTCCGGTGGTGTTGTTCTACCTGCTGCGCGACTGGCATGGCGTCATCAAGCATCTGGCCGGCTGGATTCCGACTCCGTTGCGGGAGAAGAGCGATGCCATCACGCGCGAGGTCGACACCGTGCTGTCCGAATTCGTGCGCGGCCAGATCATGGTCATCCTGGTCATGTGCGTGTTCTACAGCCTGGGGCTCTGGCTGGTGGGTCTGCATTACGCCCTGGCGGTGGGCCTGTTGGCCGGCATCCTGGTGTTCGTGCCCTATATGGGCGTGGTGGTGGGGGTGCTGCTCGGCACTTTGGCCGGCTGGGCGCAGTTCGGCATTAACGCAAACCCGGACGCAAACCTGCTGGCCAGCCTGCTTCCGATCTGGGCGGTATTCGGCATCGGCCAGTTGCTGGAAGGCATGGCCATCACCCCCTGGCTGGTGGGCGAACGGGTCGGCCTGCACCCGGTGGCGGTGATCTTCGCGCTGATGGCTTTCGGCCAGTTATTCGGCTTCGTCGGCGTGCTGCTGGCCATTCCCGCCGCCGCCGCCTCTCTGGTGGCGCTGCGCCATCTCAAAGCACAATTGGACTGAATTTTTATGCACGCACTGGAAGGTTGGGCCGAGGAAAAGCGTTCCGCCTGGCTCTATCGCATCGTTTCCGACTGCGAATCCGGCACCCCACGTCAGGTGTTGTTCCTGGAATTGGCGCAAGCCGCCGAGCATCAGGCGGGCTTGTGGGGGGCGGAAATGCTGAAGGCGGGGGTGACACCGCCTGCCGCCTATCGGCTCGATGCACGCACCCGCCTGGTTGGCTGGCTGATTCCGCGCATGGGGGTGCGTCCGCTGAAAAGCATCCTGGCCGCCATGAAAGTGCGCGGCATGAGCCTGTACAACAGCCCCGCGCCGCACGGCATCCCCACCAGCCTGGATCGAATCGATCGCCATCAAACCGCCGGCAGCGGCAATCTGCGCGCGGCGGTGTTTGGCGTGAACGACGGCCTGGTCTCCAACGCCAGCCTGATCCTCGGTGTGGCGGGGGCCGGGGTGGCGCCCTCCGTTATTCTGCTGTCCGGCATTGCCGGGCTGCTGGCGGGCGCGTTCTCGATGGCGGCGGGGGAATATGTTTCGGTGCGTTCGCAGCGCGAGTTCTATGAATACCAGATCGCCCTGGAGCGGGAAGAACTGGACCAATATCCGCAGGAGGAGGCGGCGGAACTGGCCCTGATCTATCAGGCCAAGGGGGTCGCCAAGGCAGAAGCGCGGCGTATGGCCGATACCCTGCTACTGGACCCCGACCGCGCCCTGGATACCCTGGCGCGCGAGGAACTCGGCCTCAACCCGGATGAACTCGGCTCGCCCTGGGGCGCGGCGATTTCCTCCTTCCTGGCGTTTTCTCTGGGGGCGTTCATCCCCCTGCTGCCGTTTCTGCTGCTCTCCGGCACGACCGCGCTCGCCGGCACCTTGCTGGCCACCGGCATCAGCCTGTTCGGCGTGGGGGCGGCCATCAGCCTGTTCACCGGCAAGCAGGCGCTGTTTGGCGGCCTGCGCATGCTGGGCATCGGCGCTGCGGCGGGGGGCGCCACCTGGCTGATCGGCCGGGCGCTGGGGGTGGCCCTCGGCTAAACTCGCCACCCGCCACTCGCCACTCGCTACCCACCATGACCAAGCGCACCTTCAGCATCGAATTCTTCCCGCCCAAGACATCCGAGGGTATGGAAAAACTGCGCCAGGCACGGCAGCAACTGGCGCAACTGCATCCCAAGTTCTTTTCCGTGACTTTTGGTGCCGGCGGTTCCACGCGCGACCGTACTTTGGAAACCGTGCTGGAAATCCAGAGCGAGGGCCTGGCTGCCGCGCCGCACCTGTCCTGCGTCGGTTCCACCGGCGAGAACATCCGGGAAATCCTGGAAACTTTCCGCAGCAACGGCATCCGCCACATCGTCGCCCTGCGCGGCGATCTGCCTTCCGGCATGGCTGATCCGGGCGAATTCCGCTACGCCAACGAACTGGTGAGTTTCATCCGCCAGGAAACCGGCGATTGGTTCGACATCGAAGTGGCCGCCTACCCGGAAACCCACCCGCAGGCACGCAACTACCGGGAAGACCTGCTCAACTTCAAGCGCAAGGTGGATGCCGGCGCCAATGCGGCCATTACCCAGTATTTCTTCAACGCCGATGCCTATTTCAACTTCGTCGACGATTGCGCGGAACTGGGCGTCACCCTGCCGATCGTGCCGGGCATCATGCCGATTTCGAATTACAGCCAGTTGTCGCGCTTCTCAGCCATGTGTGGCGCCGACATTCCGCGCTGGCTGGCACGCAAGATGGAGAGTTATTCCGACGACACCGCTTCGATCAAGGCCTTCGGACTGGATTTCATGACCGGGCTGTGCCAGCGCCTGATCGAGGGCGGCGCCCCCGGTCTGCATTTCTACACCCTGAACCAGGCCGGGCTGACCACCACGCTCTGGCAACGTCTGGGACTGGATTGAACCGTGCTTATCCGGTTAGCGCCCAAGATTCGTAGCCCGGATGCAGCGCAGCGGAATCCGGGGATTGCTCGCCCTGAAACCCCGGATTCCGCTGCGCTGCATCCGGGCTACCCACTACCGGTAGTGGGTTTGGGTGACAACCGGATAAGCAAGGATTGAACGTCGTGCCACGCGCGGCCGAGGTCCGGATACCTGAAAAAAAGAAACCGGACGCTGGAGTGCCACTCCGGTGTCCGGCCAAGTACGGCGTATTTCTTGTAACCTCCCCAACCACCACGGGTGTCAGGGGCTTGCGTTAAACCCGGCTACGGATAGTAATGGCGGTAATCACCCTGGTGGAATCTATCTTTAGTGGTAACTACTCAGGTAGGGGCAACTTTGTAGAAATCCAATGAATTCAATATGTTGCATGTTGAAGCAACTTTCTGACCATGCCGATATTCAATAAGAATGCCAATTTTTCGCTCCAATCACCAGCGCAAATCACTACATGC
>JAUYFG010000106.1 GCA_030690985.1 Pseudomonadota bacterium
GGGGCGATGACCTTGATGTCCGGTTTCAGCGCGTAGGCGCCGAGTTCGAAACGCACCTGGGCGTTGCCCTTGCCCGAGGCTCCGTGGCAGATGGCATCGGCGCCGGTGGCGTTGACGATGTCGATCAGGCGCTTGGCGATCAGCGGCCGGGCGATCGAGGTGCCGAGCAGGTATTCGCCTTCGTAGACGGTGTTGGCGCGAAACATCGGGAAGACGAAATCGCGCACGAATTCTTCGCGCAGGTCGTCGATGTAGATCTGTTCCGGCTTGATCCCGAATTGCAGCGCCTTGGCGCGCGCCGGTTCCAGTTCTTCGCCCTGGCCCAAGTCGGCGGTAAAGGTGACCACCTCGCATTGGTAGGTGTCTTGCAGCCATTTCAGGATGACCGAGGTATCCAGGCCGCCGGAGTAGGCGAGGACTACTTTCTTGATGTCGCTCATGATTGCTTTCTCGGGAAGAAATTCTGATTGATTCACTGAGCCGGGGCAGCGGGTATTTCCGCAATCTTTGGCGCCGCCACACCGCGCAGGTTGGCGAGTTCTTTCATGGTGCCCTCCTGGGCGCGGGCGATTTCATCCGTGGACATGCCGGCGGCCAACTTGTCCCGATCCTGGGTAGCGGCCTCATGGCCGCGCGAGGCCGCGATATTCAGCCAGACGTATGCCTGCTCACGATTTTTGGCTACGCCGATATCATCCCGATACATGAGGCCCAACTGATGTTGGGCGTCGAGGTAATTCTGGCGGGCTGACGCCTCCATCTCCTCGAAGGCGAGGCGGTAATTCTGGATCGTGGCACGACCGTAGAGGTAGGCAAGACCCAGGTAATAGCGCGCTTCCCTGTGCCCCATAGCTGCGGAGGATTTGAGCCAGGGAAAGGCTTCCTGGTAGTTTCCCAACCTCCAGAAATGCAAGCCGCGCTGGTACTGGCTGACCTTGTCGTTGCTCGCTTCAGGAGCCGGGCTATTCGGATCTATCGCGCTGGGGAGGTCGGCACTGGCGATGGACTCGCTTTCGCCTCCCTTCATGCTGATTGCCACTATCCCGCCAATGGCGACGGCCGCCAGCACCCCGATAACGATGCCGCCCAGCGCGAAATGCTTGCCCCTGTTCGCGACAGCTTCCTCGAAGTGGCGATTACATTTTGTGCAACGGTAAATTTCGACCGGGCGCCTTTGCGACTGCCTGCCCGACAACCTGACATGCCTGCTGCCACAGATCGGGCACCTTACCGGGGGTTTTTCAGTTTCCGCCATGATGAACAGAGAAATATCTCAGTCCTCGACGCGGCCGCGCAGCAGGTATTCCAGCATCGCTTTCTGGGTATGCAGGCGGTTTTCCGCTTCATCCCAGACCACCGACTGCGGGCCGTCGATGACGTCGGCCTCGACTTCCTCGCCGCGATGCGCGGGCAGGCAATGCATGAACAGGGCGGCGTCGGCGGCCACCCGCATCATGTCGCCGTCCACCTGCCAGTCGGCGAAGGCTTTCATGCGCTCGGTGTTCTCGGCCTCGAAGCCCATGCTGGTCCACACGTCGGTGGTCACCAGGTCGGCGTCGCGGCAGGCGTCCATCGGATCGGCGAATTCTTCGTAACGGGTGGTGGTGAACAGGCCAGCGCGGGCCGCTTCCACTTCATAGCCGGGCGGGGTGGAAACGTGGACGTTGAAGTCCAGCACCTCGGCGGCTTGCAGCCAGGTGTTGCACATGTTGTTGGAGTCGCCGATCCAGGCCACGGTCTTGCCCTGAATCGGGCCGCGCTGTTCGATGTAGGTGTAGATGTCGGCGAGGATCTGGCAGGGGTGGTATTCGTTGGTCAGGCCGTTGATCACCGGCACCCGCGAATGGGCGGCGAAACGCTCGATGATGTCCTGCTCGAAGGTGCGGATCATCACCACATCCACCATCCGCGAAATCACTTCCGCAGCGTCTTCCACCGGCTCGCCGCGCCCCAGTTGGGTGTCGCGCGTATTCAGGTAGATCGCCGAGCCGCCCAACTGGTGCATGCCGGCCTCGAAGCTCAAACGCGTGCGGGTCGAGCTCTTCTCGAAAATCATCGCCAAGGTGCGGTCGGCCAGCGGGTGGTAAGGCTGGTAACGCTTGAAACGCTCCTTGATGACGCGAGTGCGGGCGAACAGGTACTCCAGTTCGTCGCGGGAGAAGTCCTTGAATTGCAGGAAGTGCCTCAATACCGGTGCCATGATCCCTACTCCAGGAAAGCGCGGATCAATCCCGCCAGTTTTTCCGTGAGCAGGGCCGCTTCTTCGCGTTTCAGAATCAGCGGCGGCAACAGGCGCACCACGGTGTCGTTGGTGACGTTGATCAACATTTTCTGTTCCAGCGCCTGTTTCACCAGATCGCCACAAGGGCGGTCGAGTTCGATGCCGATCATCAGGCCCTGGCCGCGCACCTCGCGCACGCCGGCGAGGCCGGCTGTGCGGTGGAGCAGATCGGCGCGAATGAAGGCGCCGACCGCCGTTGCGTTTTCCAGCAGCTTGTCGTCTTCCATCACCTGCAAGGTGGTGAGCGCCGCCACGCAGGCCAGCGGATTGCCGCCGAAGGTGGAACCGTGCTTGCCGGGAATGAAGGTTTCCGCCGCGATACCGCGCGCCAGGCAGGCACCCACCGGGAAACCGGAGCCCAGGCCCTTGGCCAGGGTCATCACGTCGGGCTTGATGTCGCTGTGCTGGAAGGCAAACCAGGTGCCGGTGCGGCCGATGCCGGTCTGCACTTCGTCCAGCATCAGGAGCCAGGCGTTTTCGTCACAGATGCGGCGCAGTTGGGCCAGGTAGTCGGCTTGCGGAATCTGCACGCCGCCCTCGCCCTGATACGGCTCCACCAGCACGGCGACAATGTTCTTGTGATGCACGGCCAGCGCGGAAACGGCCTCGGCATCGCCGAAGGGGACGCGCACGAAACCGGTCACCAGCGGCTCGAAGCCGGCCTGCACCTTGCGGTTTCCGGTGGCCGAGAGGGTGGCCATCGTCCTGCCGTGGAAGCTCTTTTCCATGACCACGATGGCCGGGTTTTCGATGCCCCGGTTGTGGGCATGCAGGCGCGCGATCTTGATCGCGGCTTCATTGGCTTCGGCGCCGGAATTGCAGAAGAACGCGCGCTCCAGCCCGGACAGCGCGCACAGGCGCTCGGCCAGGCGTTCCTGTTCACGGATCTGGTACAGGTTGGAGGTGTGGATCAGGCGCCCGGCCTGCTCGCACAAGGCCTGCACCAGCCTGGGATGGGCATGGCCAAGCGCGTTCACGGCGACCCCGGCCAGGGCATCCAGATATTTGTCGCCGTTCTCGTCGAACAGCCAGACACCCTCGCCACGGACAAACGCCACTGGCTGGCGGGCATAGGTTTGCATCAGGTAATTGGACATTTCTTCGCTTTCCATACGCTGAAAATGAGTTGCGGCAGCCACGGCCGCCGCTCAGCTTTTATCAAGAAAGCGCGGAAACATACCACCAAATGATTAAATTACAAACGGGGCTGAAAGCTGACGTAGGTTGGGCAAAGCGCAGCGTGCCCAACGACCCGCCGCAATGTTGGGCACGCTGCGCTTTGCCCAACCTACGAGGCCTACCTATCCCGAAACCCCGCCAATACCTCGCGCGTTGCGCGCGCCTTGTCCAGGCATTCCTGGTATTCCGCGTCGGCTTGGGAATCCGCCACCAGGCCGCCGCCGGCCCAGAAACGCAGCTGGTTGTCGGCGCAGGTCAGGGTGCGGATGGCGATGTTCGTATCCATGCCGCCATCGTGGCCGAGATAGCCGATGGCGCCGCAATAGACGCCGCGCCGTTCCGCTTCCAGTTCCTCGATGATCTGCATGGCGCGCAACTTGGGCGCGCCGGTAATGGAGCCGCCGGGGAAAGCCGCCGCCAGTTGATCCAGCGCGCTGCGGCCATCGGCCAGGCGCCCCTGCACGGTGCTGACCAGGTGATGCACGGTAGCGTAGCTTTCCAGTGCGAACAGGCTGGGCACGGTCACGCTGCCCAGGGCGCAAACCTGGCCCAGGTCGTTGCGCAGCAAGTCCACGATCATCAGGTTTTCCGCGCGGTCTTTCGCGCTGCCGGAGAGTTCCGCCTGCTGCCTCGCATCCTCGCCGGGGTCATCGCTGCGCGGTCGCGTGCCCTTGATCGGGCGGGTTTCCACCAGACCGTCGCGCACGCAGAGGAAGCGCTCCGGCGAGGAAGACAGCACCTGGCCGAAGGGAAAGTTGAGCCAGGCCGAAAACGGCGCCGGATTGCGCGCGCGCAGCGCCAGATAAAGCGCCCAGGGGTGCCCTAGACAGGGAGCGGCGAAGCGCATGGCCAGGTTGACCTGATAACAATCGCCGGCGCGGATGTAGTCCTGTACCTGGGCAAAGGCCCGCCGATACGCCTCCCGATCCAGACTGCACTCGATCTCGCCGGTGAGCGTGAAATCCTGGGCGGCGGGTTCCTCCCGCAACGCGGCCAGAAAGCGTTCCGCCCAATCGCGCCCGGCGGCATCGTCGCTCGCCCACAGGTGGCAGCGATGTTCGTGGTGGTCGATCACCAGGGCGCCGTCGTAGATCCCCACAGCCATTTCCGGCGCCCCCTCGACATCCTTGGCCACGGCCGGCAGGCGATGCAGACGCCGCGCCAGGTCATAGCCGAAGTAGCCCAGCGCGCCTCCGGCGAAGGGCACCTCCAGGGGCCCGCGTTGTGGCCCCAGACAGGCGCGCAACAGTTCCAGCGGGGACGCCCGGCTCAGTTCGAAGCGGCCATCCGCGTACTCGATGCGGGTTTCCTGGCCGCGCGTCACCAGGGTGGCGCGCGGCAGCGCCGTGATGATGTCGTAGCGCCCGGCCCGGCTCGCCGGCCAGGCACTGTCCAGCCAATGCGCCCAGGGCTGCCGCGCCAGAGAGGCGAACAGGCGAGCGCTGTCGCTGGAATAGGGCAGATCGAGGTGGATGGTCACGACGGGGGGTCCGGAGGGGGCGGGCATTGTGGCGCGCGCGCCGTCCCGGCTCAAGGTCATCAGGGGGCATTCGTGTAGGTTGGGCAAAGCGCAGCGTGCCCAACATTGCGGCGGTTTGTTGGGCACGCTGCGCTTTGCCCAACCTACGGCCCATACGAGGTATCGGAAACAGCCTGTAGAAAAGTCCACAGCTTCTGTGGATAACTCTGTGCACAAGCGCGGGACAAATGCCCTAACTCCCCGCCCCAGCAGTAACTCGCGCACGACGACCACTTTTTAGGCAGCAATCGCACCATTAGAAATCAATGACTTACAGAAACCCCCAGTAAGATCAGTGAGATACGCGTGCTTTTTGACAAAGATGTTGCAACTGTGGACACAAGTTGCTCTTGACACCCTTAAAAAGTGGCGGGAAGCCAGTGGCGTAGGTCGGAAAAGCCGGCGGCTTCATGCCGGCGCCTTCCGACAATCCCGGCGGAAGCCGCGATAAGGCCGCTTTTCCGCCCTACCGGACTACCACGCCCGCACGCCTTATTCGGCCCGCGAGCGGGCCTCCTACGGCGCGTAGACGAAATACAACCCCAACTGGCGCAACAAGTTCTGCCCCAATTCGTCTTCGTTGCCAACCAGACGAGGGCGCACGGCGACTATCTGGACTCTGGACAGACCCGCCGCCGGCGGCAGTGCGGGAGGGAAGGAAAATTCCAGGGTTTGCGCCACGCCCTGACCAGGCTGTGCCAGCAATCCCTTGGGCGGCGCCGCGACAGGCAATGCGGGACAGGTTGCCGGGCGCTCGCGCGCCAGCCGTTCCAGGGGCGCGCGAGCGCCTTGTTCGAGGCGGGCCAGCGCGGCGTCGAGCTCGGCGGCGGGCGCGCACAAATCCAGCAGGCTGACGTCTGCTTCGACCCCCGTGCTGGATTCCGCAGCGACTTGCAGCGCAATGGAAACAGCCGCCGGCGCCCCTTCCACCCGAGCCGGCACCCTCGCCTCCAGGTGGCCGCGCAGCCTGATCGGCAGGCGCTCATCGCGCCCGGCCCGGTTGCGCCACTTGAAGCCATCCATGAACCAGGCCAGGCGCTGCCCGGCGTTGGCCGTATCCGGGGGCCGCGTGTACTCGATGCCATAGCCGGTCAGCATGCCATCCTGGCCAAGGCGCTCCGCATCCCCCTGAACCAGGGCTTCCAGGGCCAAGCCGCCGGGTTGTGCGGCAATGACGCGGGTCGCGACCCAGGGCCGTGCTTCCGGGCCGAAGTTCACCCCGGCGAGCAGGTCATGGATCGGCTTGGGCAAGCCGACCGCCTGCGGCGAAGCGAACGCCAGCAGGCTATAGGCGCGCCCCTGATGCACCGTGGCAAGCTGGAACACGGTCGCGCCGCCATTGCCGGCCAGGCGGCGGCAGGTTATCCAGCGCACGCCGGCGATCTCGATTTCCCCGATCTCCGCGCCCTTGCCATATTGCGTAGCCCAAATCTTGCGCAACTGGGCGTGGAACGACTCGGCATCCGCCTTGAGCGGCGTGGCCCGGCGCGGCAGCGCGACTTGCAGGGCGACGCCCTGGGTTAACTGTGCCCCCGGCTCGGGAAAAACGCCCGAGCGGCCCGACGATTGACTTGAGATCGGCCACTCCAGCAAGTACACGCCGTCTTCCTTTTCCTGCACGGCGTCGCCACGCTGCCAGGCCGCATCAGGGGACAAACGCATGGCGTCCACGCGCAGCCCTTCCGCCCAGGCGCCCGGAACCGCCAACAGCAACATCCCACACAACAACAAGCCTCTCATGCTAATTTCGCCGCCCCATGTCTGAACCCTCACTTTCCACCCCACCCGGCCTGCCGCACCTGGAATTTCCGGAAGCCTTGCCGGTTTCCGCCCGGCGCGCGGACATCGCCGCCGCCTTGCTCGCGCACCAGGTCATCATCGTCTGCGGCGAAACCGGTTCCGGCAAGACCACCCAGTTACCCAAGATCGTACTCGCCGCCGGGCGCGGCCGAGTTGGCAACATCGGTGGCGGCCTGGTCGGCATGACGCAGCCGCGCCGGATCGCCGCCAAGAGCGTGGCGGCGCGTATCGCCGAAGAAACGAAATCGCGCCTCGGCGGCCTGGTCGGCTGGCAGGTGCGCTTCACCGATCAAGTCTCCAAGGAAAGCCGGATCAAGGTGATGACCGACGGCATCCTGCTGGCGGAAACCCAGTCCGACCCCGACTTCCGCGCCTACGACACCCTGATCCTCGACGAGGCGCATGAGCGCAGCCTGAACATCGACTTCCTCCTCGGCTACCTGAAGACCCTGCTGCCACGCCGCCCCGACCTGAAGCTGATTCTGTCTTCCGCGACCCTGGAAGCCGACCGCTTTTCCGCCTACTTCAACGGCGCGCCGGTGATCGAGGTATCGGGGCGGACTTATCCGGTGGAGATGCGCTATCGCACCACTGAACGCGTGGCGGAACGTGGCGTTGGCAAAGAGAGCGTGGATGTTGCCGCCGGGTTTTCGGCGGCATTACAGCCACGGCCTACCCCCCGCGGGTACGCCGGCAAGGATGCCGGCGCTACAGAAGAACCCGACTTCGACCTCGCCCTCATTCACGCCATCGACGAACTCGCCGCCGCCGGCCCCGGCGACATTCTGGTGTTCCTGCCGGGCGAGCGGGAGATCCGCGACGCCCACGAGGCGCTGCGCAAACACCACCCGCCGCAGACCGAAATCCTGCCGCTGTTCGCGCGCCTGTCGGTGGCCGATCAGGAACGGGTTTTCTCCTCCCACGCTGGCCGCCGCATCGTGCTCGCCACCAATGTGGCGGAAACCTCGCTCACCGTGCCCGGCATCCGTTATGTGGTGGATGCCGGCCTGGCGCGGGTGAAGCGCTATTCCATCCGCAACAAGATCGAACAGCTCAAGGTGGAAAAAATCGCGCAGTCCTCCGCCAACCAGCGCGCCGGACGCTGTGGGCGGGTGGCGGCGGGCATCTGCATCCGCCTCTACGACGAAGCCGATTTCCTTTCCCGGCCGAAATACACCACCCCGGAACTGCTGCGCTCCTCGCTGGCCGGCGTCATCCTGCGGATGAAATCGCTGCGGTTGCCGGAGATCGAGGTTTTTCCCTTCCTCGATGCCCCCGAGGGCAAACGCATCCGCGACGGCCAGCAACTCCTGGCCGAACTCGGCGCCCTGGACGAACGCGGCAGGCTGACCGGCATCGGCAAACAGCTCGCGCATCTGCCGGTAGACCCGCGCATCGGCCGCATGTTGATCGCAGCGAAAGATCACGGCTGCCTGCATGAAGTGCTGATCATCGCCGCCTTCGTCTCGGTGCAGGACCCGCGCGAACGGCCGCTGGAGGCCCAGGAAGCCGCCGACCAGAAACACCGCCGCTTCATCGACCCCGATTCCGATTTCATCAGCCTCCTGAAACTCTGGGCGCACATCGAGCAGCTCAGCCACCACCGCAAATCGCAGAAGAAATTCCGCGATGCCCTGAAGGCCGACTTCCTCTCCCCCAACCGGGTGCGCGAATGGCGCGATGTCTATGCGCAACTGACCACCCAGGTGAAGGAAATGGGCTGGCATGTCGCCGAAAAGCAAGAACGAGCAGGCGAGACGCCTGCGCTACAGGGCACTCATGTAGCGCAGGCGTCCTCGCCTGCCCCCGAGCCGGCTGGAGAAATCCCCTACGCCCCCCTGCACCAGGCCCTGCTTCCCGGCCTCCTCGGCAACCTCGGCATGCTCAGCGAGGACGGTGTTTATCTCGGCGCGCGCGAAATGAAATTCTGGGTTTTTCCCGGCTCCGGGGTGAAGAAAAAGCCGAAATGGCTGCTCGCCTCCGAGATCGTGGAAACCAAGCGGGTGTACGCGCGCATGGTGGCGAAGATCGAGCCGGAGTGGATCGAACTCGCCGCCAGCCACCTGCTCAAGGTGTCCTATTCCGACCCGCACTGGGCCAAGAAGCCGGCGCATGTGGCGGCATCCATGCGCGCCACCCTTTACGGCCTGCCGGTAGTCAACGGCCGCAAGGTGCATTACGGCCCGATCGACCCGGTGCTGTCGCGCGAGCTGTTCATCCGTGGCGCCCTGGTCGAAGGCGAATTCGAGACCCGCGCGCCCTGGTTCGAGCACAACCGCCGCCTGCTCGAAGAAATCGACGACCTCGCCCACCGCGCCCGCAATGCCCGTCTGGTGGTGGATGAGCATCGCCTCTACGAATTCTTCGACGCGCGCGTGCCGCAAGGCATCCACAACGGTGCCGCCTTCGACAAGTGGCGACGCGAGGCCGAGAAAGCCCAGCCGCGCCTGCTCTATCTGGAACGCGCGACGCTGCTGGACAGCGGCCACGACACTCAGGAGCAGGCGCATTTGCAAAATTTCCCGCCGCAGATCGAACAGAACAGCGCCCGCTACCCGCTCGCCTACCGCTTCGACCCCGGCACGGAAGACGACGGCGTCACCCTGATCGTGCCGCTCGCCGCCCTCAACCAGATTTCCCCGGCACGCTGCGAATGGCTGGTGCCCGGCCTGCTGGAAGAAAAAATCACCGCCCTGATAAAGAGCCTGCCGCAATCCATCCGCCGCGCCTTTGTGCCGGTGCCGGAATACGCGAAAGCGGCGGCGCAGGCTTTGCTCCCCTCCCCCCAGGAAACCAGTGGGAGCGGGCTTGCCCGCGATGACGGCGCCACCACCCCAATCAACCGTGGCAATCGCGGGCAAGCCCGCTCCTACGGGGCCTCGCCGCTCACTGACGCCCTCGCCGCCTTCCTGTCCAAATCCACCGGCCAACTCATTCCGCGCGACGCCTGGCGCCCGGAAGTGCTCGCGCCGCACCTGATCATGAATTTCCGAGTGCAGGACGAGGCCGGCAAGACCCTGGCCGAAGGACGCGATCTGGCGGCCCTGCGACAGCAACTGGGCAGCGCCGCCAGCGAGGAACTGGCACGCTCCGCTGGCCAGTTCCAGCGCGACCAGATCACGAAATGGGACTTCGGCGACCTGCCGGAAACCGCCACGGTCAACAGCGGTGGCCACGTTGGTGGCCAAATCGTCGCCGCCTTTCCGGCGCTGCAATGTGAGGATGGCCAGGTCAATCTGCGCCTGTTCGACCACCCCGATGAAGCCCGCGCCGCACATCGCCTGGGTGTCGCCCGCCTGCTCTGGCTGGGCTTCCCCGACCTGCTGAAACAAGGCGAGCGCGACCTGGCCGCGCGCCTGAAACCCGCCTGCCTGCAATACGCCCTGCTGTTCAAAGGCGTCTCCTGCCCCGGCCTGGCGCGCGATGTGCTGGCCGCCGCCGTGCTCGCGACCCGAGAAGTGGCCGACATCCGCAGCCAGGCCGCCTTTGCCGAAACCGCTCAAGCCATCCGCCCGCGCCTGTCAGAAACCTGCGCCCGCCTGGCCAACACGACCACGGAATCCATCACCGCCGCGCATCGCCTCAGCCAGGCACTGGCCAAAGCCCCCGCCATCTGGAAAGCGGCGATCGCGGATATGCGCGAACAACTCGACGCCCTGGTGTTTCCCGGCTTCCTGGTCGCTCACCCCAGCGAGCGCCTGGCCCACCTGCCGCGCTATCTCAAGGCCATGGAACTACGCCTGGCCAAACTCCCCAACCAGCCCGCGCGCGACAGCACCGCACAACGCGAAATGGCCCCCCTGCTCACGGCCTGGCGCAACCGCGTGGAGCGCCAGAAAGCGCAGGGCCAGAACGACCCTCTACTTACTGCCTTCCGCTGGCAACTGGAAGAACTGCGCGTCTCCCTGTTCGCCCAGGAGCTGAAGACACCGCAACCGGTGTCGGTGAAACGCCTGGAAAAACGCTGGGCGGAGATCGCCCGGTGAGATCAACAGGTTGGCCCAAGCACAGCGCGCTCAAGTTTCGTCCCCCGCTGTCGATAAAGCGGCGAATCCCTATACAAAAACGACGGAGACGCCCGTGAAGTCGATCGCTTTCTGCACCGGCACCATTACCTCCAGAATCCTCGCCTTCGCGGCGGGCCTGTTTCTGGTCATCCTCACCACTTCCCTGATTCACAACCATTTCGCACAGAAGAACCTGGCGGAGGAATTCGTCGGCAACCAGGTAGGTGGTGTTGCGGATACCTATTTCGATGGCCTGAACAAGCTGATGCTGACCGGCGCCATGGCGACGCGCGATGAACTGGCGCTGCAGATCAAACAGCAGCCCAATGTCCTGGAAGCGCGCGTGATCCGCAGCGACGCCGTGATCGGCCAGTATGGGCCGGCCGACGCCAGGGAAATGGCCACAGACGAGCTCGATCGCGATGCCTTGAAAGGCAAGGAAACCGCGCGTATCGAAGAAACTCCGCAAGGGCGCCGGCTCACCCTGGTGCGGCCGTTCCGGGCGAGCGAGAAAACCCGGGGCGTCGACTGTATGGGTTGCCACAGCGTACCCACCGGCACCGTCCTGGGCGCTGTCCGTATCAGCTACGATCTGGCGCCGGTGGATGTGCGCATCCGCAACGCGGGACTGGTCAGCCTGGGCATCCACGGTGTGCTGTTCTTCTTCGGCATGGCGCTGCTCATCCTGGCCCTGCGCCGCACCGTGGCGGCGCCGATCAACCGCCTGACCGCGCTGATGACGCGGGTGGAACAGGAATCCGATCTGAACCTGCGTATTCCCGTGGACGGCAAGGATGAAATCGCCTGTGCGGCGCACGCCTTCAACACCATGATGGAGCGCTTCGCCGACATCATCCGCCAGGTCGGCGGCGCCACCCATCATCTCAGCCAGGTGGCCAGCCATCTGGTCATGGTCACTACCCGCACCCAGGCCGGTGTCGACAAGCAACTTGGTGATACCGAACAACTGGCCGCCACACTGACCCAACTCGCCGGCAGTGTGCAGGAAGTGGCACATAACACCCAGGCAGCGGCCGACGCGGCCCGCCAGGCCGACAACGACGCGAAGGAAGGGACGAAAACCGCCACCTGTGCCCTCGGCGCCATCTCCGCCATGTCCGATCAACTGGAACAGGCGGTAAACGTCATCCAGCGTCTGGATACCGATAGCCGCGACATCGGCCGGGTGATCGGCCTGATCCGCGAGATCGCCGAGCAAACCAACCTGCTCGCCCTGAACGCCGCCATCGAAGCCGCTCGCGCCGGCGAACAGGGGCGCGGTTTCGCCGTGGTCGCCGACGAAGTGCGCACCCTGGCGCAACGCACCCAATCCGCCACCGAAGACATCGAGAGCATCATCGTCATGGTTCAGGATCGCGCCAAGGAAGCCGTGGGCGCCATCCAGAGCGCGGAACAGAAGACCGACTCCAGCGTGAAGAGCGTCCAGGAAAGCGCGGCGGCACTCACCACCATTTCCGGTTCGGTGAGTGTCATCACCCGCATGAATGCCCAGATCGCGTCCAGTTCAAAAGAACAGAGCAGTGCGGCGGACAGCATCAACCAGAAACTCGGCGACATCGGCGCCGTCGCCCGCGAAGCCTCCGGCCATGCCCACGATACCCACGGTGCCAGCGAGCAGCTCGCCGGCCTGGCGCGGGAGCTGGAAAACCTGGTGAATCAGTTCCGGGTGTAACGCCCCGTCGAGAACCAGCGCCGCCAGCCCTGCCCCCGAAAGACGCCGGCGGGGACGCCGGCGCTACACAGCAGCACCGCCCCAACCAGCGCCGCCAGCCCCATGCCCGCCTCCCCGGTCGCGCCCCAGGTAGCGCCGGCCGTGATCATCACGGGATAAATCACGGTGGAAAGACGGGCGGTCAGATCAGTCGCAAACATGTCGGTCTCCAGAAATGTGGCGACATGATGCCCGACCTACTGGCTCACCAGGTGAGCCAGCCATAAAGCCGCTGGCATGGCGGATTGAGGCGGTTTTCCTCAAAAATGAGTGATACCCTGCCGTATCGCACTACCTAAGCGGGGATTTCCGGATGGATCGCACGGAACGCTTCTACAAGATCGACCAGCTTCTCTCCGAACGCCGCGTGGTGCCGTTCGAAACCTTGCAGTCCGAACTGGAAATCTCGCGCGCCACACTCAAGCGCGACCTGCTCTATCTGCGCGACCGCCTCAACGCCCCCATCGTCTGGGATCGCAAGGCAGGCGGCTACCGCTATACCGGCCAGGCCGCAGCGGGCATACGCAGCGGAGGGCAGTTCGAACTTCCCGGCCTGTGGTTCAACGCCCAGGAAATCCACGCCCTGCTGACCATGCAGCATCTGCTCGCCAGCCTCGACCAGGGCGGCCTGCTTGGTCCCCATGTACAGCCCCTGATGGCCCGGCTCAATGGCCTCATGGGCACGGCCGACGATAGCGCCGAAGAGATTCGCAAACGGGTACGCATCATCGGTGTGGCCGCGCGAACAATGGATCTCGCGCAGTTCGAGCGGGTCGGCGCCGCCCTGCTGCGGCGCAAGCGGCTGCGGATCACCTATCACGCACGCGGCAGCAACGCAGTCAGCGAGCGCGAAGTCTCGCCACAACGCCTGGTGCACTACCGCGAGAACTGGTACCTGGATGCCTGGTGCCATTTACGCAAAGGCCTGCGCAACTTTTCCGTGGACGCCATCGAACGTGCGGAAATTCTGGAAAAACCCGCGCGTAGCCTGGTCGAGAAAACCCTGAACAAGGTTCTCGGCACCGGCTATGGCATCTTTTCCGGCAGCCGGGTGCAATGGGCCAGGCTCCGCTTCAGCCCGGAGCGGGCGCGCTGGGTGGCGTCCGAACGGTGGCATCCGAAGCAGAAAGGATATTTGGAACAGGATGGCGCCTACCTGCTGGAGATTCCTTATGCCGATGACCGGGAGCTGGTCATGGACATCCTCAAATACGGCCCGGATTGCGAAGTGCTGGGGCCGGATGAACTGAGGCAACGGGTACGCAAACAAGCCGCAGCGACCCTTGCGCTGTACCGTAAATCCTCCGGCGTGCGTTCGCGCGACCGCACTACATGAAACCCTGGATCGGGAAACCGTATTGCCCCATGCAACAGGCAATATCCGGATAATTCCGCATCTCTCAACACTATGGCTTTGGAACTATGCGAGTCGTCGTCGTCAGCGGACTGTCCGGGTCCGGCAAAAGTGTCGCCCTCAAGGCCATGGAAGATGCCAACTTCTATTGCGTCGACAACCTGCCCGCCGCCTTGTTGCCCGAGGCGGTGGAGTATCTGCGCCTGCTGGGCATTCAGGATGCCGCTCTGAGCATCGACTCGCGTAGCGGCGGCAGCCTGGTCGGCCTGCCTGATGAACTGGAGCGCATGCGCGGCAAGGTCGATCTGCGGGTCATTTTTCTCACCGCCAAGGATGAAACCCTGGTCAAACGATTCTCGGAAACACGGCGGCGCCACCCCTTGAATTCCGGTGAACGCTCGCTGGAAGAATGCATCCGCGAGGAACGTGAGATGTTGTCGCGGATTTCCGGCAATGCCCACCTGATGGACACCAGCGATCTTTCCGCCAACAACCTGCGCAACTGGATCAAGGATTTCCTCAACTTGCACAGCGCCAGCTTCACCCTGGTGTTCGAATCGTTCGGCTTCAAGCATGGCATCCCGATGGACGCCGATCTGGTGTTCGACGTGCGCTGCCTGCCCAACCCGCACTACGACCCCACCCTGAAACCGCTGACCGGCCGCGACGCGCCGGTCATCGCTTTCCTGCAATCTCAGGAACAGGTGGCCAGCATGCTGGAAGACATCCGTGCATTCGTCGCCAAGTGGTTGCCCTCCTACATCAAGGACAACCGCAGCTACTTCACCGTGGGCCTGGGTTGTACCGGTGGCCAACATCGTTCCGTGTACTTTGCGGAAGCCCTGGCCGACTACTTCCGCGATGCCCAGCAGGTGCTGATCCGGCATCGGGAGCTTTCCTGAACTTCGTGGCGACACGCTTGCGCCCCGGTGATTGGCTGATTCTGCTCGCCGGACTCGCCCTGGTAAGCGGCTTGTGGATGCGTCAGGCGGATAGCCTCGAAGGGCACGTCATCGTGCGTCTGGACGGCAAGGTGGCTGTCGAAACCAGCCTGCGCCTTAATCGCCAGATAGAAATCAAAGGTCCATTAGGCGTCAGCCGCATCGAAATCCGCGACGGTCGCGTGCGCATCGCAGCCGACCCCAGCCCGCGTCAACTCTGCGTCCGGCAAGGCTGGATTCCCCCTGGTGGCGCCGCCGTCTGCCTGCCCAACCGGGTCAGCGTGGAAAACGCGGCTGCGGGTTACGACACGCTCAATTACTGAGACGTGTGGTCTTTGGGGCCGTAAATGAATAACTTGGATGATTATGGGTGTGCTGGCGGGATGTGCTGCAAGGCGCCGGGCGCGCAGCATGGCCGTTCCCTGCAAGCGACCGGCAGCGGAGTCGTAGCGCTTCAGCGCGTACAAATCCGGCGTGCCCCTTGCGGGTGCAACGCCGCAGCGCGCCCGCCAACGCGGCCAGAACGTTCTAGTTATTCGTTTACGGCCCCTTTGTCCGAGGGGGCCTGGTTTTCCTTCACCGCAAGCGTGCTCGCCCCGTCCTCCTCCCACCCATACCCAGGCAGCATGGAGAGGCCGGTTGTTGCCGCCGTAGCCTCGTGTGAATCAACCGGCTCGGACATCCGCATAAAGCGCCCGATCACCACGCTGACCACGACCGCCACCCCCAGCCAGGCCAACAAACCGATCAGCAGATCGCTCATGGCGTTACCCCACCGTCCGCGCCGCCCCCCTCCGCGCCTGGCGGTGGCGCGGACTCGTTCAACTCCGGCAGCAACACCTGCGCCAGGGTCAGCCCCAACAGCGCGGCCAACTTGGCGGCCGTGGTCGGTGAAGTGCTCTGGACGTTTCGTTCAAGACGGGAAATGCTGGCTGCCGACATGCCGACCGCATCGGCCAGATCGTAGATGGACAACCCCCGCTCCAAACGGGCTTTTCTCAATGGACTCATCCCTTTCTCCACTTTTATTGTTGTTCAGACGGCTGATCTGATGGTCAAGCAAACCGCTCAGCCAACCAACGCGCGATGTGGAGGCTAGTGTTCCGGAACACGCAACGCATGTCAACACACTGTTGCGCAAAACGCATTTCGCGTATTGTTGCGCTTTACGTGTTGCAGTCCATGCAACTTGCGGTCAGCATTGCGAGTCGGCAATAAAATGAAAAAAACGAACAAACCAACCAACAATGATTCCGCAGACCCGATGGGCACAACTCACATGAAAATCGGAAACACAATTGAACAACTGAGGTTGCGGCGAGGTTGGTCGCAGGATGAACTCGCGGAGCGAGTGGGCATCACGAAATCCAGCCTGTCGCGCATGGAACATGACAACCAGTGGCCGCGTCCGGAAACGCTGGAGGCGGTGGCAAGCGCGCTGGACATCAAGATTTACCAGTTGTTCGCCCTCGCCGACGCGGAGCTGCTACCTACCGCGCCCTCCTCCTGGGTGCAGGACGAACAGGAGATTGTCCACGCCTACCGGGCGATGGAACCGGATGCGCGCAAGCAGTACCGCGAACTGGCCCGCATCCTGGCCGACAAAGGGCGGACGGAAGGCTGACACGGCTTGGTGGATGCGCTATCGCTTATCCACCCTACGCCCTTGATTCCCCTCCCGCGTAGGGTGGATAAGCGATAGCGCATCCACCTTCCGCCGCCCCGTCGTGGTGGATGCGCTACGCTTACCCACCCTACATGCAAGCACCACACCCGCCCCATGAGCACCTACCATCGTCTTCTCATACCGGGCGGCGTTTACTTCTTCACCGTCGTCACTCGCGATCGCGCACCCCGTTTCGCCGACCCCGTGAATGTCGCCCACCTGCGCGAGGCTTTCCGGAAGGTAATGGCGGCAAGGCCTTTCGTGATGGAGGCTGTGGTCATCCTTCCCGACCATCTCCATTGCCTCTGGCGCTTACCACCCGGTGATGACGACTTCTCCGGCCGCTGGCGTGAAATCAAGAAAACCGCGTCCCGACGTATCGACCCCAGCACCAACGCACGCGGCGAGCGGCCAGTCTGGCAACGACGTTTTTGGGAACACGCCATCCGCGATGAGGCGGATTGGCGCACGCATATCGATTACATCCACTACAACCCGGTGAAACACGGCCTGGTCGTGCGTCCGGCGGATTGGCCGTGGTCGTCATTCAGGCGGGCGGTGGAGAGTGGATGGCACGAACCCACTTGGGGTGAGCAGGAACCGGAAAACATTGCAGACATGGAATTGGAGTGAGAAGGATGGCGGAAGCGGATGAGGGACACGCAAGATCAACAGGTAGGGTGGATAAGCGATAGCGCATCCACCTTCCGCCGCCCCGTCGTGGTGGATGCGCTATCGCTTATCCTCCCTACTGCGAGACGACAGGCTTCTGCAGCGTTTCCCATCGCGCCATGCAACTCGAATTCCATACCAGTCCTGAAGACCGCCGGGTAGCCGCGCTGGCGGCGGTGGCCATCGGCCTGACCCTGGCCGAAGCGGCGATTCCATTGCCGATACCCGGCATCAAACCCGGCCTCGCCAACATCGTTACCCTGGTGGTGTTGTATCGCTATGGCTGGCGCACGGCGGCCTGGGTGGCGGGCCTGCGCATCGTCGCCGGGGCATTGGCGCTGGGCCAGTTTCTGACCCCGGCTTTCGTGATGAGCTTGTCCGGCGGTGTCGCCAGCCTGTTGCTGCTGGCCCTGGCTATTCGTCTGCCGGCACGCTGGTTCGGCCCGATTGGTTTGTCTGTGCTGGCCGCTTTCGCCCACATCGGCGCGCAGTTGTGGGTAGTGGATGCCTGGCTGCTGCCGGGGGCCAGTATTCTCGGTCTGATGCCGCTGTTCCTCACCGCCGCCTGGGTGACCGGCCTGGTGAATGGGTTCGCGGCCGACCATCTGTTGCACATACAAGAGAGCACGCCATGAAACGCATCACCCTCGCCCTCACCGGCGCCTCCGGCATGTCTTACGGCCTGCGCCTGCTGGAATGCCTGCTGCGCGCCGGCTGCCAGGTCGACCTGCTGATCTCGCAGGCCGCGCGCATCGTCGCCAAACAGGAACTTGATCTTCAGCTTCCCGCCGGCAACGCCGAGGTCGCCGCCTTCTTCGACCATCGCTTCACGGGCCACCATGGCCGCCTCACCGCCTATGGCAAGGAGGAGTGGTTCGCCCCGGCGGCCTCCGGCTCCAATCCGGCCACCGCGATGGTGGTCTGCCCGTGCACGATGGGCACCCTGGCGGCCATCGCCCAGGGCTTGGCCGACAATCTGATCGAGCGCGCCGCCGATGTGATGCTCAAGGAAAAGCGGCCGCTGATCCTGGTGCCACGCGAAACCCCTTTCTCGCTCATCCACCTGCGCAACATGACCGCGCTGGCCGAAGCCGGCGCCACCATCCTGCCCGCCAACCCCGGCTTCTACCATCGCCCCGCCGGCGTGGAACAGGTGGTGGACTTCATCGTCGCGCGCATCCTCGATCATCTGGGCGTCGAGCATGAGTTGATCCAGCCCTGGGGGGCGCGTGAGTAACCCGCTCAGTTCCCCACTCAGTTACCCACGCTCGCGGCTGCGTGGCCGCGAACTGCCGCTGTTTCCCCTGAACACCGTCCTGTTTCCCGGTGGACGCCTGCGCCTGAAGCCGCAACGATTTGGCTTAGTGTGCTTGAAGTAGGCGCTGAACAAATACAGTGCCGTCATTCCGGCGCAGGAACGTCACCCCGGAATGCGTTTATCCGGGGCCGGAATCCAGTGAAATCAATAACCTGGACCCCGGCTTTCGCCGGAGTGACGAAATAATCAGCGTTTTCTCAAGGAAGCGAAATGGCGAAATTCTACGAATCGTTGACGCCGGAACTGACGGCATTCATCAAGAAACAGCATGTCTTTTTCGTGGCCACCACCGCGCCCGGCGCCCGCATCAATCTCTCGCCCAAGGGCCTGGACAGCCTGCGCGTGCTGGATGAACATACCCTGGCCTATCTCGACCTCACCGGCAGTAGCGCAGAAACCGCCGCCCACCTGCGCACCGCCCCGCGCATGACCATGATGTTCTGCAGCTTCGCCGCCGATGCCCTGCTCCTGCGCGTTTACGGCCAGGGCGAAGGCGTGTTGCCGCGTGACCCGCGCTGGGCGGAATTGCGCGCGCTATTTCCGGCCCATCCCGGCGCGCGCCAGATCGTGGTCATGGAGGTGGAGTCGGCGCAGACCTCGTGCGGCGCCGGGGTGCCGCTGATGGGCTATGCCGGCGAACGCGGCACCTTGTCGGAATGGGCGCGCAAGAAAGGCGAGGACGGCATGGCCGAATATCGCCGCGAGAAAAATGCCCGCAGCATCGACGGCCTGCCGACGGGGTTGGTGTAGGGCGGATGAGCCGCAGGCGTTATCCGCCGAAGCGGCTGCGTGTACGTTTACCGTGAAACAGCCTCCATGAGTAGGATGTGGTGAGCGCAGCGAACCGCAACCGGCCGCCGGTGCCCGGGTGATGCGGTTAGCTGCGCGCACCACCACCAACGGCGCGACACGGATGACCGCCACCGGGGCCAAAAGCCGCG
>JAUYFG010000261.1 GCA_030690985.1 Pseudomonadota bacterium
TCCGTCGCCTTGTCGATGCCGCGCACCAGGTAGTCGGCGCTGGCCGGACCGATGGCGCCCTTCACGGTCAGCACATGGACGCCCGTCGCCCATGAGGGCAAGGCGAACAAGAGGACAAGGAAAAACAGCAGCAGACGCATGGCGTTCTCCACTACGAGCGCGAGGTTTTTCACTCTACACGATTCATGTCACCATCCTCACCGGAAACCGATTGCGGACTTCGACCCCTGAGCGGAGCCCTCGGCCGGCCCTGCATGGCCGACCGACCGGCGCGGGCGCGAAGCAGTGCTTCGCGACATCCCCCACGCCGTCCCGCCAGCGCCGACTTTCATGGCGTCGCCTGCCCGTTGTCGGTGGACGTGGGCGCCGCCAGCAGGCGTGCCGCCTTCGCCGACTGTTCCAGCGCCCGGCGCAGGGCGCTGGCGGCGCGCAGCCGCGCATCCATGGTGGCGACTGGCTGCCGGCCCTGCGCGCCGGCAGCCAGCAGATCGGCCTTCTGCGCCTGATAGGCGCTTTCCATCGCCTGCAGGGCCGGTTCCAGGGCGGCGGCGTCAATGGCGTCGGGATCGGCCCGGGTCAGCAACGCCATGGCTGTCTCGGCAAAGGCGGCTGCGTGCAGGTCGGGCTTGCCATCCGCGAATTCACTGCTGGCCGCGGAGGCTTCCACCGCGAGTTCCGTCGCGGTCTCGTAGTAACGCGCCAGGCGCAGGATTTCCGGCAGACGGCGGGCGCTGTCGCCGGACATGCCGACGCGATGCAACTGGGTGACGAAATCGGCGATGGCCTGGTTGAGGCGGGCCACCACCAGCTTGTGGCGGGCCAGCGCCGGGCCTTGCGGTGCTTCGATCGCCGCGCGCACCGTGGCGATGGCAATCCCGCCCATGCGATGCACTTCGCGTTCCAGCGCATCGAGCGCCAGCGCCGGCACCGCGAGCACGGTCTTGTCGAGATGGCGCGGACGGGCTTCGTCTTCCTCGGCGCTCTTGAAGCGTGCTTCGAGGAAAGTCGTCATGCGCGCGGCGACGGGCCAGACCAGCACGACACCGAGCACATTGAACACGGTATGAAACAGCGCCAGCTTGGCCGCCGGCGCTTCGTCGAGCCCCAGCCATTCGCGCAACACCGACAGAAAACCGATCAGCCAGGGCAATAGCAGCAGCGCAACGACGCCGGTGAGCAGGTTGAACAGAATATGTGCGGCCGCGGCGCGCTTGGCATTGGGCGTGGCGCCGATGGCGGCGATCAGCGCCGTCACCGTGGTGCCGATATTGGCGCCGATCACCACGGCCGCCGCGCCCTGCGTCGTCAGCAGGCCGCCCTGGGCGGCGGTGAGGGCGATGACCAGCGATGCGCTGGAGCTTTGCATCAGGATCGTGAGCAGGATGCCGATGCCCACTTGCAAGGCGATATCGCCGACGCCATCGCCCGCTGGCAATTTGAAATCCGCGGACAGGCCGGAGAAGGTCTCCTTGAGCATGTCGATGCCGAGGAAAAGCACGCCGAAGCCGGCCAGGGCCAGGCCGACCACGCCGCGCCGCGCGCCTTCGCCGGAGAGGCGCAGGATCATGCCGACGCCGATCAGCGGCAGAGCCAAAGCCTCGATCTTGAACTTGAGGCCCACCAGCGCCACCAGCCAGCCGGTCATGGTGGTGCCGACGTTGGCGCCGAACAGCACCCACAGCGCCTGCGGCAAATTGAGCAGACCGGCATTGACGAAACCGATGGTGGCGACCGTCACCGCGCTCGACGATTGCACCAGCGCGGTCACCATGACGCCGGACGCGAGACCCCGCAGCCGCGTCTTCGTCGAGCGGGCCAGAACGCGCTCCAGAGCCGGCCCGGCGGCGAGCTTCAAGCCGTCAGTCATCATCCCCATGCCGAGCAGGAACAGGCCGACGCCGCCGGCGAGGCCACCGAGCAGGGCGAGGTCGATCATCGCTACGCCTTCACCGGCACCACGTGCACGCTTGCGCCCCCCAGGTTGCGGTAGATCCTGCCATTTCGAACAATGGGCCACCACCCGTAAAGGAAAATCTCCATCGGACGCCACATGGCGACCCAGCCACCGATGAGCAGGCTCTCCTTCAACAGCTTGAGGAAGGTGTTGCTGGCGAAGCCGGTCAGGATATCGGCGGCAATCAGGCACAGCGCCAGGAAGCCGATTCCGATCAGCAGGCTGGTGCGCCCCTCCAGCAGCAGCAGGCGCAAGTTGCGCCTGGCCAACACCGCCTTGTACCCGAAGTGGTTGTGGATCGCCTCGGCGACCAGTGGAGCAGGGTCTTCCGGCGGCATCTTTTCGATGTGGACGATGATGCGAAAGTGGCTGTCCTGCGGGAATTCCAGCGCCCAGCTTTCCAGGAACTTCTCCGCATTGGTATCGAGGTCGCGATGATGGAAAGGCGTCGGATCCATCGAGTTGAACAGATCCTGGAGTGCGACAACGCGCAGCTCGATCTGGTGGACGGGTGGATGGCTTTTTTTCACGTCAGCGGGGTTACTTTAGCTTCAGCATGGTTAACAATTGTGACGGGCGCTTTTTCGTCGCCGATCACCAGAACATCGCATTGCGATTCGGCCAGTATGTGCTTGGTCACGCTGCCGAGCAGCAGTTCCTCGGTGACGTGTTTGCCGTGCTTGCCCATCACGATCAGGTCGCAGTCCAGTTCCTGTTCCTGGGCAAGGGTCTGTTGCGACGCGTCGCCATGGAGGATCAGCGGCGCATAGTCGCCACTGCTCAGGCCCGCCATGTCGGCCAGGTGGCGCATGCGGCGCATGGCGTCTTCACGCGCGGTCGCCCGATAGCGTTGCATCACCTCATCCTCGACACCGGCAAAGGCCAGCTTGTCTTCGAAGGGGGCTTCGAAGGCGTGCAGCAGAAAGATGTCGGCGGCGGGAGCCAGTTGCCGGGCGAACCGGATGGCGCGGGCGGAAACGGGCGAAAAATCCACCGGGATCAGCAGCCGGCGATAGGCTTCGTGCGAGGGCTGCTTGACCACCAGCACGGCGCGCCCGGCCACCTTGCACAGCAGGCGCGAAGCCGTCGTGCCGAGCAGCATGTGGCGCAGGTAGTCGCTGCCGCGGGCGCCGAGCACGAGCAGATCGGCATCGCCGGCCTCGGCCTGGGCAAGGATGGTGGCGAGCGGCGGGCCCGAGGCGATCATCGCGTCGGCGGCAACGCCATGAATGCGGGCCGGGTCGGCGAGCAGGCGCGACAGCGCATCCCGTGCCTGGTCCCCGAGTTTGCGCTTGACGTTGACGGACTCTTCGCCGAGCCATTCGCGCAGAGCGTCGATGGCATCCAGTTCCAGCGCATGCATGACGCTGTAGCGGGCGCCGGTGGCGGCGGCGATCCGGAAGCCGCGATCCACCGCGTGGCCCGCAGGAGCGGAAAGGTCGGTGGCGGCCAGGATCCGGGCGAGTGGTTTCATGGACGTTGTTCCTTCGGACGAATCAGGTCGGTGATGGCTTCGACAGCATAATCGACGGCGTTGCGCATGGGATAGAGGATGGTCGGCGCCCCCAACTGTTTGAGCGCCACGCCTTCGAGCTCCTCGCGCGCGACGATGGCGACCTCACCGCGGTAATGGTGCTCGCCAGTTGCCCCAGCCCGGTGGCCAGCGCCACCGGACCGATGTGGCGGATGTGCTGGAGGTCGAGCTTGAGGCCGACGACGAACAGCAACACCGCGACGCCTACCTGGGCCAGCAGGTCGATCTGGTCGTGGGCGGTGACCACGCCCAGCACGGCCGGCCCGGCGACGATGCCGACCACGATGTAGGCAATCAGCACCGGCTGGCGCAGCCAGAGCGACAGCGCTCCGGCTGCGGCGGAAATGAGCAGCAGCAGGGCGAATTCGCTGAAGACCGAGTGCAACATCAGGGGGCTCCGAAGCCGGATTGCAGGTTCATCGCCACAGGCTCAAAGGCGGATCGGTGACGACGGCGCGCAGCACGTCGCCGCGCGAGACAAAGCCCACCAGACGGCCTGCGTCGTTCACGATGGGTACGCCATCGACGCCGTGATCCAGCATCACGGCGGCAATGCGGCGAATGTCGGTCACCGGCGCGGCGCCGACCACCGGCGTGGTCATGACGTCGCGCACCTGGCGCTGCAGGGTCTCGATCACCTGCTCGCCGTCGATGTCGATGGCCGTCAGCAGGTCGCGTTCGCTGACGATGCCGACGAGGTTCCCCGCGGCGTCGAGCACCGGCGCCTGGTGGATGCGGCTGTCGCGCAGCACGCGCCAGGCATGGACTACCGCGTCGTCCGCCGCGACGGTGATCGCCGGCGCGCGCATCACCTGCCCCGCATGGTAGAGCGGTCCGCGCTCCAAGTCACTGTGGAGCATCTCGCGGTAGGCGCGCACGGCCTCGTCAACCGGGCGCCCGCGCGTGGCCGCGACGGTTGCGTCCCCGGCTTCGGCGGCAACCGCTTGCGCCGCCGGTGTCCGCGCCAGGGGGCGCACGCGGTCCATCGTTTCGAGGGGGCCGCGATAGATGGGGCCGCTGATACCGTAAACGGAGAACATGGGCGGCGCCTATATTGCCCGAGACTCGCGGCCGAGGATGCGCAATGCCAGCTTGCGCGCCTCTTCCAGCAGCAGCGTACTCGACGCGATCGCCGTCGCCAGCAACCAGTCGTTCAGGCTCAGATCGACGGTGTCGAACACCGCCTGCGCCGGTCCCCAATGCACGGCGACAACTTGCAGCCCGACCACGCCGGCGAGCGCCAGCCAGAGCTTGCCGTTGGCGAAGAACTGGCGGATGAAGGCGGAATCGAACTCGGCGCGGGCGTTGAAGATGTTGAAGAACTGGAACAGCACGAAGGTCGTGAAGGCCAGGGTCACGCCATGCACGATCCCGCCCGATTCCAGCCCCAGCCGGAACATCCAGAGGACGCCGACCATCATCAGCGTTCCGTGCAGGAGCAGCCTGGCCAGCCGGGCCATGTCCAGAATCTGCCGGTCGCTCCGGCGCGGCGGCTCGCGCATGATCCCCGGCCGCGCCGGCTCGACCCCGAGAGTCA
>JAUYFG010000270.1 GCA_030690985.1 Pseudomonadota bacterium
GCTGCCGCCGTTGCGGCACCTGCATGGGCGCCTGCCCGGTGCGGGTGATCTCGTTCGAGAACTACTCGGTCAACACCGTCGGCAGCCAGATCAAGGCCGTCGACGTGCCGGATGAGTTCTCCGAGAAGCCGCGCATTTTGATTCTTGCCTGCGAGAACGACGCCTACCCGGCGCTCGACATGGCCGGCATGAACCGCCACGAGTACGACCCCTTCGTGCGGGTCATCCCGATTCGTTGCCTGGGTTCGGTCAACACCATCTGGATCACCGACGCACTCAACGGCGGTTACGACGGCGTCATGCTGATGGGTTGCAAGCACGGCGAGGAATACCAGTGCCACTTCGTGAAAGGCTCTGAACTCGGCCGTTACCGCCTTTCGAAAGTGGGCGACACCCTCAAGGGCATGAACCTGGAAACCGAGCGGGTCATGGATCTGGAAGTGGCAATCACCGACATCGCCACCCTGCCGCAGAAGATCAACGACTATGCGGCGCTGATCAAGTCCTTCCCCCCCTCCCCGTTCAAGGGCTTCTAAGCCAGGAGAAGACAGATGAGCGATCTCAATCAAAAGATGGCGGCCAGGTACCAGAACAATTTCCTCAAGGAAATCGAGGAACAGGCCGAGATGGGCGACTGGGTCAAGATGTGCATGCAGTGCGGCCTCTGTTCCGGCTCCTGCCCCACCCATTTCCAGGCCGGCTGGGACCACCCGCCGCAGGAAATCTTCATGATGATCCGCGCCGGCAAGCGCGATGAAGTGCTGCAATCCAACGCCATGTGGATGTGCACCTCCTGTTACAACTGCTATGTGCGCTGCCCGCGCAAGGTGCCGGTCACCCACGTCATGCACGGCATCGCCGAATATGCCTACCGCATCGGCCAGTCGCCCAAGAACCAGCCGACCCAGCATCTTTCCAAGACCTTCTGGGACAACTGCACCAAGACCGGCCGGGTCAACGAAGTGAAGCTGACCCAGTCGCTGTACTTCAAGGACGGCATCGGCTCCGGCATCAAGAAAGCGATGGAAATGCAGCGTGTCGCGCTCGGCCTGGTCAAGGCGAAACGCCTCAACCTGCTGGAAGCCGTGGGCATCGCCCACAAGTGCAAGGACATCAAGGGCATCCACGCCATGCTCGCCAAGGCGAAGGAACTGGAAGCCAAGCGCAAAGCCGAGAAGGCCAAGGCGTAAGCCGGACGAGCCGAAACCAAACAGGTAGCCCGGATGGAGCGATAGCGGAATCCGGGGCATTACGTGGTGCGCTCCCCGGATTCCGCTGCGCTGCATCCGGGCTACGAACCTGCTCAACCAATGTGAAGACTTGAGCCATAAGGGCCTAAGGAGAATTACAGATGGCACGCAAGGAATACGCTTTCTACCCCGGCTGTTCGTCCCAGAAGGGCGCCTCGGCCTCCAACTACCTGACCTCGGTCCAGTCCATGTGCAAGACCCTGGACATCAAGCTGACCGAGATTCCGGACTGGAACTGCTGCGGCGCCTCGGTCAGCTACGCCGAATCCGGCGAACTGCCGCGCATCGCCATGAACGCGCGCAACTTCGCCCTGGCCGAAACCAACCTGCCCGGCCAGGACATCGTCGCCACCTGCGCCGCCTGCTGGCTCGGTTCGCGCGAGTCCAAGGAGCGCCTGGAACACAACTCCGGGCTGCTGGCCGACACCCAGGCCGCGCTGAAGGAAGCCGGCCTGCAGATCAAGGTCATCCCCGAGATCAAGCACATGGTGGAAGTGCTGATCGAGGATCTCGGCTACGACGAGCTGAAGAAGCCGGTGAAGAAACCGCTCAACGGCATGAAGTTCGCCGGCTACGTCGGCTGCCAGACCAACCGCCCGTTCGGCATCAGTGGCGAGTCGTTCGAGAACCCGATGTATCTCGACAAACTGATCGAAACCGTCGGTGGCGAAGCGGTTCCCTACGACCAGAAAGTCACCTGCTGCGGCGGCGCCCTGGCGTTCTCCGAGCCGGAGCGCACCCAAATGATGTGGCCCAGGCGCAGATCAAGGACATCATCGAAGCGGCTTATGACGGCGGCGCCGAAATGATCGTCACCCCCTGCCCCCTGTGCCAGGCCAACGTCGAGGTCTACCAGGGCTCGATCAACAAGAAGTACGGCACCAAGTTCGACATCCCGGTGCTGTATTACTCGCAGTTGATGACCCTCGCCTACGGCGGCACCGCCAAGGAAGCGGCGCTGGATGGCAACGTGGTGCGGGCCAGGAAGCTGGAAGCGTTCGCAGGGAAGTAGGAGGCCCGCTGGCGAGCCGAACCTGCGGGTTCACGGCAAGAAAACGGGCGCCGAAGCGCCCGTTTGTATTTTTCCCTCACTGCCGGGGAAGGGGGGAATGAGGGCGCGTCGTATCACTCGGCTGCCCCGGTAGTTGCGGCAATCAGGCCAGACGCGAACTCGGCGTCAATACCGCCGGATGCTTAGCAAATCATATGGGACGCCAGAAATCTCAGGCGGAATAAAAAACGACTCCGAACGCGCCGCCTCGCCGCGCGGCAGAACCGCCAGAACCCGTCCTGTCAGAGTAGCGTCGTCACGTGTATTCCAGATTTCCTGGAATTGCCGTCGAGTCAACACACGATTGCCCTGCGAGGGATCGGCAAGCCGTACCCGGTCTGAGCCGATGCCAGAGAGCACAGCGAAATGATCTTCCTTGCGAGCACGCACATAGACCAACAAGGGCAATTGTAACTACTCAGGTAGCCGTAGTTGATCTGTTGGTCAGGCGAAGCGGGGCTGTGGCGTGTGGCCCTGGAAAGCCAGGGTCAAAGCGAGAAATGGATTGGTGCCCTGCTTGTGGAGGGTGGCGAGATAGGAGCGAAGGGTGC
>JAUYFG010000280.1 GCA_030690985.1 Pseudomonadota bacterium
GGGCCGCCTCGGGCCGGCCATACCCATAGGCACCACAAGGCCCGCCGCACAGGTTTCGATAGGCGGCCGGCCGAGATTCCGCCTCGTGCGTTCCCATTACCCGGAAATTCACGATTTTGGCAATCAACCGGATAGGCAAGGAATAAACCATGCAACTAAAACCTTTAGTCTTGGCCCTGTTGGCCACCACCCTGGCCCAGCCCGTCCAGGCAGGCATTGCCAGCTCGTATGAACTCACGCGGCTCGGCCCGACGGGCACGGACTATACCAACAGCAGCACCGGCGAACAGTACAGCTATGTCAACTCGCTCAACGACGCCGGCCAGGTGGCGGGGCATTCCACCCGCTACAACGGCAGCACTGACAACGGCCAAAGCGCCTGGCTGTACAACGGCACGACGACGCAGAACATCGGCCTGACGGGCACGGGCTATACGGGCCATACCGACTCCGAACTGTACCAGTACAGCACTGTCAGCTTCCTCAACGCCGCCGGCCAGGCGGCGGGGACTTCCAAGAGCAGCTCCAACGACGGCATGTTCACGGGGGGCCAAAGCGCCTGACTGTACAACGGCACGACGACGCAGAACATCGGCCTGACGGGCACGGGCTATACCAACAGCAGCACCGGCCTCCAGTCCAGCGGTGTCAGCTTCCTCAACGCCGCCGGCCAGGTGGCGGGGAGGTCCGCCCGCTACAACGGCAGCACTGACAACGGCCAAAGCGCCTGGTTCTACGATGACGACCAGAATCAGACCTACACCTTCGACTTCTCGCAGGTGTATTCAGGCCATGGCTACAGTGAAATCAAGTACCTGGGCGATGACGGCTTGGCCTTGGGCTACCATGTGACCGAACTGGGCTATTACGCCTTCGCCTGGACGGTGGAAGACGGCTTCGCCGACCTGGGCAGCCTGATCGAAGGTGGCCTGGATGCCGACTGGTCCTATCTGGCAGCGGCCTACCGGGGCAACGCCCAGGGCCAGATCATCGGTATCGGCAGATTGGCTTTCGGTGGTGGTCAGGGAGCCTATCTACTCACCCCGGTTCCTGAGCCTGAAACCTATGCCCTGATGTTGGTGGGTTTGGGCTTGGTTGGTCTGCAATCGCGTCGCAAGCGCAAAGTGACCAGCCAGATCGCGGTTAACTAGTGCCTGACCGAAAACCCCTCCCGCCCCGGGCAACGGGGGCGAGACAACGGGGTCAGCAGGTCAGCGCCCCGGCCCACACTCAACCCTGCGTGCCGGTGCTGCCAGGCACCGCGATTGCCCGAAACCGCCGATGAACTGCGGGCGATGGGCAAGGTTCTCCAGGCCAGGCCGGGTTCGATCTGGCTGCAAGAGCGTGCCAATGAAACGCTGGTCAAGAATCTGGATTTGTCGAAGTACCGCACCATTGCTTTTGCTACGCATGGTCTGATGGCGGGTGAGATCGAAGGTTTGGGCGAACCGGGCCTGATTTTGACGCCGCCGCGACTGGGCACGCTTGAGGATGATGGCTATCTGTCCGCGGGCGAGATTGCCAAGCTGAAACTCAACGCGGACTGGGTGGTGTTGTCGGCCTGCAATACCGCAGCCGCCGACGGCACGCCGGGTGCGGAAGGCTTGTCGGGTCTGTCCAAAGCGTTCTTTTAGCGGGGTATCCGGATAAATGCGGCGCTACGTAGGTTGGGCAAAGCGAAGCGTGCCCAACGTTTTGCGCGTGGAATGTTGGGCACGCTTCGATTTGCCCAACCTACGGG
>JAUYFG010000281.1 GCA_030690985.1 Pseudomonadota bacterium
CATGCAGTAGTGCTTGCGATACCTCTGGACCGGCAGCCGATGGCTGCCGTTTTCAATTGAGCCGTCCCTTCCGTTCCGGAACACTTCAACCTGGATTCCGCAGTTGACCTCGTCGTAGGTGCGGGCGAGCCCGCGATACCACGGCGGCTATCGCGGGCAAGCCCGCTCCTACGACGACCTCGCGGAGTCACCCGAAGGGTGAACCGCAGCGGACGCTCCCGCGCCTGTATCCATGCGGCCTCACAAGGGCTAAGGAGCGGTCGACTGAGGTTTCTAGGATTCTATGCGTCCTGGTTTTTCCGTGAAGTTGCCGGCGCGACGCAACGCGGCTAAAGAATCCATGGGCGCTTCCGATATGGGCGTGGCGCGCCCATCGCCTTATCGGCATTTACGGGCACTCGTATCCCGGCGGTGCCACCGCGCTGGTTTTTTCTTCCGTTACAAGGCCGCTGACCATGCAAGTACTTTCCGGAAAATTTCGCATCCCCGGTGATTTCTGGGGTGGTTTGGCGGCCATGTTGGTGGCCCTGCCGGCGGCGGTGGCCTTCGGTGTCACCATTTACTCGGCGATCGGCCCGGAATATGCCGCTTTCGGGGCGCTGGCCGGCATTCTCGGGGCGGCGGCGCTGGGGCTGATCGCGCCGACTCTGGGCGGCGCCGACCGACTCATCAGCGCACCGTGCGCGCCCGCCGCAGCCGTGCTCTCGGCATTTGCCATCGAACTGGTGCGGCAGGGCGTCGCGCCCGCGAGCATCGTCCTGATGCTGACCGTGCTGGGCATTCTTGCCGGCCTGATTCAGATGCTCATCGGTTTCCTGGGCTTCGGCAGGCTGATCAGATACATCCCTTACACGGTGGTCAGCGGCTACATGACGGGGGTCGGCCTCATCATCATCGGCAGCCAGACCCAAAAATTCGTCGGCGCGCCGGCCGGCACAGTCTGGTGGGAGGCCCTGATTTCGCCGCAATTGTGGGACTTGCGAGGGGTCATTGTCGGCGCGGCGACCGTGCTCGTGGCGCTGGTCGCACCCAGGATCACGAAGTCCATTCCCAGCACCATCCTGGGCATTATCGCCGGAGTGCTGGCCTATTTCGCCCTCGCCTACAACGACCCCTCGATGCAGACCCTGGTCGACAACAAGCTGGTGCTCGGCGCCATCGGGGCGACCGGAGAGGGCTACATCGGCACGATCACCGGGCGCTGGCATGAAATCGGCGGACTGACCCTGGCGCAGGTCGCCGGCCTGCTCGGTAGCGCGCTCACCCTGGCGGCGCTGTTGTCCATCGACACCCTGAAAACCTGCGTGGTCATCGACCAGATGGCGCGCACCCGCCATGACCCCAACCGCGAACTGGTGGCACAGGGCATCGCCAACATCACCTCGTCGTCCATCGGCGGCATCCCCGGCGCCGGCACCATGGGCGCTTCGCTGGTGAATCTGACCAGTGGCGGGAAAACCCGTGTCTCCGGTATCGCCGAAGGGGTCCTGGCGCTGGTCGCCGCGTTGTTGTTGGGCGCTTTCATCGCCTGGATTCCCATCGCCACCCTGGCGGGGATATTGATCGTCATCGGTTTGCGCATGATCGACATGGAACCCCTGCGCTTCCTCGAATCACGCGCCACCGTCTTCGATTTCGCGGTGGTCGCCACGGTGGTCGGCGCGGCCCTGACCGTGGGATTGATCGCCGCGTCCGCCGCCGGGGTCGCCATGTCCATCATGCTGTTCGTGCGTGAGCAGGTCGGCGGTTCGGTGGTGCGGCGCAAGACTTTCGTCAACCAGCGTTCATCCACCTGGTACCGCCCCGAAGCCGAGATGCGCGTCATCGCCCAGAAGGGCGATATGGCGGTCATCTTCGAGTTGCAGGGCAGCCTGTTTTTCGGCACCAGCTACGAGCTTTATTCGCTGCTCGAACCGGAAATCAAGATGCGTGACTACCTCATCCTCGATATGCGGCGGGTGCAGTCGGTGGACATCACGGCGGCGCACATGCTCAATCAGGTGCGCGACATGATGATGGAACGCGGCATTCCCCTGCTGCTGAGCAACATCCGTGAACAGTTGCCGAGCGGGCGCAATCTGCGGGAGTTTTTCGAGCAGATCGGCCTCACGACTTCCAGCGATGCCGTAAAAACCTTTCCCAGCCTCGAAGCCGCCATCGAATGGGTGGAAGACCAGATCGTCGCGGAAGTCATCACGCAGACGGACGAACAGGTGCCGTTGACCCTGCAGGAAATGGAGATGTTCCAGGGACGCAAGGACGAGACCCTGGCCGACCTGGAAACGCGCATGGAGCAGCGCTCCTACAAGGCCGGGGACACGATCTATTCCATCGGCGACGCGGGCAACGAGCTGTACCTGATCCGGCGCGGCGAAATCAAGATCATGGCGCCGATCAGCGGCAGCCGACGCCTGCACCATATCGCCACGTTCGGACGCGGTGACTTCTTCGGCGGCCTCGCCCTGCTCGACGGCCGGCCGCGCGGCAACAACGCCACCGCCAGCGTCGACACGGACATGTATGTCCTTTCGCTGGAACAGTTCAACAAGCTGGGGGAAGAGCACAAGCGGCTGGCTTTCACCCTGCTCACCGCCATTGCCCGCACCCTGGCGCAACGCCTGCGCCACGCGGACGACGAACTGACGCTGCTCCACGAATAAGGGGATGCACCGCGTGTCGGGCGCGGATTTCCGGCCCGCCGACGCCTCAGGTCTTCGGCCGGCTGTGCACATGGTGCGGCGCGGCTTCGCTTTCCACCGGAATCAGGTTGAGGGTGCCGTGGCGGACGCCGCGTTCGGCGATGAGTTTTTCCGCGAAGGCGCGGACTTCTTCGGTATGGCCGCGCAGGAACAGGGTTTCCAGGCAGTTGTCGTGGTCGAGGTGGACGTGCATGGAAGAGACGACGACATCGTGGGCGTGGTGTTGCAGGTCGGTGAGGCGTTCGGCCAGGCGGCGTTCGTGATGGTTGTAGACATAGGAGAGGCTGGCGACGCAGTGGGGGGCTTCTGCGATACGGCGGGTTTCCGCTTTGATCAGCTCGCGCCGGATCATGTCGCGCACGGCTTCGGAGCGGTTGGCGTAGCCGCGCTCGCGGATCAGGCTGTCGAAGGACTGGGCCAGGGTTTCATCCAGGGAAATGGTGAAGCGTTCCATAGCGGCGTTCAGGTGGGCTGCGAGGGTTCGAGTTTAGCGGCCGGCCGGCGTGCGGGGCGAAAGGCACGGACGCCGGCATGCAGATCGTGCAGCGTGTCGTCCCCCTCGGGGCCGTAGCGGGTGGCGAGGTAGAGGCGGGTGATGCGCTTGATGCCGTTGCTCAGATCGGGGCGCAGGGCCACGGCGCGGCGGGCGTAGTCTTCCGGGGCTTCCGCCGCACCGCGCGGGATGCGGCAACGGGCGAGGGCGCGGCAGAAACGCTGGTATTCGCGGCTGGCGGGGTCGTGTCGGATGCTGGCCAGACGCGGCCAGAGGGCGACGGCCACGGCGAGGACGAGGAGGGAGGCGCCCAGTCCGAGAGCCCACACCATGCCCAGCCAGTTGCCCAACAGGGGGTTGAAGCGCGCGAGGAACTGGCGTTGGCGCTCCTGGTTGTAGCCGAGCACCCATTGGTTCCACTGGTTGTTGAGCAGATCCCAACCGAGGCCGAGTGGGCGCAGCCAGGCGCCTTCCAGGGTAATCAGGCCGCCGGGACGCTCGCCTGCGGGGAGGGCGGCGGCGATGCCGCGTTCCACGCGCGAGGGGGCGACCGCCGCCGTGGGATCGACCCGAACCCAGCCGCGCCCGGCCAGCCAGACTTCGGCCCAGGCATGGGCGTCACGGCCGCGCACGATGAGGTAGTTGCCGAGCGGGTTGCGTTCGCCGCCCTGGTAGCCGGTGACCACCCGCGCCGGGATGCCGGCCGCGCGCATCAGAAAAACGAAGCTGCTGGCGTAGTGCTCGCAGAAGCCGCGCCGGGTGGTGAACAGAAAATCGTCCACCGCCGAGGCGCCCAGGCGGGGCGGGTTGAGGGTGTAGAAGAAGGGCTGCGTGCGGAACAGGGCGAGCGCCTGCTCGACGATGGCCGCGTCGTTGGCCGCGCCCTCCAGCCCGCCCTCCAGCCCGCCCTCCAGCCCGCTTTCCAGCCAGCCGCGCGCCAGTTCCCGTGCGCGCGGATTGCCTTCCACCGGCAGCGCCAGCGCCCTTGAGCGCAACGCCGGCGCGGGCGGCCCGTTGACCGTCTGAATGACGTTCTCCAGTTGGTAGTCCGGATACGCCTCGACTTCATAGCGCAGGCGCTGGGTGATCGCTTCCTTGGCCTCCCATTGCAGGTCCGCGCCCAGGTGGGTGGGGTTGTTGGGCAATTCCGTGAGCAACTCCGGCAGGTGGGTAGGCAAGCCGAGCAGGGGCAGCCAGCGTTGTTGTTGCGCTTCCAGGGTCAGGCTGTATTGCACCGGGTTGCCGAGCCCCGTGGCCTCCGGCATGGGCGCGCGTAGCGGGGTTGCCGTGCGCCAGGTGTGGCCGTCGTAATCCCACAGCACCGGCCCGCGCCAATAAAGTTGTTGTGGTGTCGGCTGGGCGCCGCTGAATTCCGCGCGGAAGGCCAGTTCATCCGAGAGGATGAGTTGGCTGATGTCGCCCGGGCTCATCTGGTCGGACAAGCCGCTGCGCGCGGCGGCTTGTTGCGGCAGGCCCCAGAGCGGGCCTTGCAGGCGTGGGAAGAGCAGGAAGATCAGCAGCGCCAGCGGCAGGGCCTGCGCCATGAGGCGGGCGGCGAAGGCGAGGGTGGGGCGCGCATCCTTCAGCGTGGCGGCGGGAAGTTGCGTGGCGATCATGCCGGCCACCAGGGCGAGCGCGGCGAACGCCATGTAGCCGGCGGCCATCAGGCTTTGCCCATCGAGGAAATGCGCCACCAGGAGAAAACAGCCGACGAACAGGAGGCCGAGGCGGTCGCGCGGCGTGTTCGTCTCCAGCAGCTTGGCGCCGGAAAGAAAGGCCAACAGCGCCACCCCGCCAGCCGGGCCGATCACCGTGCCGTAGCTGAGCAGCACCCCCGCCACCCCGGCCAGGGCCAGCACCATCTTGAGCACTCGCCCCACCCGATGCCGCCCGGTTTGCGCGGCAACCAGGCGCAACAGGGCAAAAGCCAGCCAGGACAGGCTGATCCAGAGCGGTAGATGCAGCGCATGCGGCGCCAGCACCAGGAACAGGGGGACGAGCAGCCAGAGGAGGGGAGCCGTAGGAGCGGGCTTGCCCGCGACAGCAACCGTTGCATCGCGGGCAAGCCCGCTCCTACGGGGAAGGAGAGTCATATCTTGCCAGCGCCTCCAGGCATTGCCGCAGATGCGCTGCGCCGGTTTGCGGCGGCAGGGTGCGGCCGGGTAGTTTGAGGCCGTAGGCGAGGCCGGCGGCGTGGGCGTCGAGTACCCAGCGGGTGAGGCGCGAGAGGCGGCTTTCCACGTCGCGTTCCGGGGTTTGCCACCAGCTCAGCCACAGGCGTTGCCCGGTACTGCCGGCGAATTGTTTGGTGAGCAGTTTGTCGCCGCCGCGCGCCGAGGCCTTCCAGGCGATACGGCGGCTTGCATCGCCGGGCTGGTAGGCGCGCAGGCCGGCGAATTCCATGCCTGCACCACGCGCCGCGTCCCCCTCGCCGTCGTCGCTGTCGGGCGCCGGCAGCGGCACGGCATCCGCCGCCGGCCGGGGGTAGACCAGCACGCCCCAATCCAGCTCCAGCACGGTCCAGCAGCGGAACAGGCCGAGGGGAAATTCGCTGTGGATGGCGAAGTGGCCGGGGGTTTTCCAGCCGCGTTCGAGTTGTGGCAGCGGTAGGTCAATGAACGTCTCGCCGCCGCCCGCGATGTCGTTGGGCTCACCCTGTCCCTGGGCATGGCGCAGGCCGATACGTTGCCGAAGCAGGCGGCTGGGATTTTCCACGCGCAGCTTGAAACAGGCGGTTTCACCGGCGAATACCGGCGCCGCCGCGCCGCTTTGCAGCACCAGGCCGGAGAGATTGCGGTGGGTATGCAGCATGCCCACCACGCCGAGGCCGACAAACCAGAAGGTGAACAGGTAAACCAGGCTGACACCGTAGTTGATGGCGCCAACCAGCAGACCCAGCAAAAGCAGGGAGAAGACCAGGCCGGAACGGGTGGGCAGGATGTAGAGCCGGCGCGAGGTCAGGCGCAACGGCCCGCTTTCCACGCCGGGTTTGCGCCAGGGCAGATAGGGCAGGGTGGCGGACGCCATATTGCCGCGAACGTCTCAGCCGCCCGCGCGCGAGCGGATCGCCTGGCGGTGGCGGCGGAACACGAACTGGTGCAAGGCTTCGTCGAGCGCTTCCGGCAGGTTGGCCAGGCTTGCCCGCGCCAGACCGGGCAGCGGGTTTTGTGCTACGGCCGGCAGGCGCAGGGTGAGCGGCAGATGTTCCGAGGGGCGCAATTCCAGGATGAGGGGGGTGCCGGCGGCCGGCGCCTGTTGGTCATTCCATTCCACAGCCAGTGGCGACAGGGTCACGTTGCGGAGGCTGGGGGAGGCACCCGGTTCCAGGGTGCGGGCGAGCAGGTGCAGGACCAGATCCAGCTTGGCTTCGAGGCGCTCGAACCGGCGGTTGTCGGCGCCACTGCTTTCCAGGTCGTGCGAACTTTCCATCTGGTTGAGCGCGTTCAGCAGCAGCGCCGCCTCGCGCATCATTCTTTGCCGCTCGTTTTCCTCCAGGCTGGCAGGGTGCCAGGCCAGGGGCATTTCACTGGTGCAGGAAAGGCCGTCAGTCATCGCCGCCTCCGGGGAAAAGATCACTGCCATAACAGGCCAGGCGCGCGCTGCCATAACAGGCTTCCTGTTCGGCAGCGCGGGTGATTGGGACTTGCAGCCGCTGCGCGCGGATGCGCGTGTAGGCATCGTTGCGGGCGCCGCCACCGGCGCCGGCGACACTGGCCAAAGGGGTGGCGCCCAGCTCCGCGAGCTTGCGGTAGCCGTGCGCTTCGATGTTCGCCAGGCCTTCGAGCAGACCTTGCAGGAATTCGGTTCGGGTGGGCGGGCGCGGTTCCAGCCGGGGCAGCAATTCGGGGTCGTTGAAGGGAAAGCGTTCGCCCTTGCCCGGCAGCGGGTAGTAATCCAGCCCGGTGGCGCGGGCCGGCTCGATGCGCGCGGAAAGGGTAAGCAGTTCGTCGTCGCTGAAATGCTGCCTGAGCACCCCGCCACCGGCGTTGGAAGCGCCGCCAGCCAGCCAGTAGCGGCCGAACCAGTGCGAGTAGATGCCGTATTCGCCGGCATCGACGCGGGTTTCCGAGAGCAGCTTCAACACCAGCGTGGTACCCAGGGAAGTGACCGCTTCGCCCGGCTGGCTGACCCTGGCGGCAAGAAAGGCGGCGATGCTGTCAGTGCTGCCGGCGCGCACCAGGCAGTCCGGGTTGATGCCGAGTTCCCGCGCGCGCGGGCGTTCCACCAGGGCCAGCGCGGTGCCGGGCTTGACCGGGACCGGCAGGAAGTCGAGGTCGATCAGGGTCGCCACCCAGGCCGGCCATTGCCCGGTTTCCAGGTCCAGGCCCATTTTCAGGGCGTTGTGGTAGTCGCTCACCGGGCGGCCGGAGAGCAGGGCGGAGAGCCAGTCGGCCTGATTCAGATAGAGGCGGGCGCGCTCCGGCCCCAGGCGTTGCTTCAGCCAGAGCACCTTGGCCAGCCCGGAGCTGGCCGCCGCCGCCGGATGCTCGGCTCCGGCCGCGCGGCGGATGGCCTCGGCTTCGTCCACGGCGCGGGCGTCGTTGTAGAGCAGCGGCGGATAGGTGGTGTTGAGTGCTTCGTCGCAGGCCAGCACGGTCGCGGAAGTGCCGTCCACGGCCAGCGCCTGAAGGCGGCGGCGCAGGCTGATCGGCACCTGGGCGATCAGGTTGAACAACACCTCGCTCCAGGTGGCGGCGGCTTCGTCGGGCGTGAGGTTGCCGAAGTCCAGGCGCGCCATGTCCTCGATTTGCCCGCCTGGGGCCATGACGCAGGCGCGCGCGCCGGAAGTGCCGAAGTCGATGCCGAGATACATCGGGGCTACCTGCCGTTGCTACACGCCATGTTGCCTGAGCCACGCCTGCATCCGCTTCCAGCCGTCCTCGGCCTCTTCCTTGCGGTAGCTCGGCCGGTAGTCGGCGTTGAAGGCGTGCGGGGCGTTGGGATAGACGTAAATGACCGAGGCTTTGCTGGCCGGGCCTCGCGTTTCGGCCAGGGCTTTGTTCATCTTCTCCACATTTTCCTGCGGAATCCCCTGGTCGAGGCCGCCATAGAGGCCCAGCACCGGCGCGCGGAGTGCGTCCACCAGATCGAGCGGATGTTTCGGCGTCAGGTCGCCGGCGGTGCCGACCAGCTTGCCGTACCAGGCGACGCCCGCCTTGAGTTTCGGGTTGTGCGCGGCATACAGCCAGGTGATGCGGCCGCCCCAGCAGAAGCCGGTGATGCCAAGGCGCGCGCTGTCGCCGCCGTTGCTCTGCGCCCAGGTGACGCAGGCGTCGAGATCGCGCATCACCTGGGCATCCGGCACTTTGGAAACGACCTTGGCGAGGATGTCCGGAATCGTCGTGTACTGGCGTGGGTCGCCCTGGCGCGCATACAACTCGGGGGCGATGGCGAGATAGCCCAGCTTGGCCAGACGGCGGCAGACATCCTTGATGTGTTCATGCACGCCGAAGATTTCCTGCACCACCAGGATGACCGGGAAGTTGTTTCCTGCCGCAGGCTGCGCGCGATAGGCCGGTATCGCGCCATCCGCCGTCGCAATGCTGATCTCGCCGGCCGTCAGTCCTTCGGCGGAGGTGGTGATGACGGTCTGCGCCATCACCGGCTGCACCGCCAGGGCGAAACCGGCGCCCAGCGCGGTGACCAGAAAGGTGCGCCGGTCTTGCGCCAGGGGCGGAGGAACCAGGCTGTCGAATTCGGCTTGCAGATTTTCGGTGACGTCGTTCATGGCTTGACCCGCTGGTTGAGGTGGCGGGGAAGGCTACCTGACATGGGGTGGGATCGGTAGGGCCGGGACTGTAGCGCAGGCGTCCCGCCTGCATCGTAGGGCTGATCAGAAGGACAAAGCAGGCGGGACGCCTGCGCTACAGGAAGGGCCACCGCCGAAGCTTCGGAAAATGGACATTTCGGGATAAGGTAGGGCATCCGACGCATCGAGGGAGGCGCAATGAACGACAAAGGCTTAGTCAAACGACTGGTGCGGGAACTGCCGCGCTGGCAACAAGAAGGTTGGGTGAGTGACGCGGGCGGGCGGGCCATCCTCGCCGACCTGGCCACGCGACAACCGGCGCAGTCGTGGGCCTCCTCGCTCGCTTTGATCGGCGCGCTGCTGCTCGGCGTCGGCGTCATCACCTGGTTTTCCGCTCATTGGAACGAGATGGGCAAGCTCGTGAAGCTGCTGCTCATCGTCTTCGCGCTCACCGCCAGCCATGTCGCGCATGGGTTCTGTCTCACCCGGGGCGCGCTGCCGAAACTGGCTGAGGGCATGGCGTTCCTCTCGGTGCTGTTGTTCGGCGCAGCGATCATGCTGATCGGCCAGATCTACCACATCGACGCGCACTTCCCGGACGGCATCGCGCTATGGGCGGCCGGCGGCCTGCTGACCGCGTGGCTGCTCGGCTCGCAGCCGGCGCTGCTGGCCTCGATCGCGCTGGCGGCGTTGTGGACCTGGACCGAGCAGTTCGAATACCAGGTGATGAACTGGCCGCTGCTCGTCTATCTGGCGCTCGCCGCCGTGCCGCTGTTGCGCCACGACTGGCCGCTGGCGGTGCGCGGCTGGGGCGGGTTGTTCATCCTCTGGATACTCGGCTGGCACGCCCAGCCCTGGGTCGGCCAGGTATGGGAATTGCACACGCACATCCGCCTGTTCGCCCTTCAGGTGCTCGGCCTCGCCGGCTGCTGGGCGCTGATGCAGGCAAGCGCCCAGCCCTACGCGCGCGCCATGCGCGCTGATTTTCTGCTCGCCGTGCTGGCCGGCGCCTTCCTCTTCACCTTCCCCGATTTCGCCTGGCGTCGCTCCCAGCAGGCGGTCGATATCGCCCCGTGGCTCGCCGCCCTCGCCGGCGCCACGGCCTTCTACACCGTCGGCATCTTCCGTCTGGTCCGAACCAGCGCGCTGACGACGGACCGGCTGCGCATTGGTATCGCGCTCGCAGTCGCCTTCGCCCTGCTGCTGGCGGTCGAGGTCATCGCGCCGCGTGGCGACGGCCTGACGGCGCTGCTCTGGAACGCGCTTTTCCTCGGCGTGCTCTACTGGATCGGCGACCTCGGCATGCGCCACGGCGACCGCCTGATGGTGAACCGCGCCTTCACCGGATTCGCCCTCTGGCTGCTGGCCCGCTACTTCGACACCTTCTGGACCCTGCTGGACCGCGCGCTCTTCTTCATGGCCGGCGGCATCCTGCTCCTGGCCGGTGGCGGCTGGCTGGAACGCAGGCGCAGGGCGCTCATGCGCGACCTCGAAGCACGGAGTCCATCATGACGCTCTGGCCGAAGCTCATCCTGCTGCTGGCCGTCGAGGTCGCCGCGCTGGCGGCGATGATCGCCGACAAGCAATGGACGCTCAGCAGCGGCACGCCGGTCGTCCTGCAAACCGAACCGGTCGACCCGCGCTCGCTGTTCATGGGCGATTATGCCCGCCTCAACTACACGATCAGCCAGTTGCCCCTGGACGGCGAAGCGGCGCTCGCCGGCGACAAGGATTTCAAGCGGCACGACACGGTCTGGGTCGCGCTCAAACCCGACCCCGCCGGCGCGAAAGCCATCTCGCTGCATCACCAGCGCGGCGCCGTACCCCCCGGGCTGATCGCGCTCAAGGGCGAGGTGGAAGATTTCGACGGCAGCCGCTGGGTCCGCGCGGGCAACCGGCCGACCAGACAACACACCCTATCCGTGCGCTACGGCATCGAGCAGTACTTCATCCAGGAAGGCACCGGCCGCCAGATCGAACGGCCCACCGGCGGCGAAAAGGTCACCATCCGAGTCGCCATCGACACCCGAGGCAAGGCCGGCATCCTGGCGGTGCTGCTCGACGGCCGGGAGGCTTATCGGGAGACACTGTTTTGAGGCGCCGCGCCACGCTTGCTGGACCGAGTTGCCAGCCTGTGACGCAAAGTGGCGGATGAATAGGCGTGGCTCGACATGGTCGTCTCTGTTCGGCATTACCGACCCATGTAATGCCGTCAGAACTGGCAATGACAGGAAATTTGTAGCCATCGCTGATTCGTGTGGGACGACAAGCATCGCTTTTAACTGCAAGCACAATTCGCTAGCATGAGCACATGAACGCAAAGAATCGCAAGACGCTCCGCGCCATCTTCGCCAAACCAACTTCGCCCTCCATCGTCTTCTCGGACATCGAAGCGTTGATCGTCGCACTGGGCGGCGAGGTCATGGAGCGCGAAGGATCCCGCGTGAAAATGCTCCTGCATGGTGAACAGTGGCGATGCCACCGTCCCCACCCTGGCAAGGAGGCAAAACGCTATCAAGTCGATGAAGCCAGAGAACTGCTGGAACGAACAGGAACCACACCATGAACACCATGACTCACAAGGGCTACACCGCCCGCATCGAATACGACGAGCGTGACAATCTCTTCGCCGGGCGCATCCTTGGATTGCGCGCCATGATCAGTTTCCATGGAGAGACCGTCGACGAACTGCGCAAGGAATTCACGGCGGCCGTCGAGGACTATCTGAGCGACTGCCTGCAACAAGGCATCACTCCTGAAAAACCGACTTCCGGAAAATTGATGCTGCGTGTACCACCGGAAGTTCACAGCGCTGCTTTGATCGCTGCGCAATCAGCAGGGAAAAGCCTGAATCAATGGGCCACGGAAGTACTGAAAAACGCGGTGCATGCATGATGGAGAAGGGAGCCAGCCCGCGTAGGGCGGAAAAGCGGCTTTATCGCGCCTTCCGCCGGATGTTTGGCATTCGGCGGATAACGCCGGCAAAAAGCCGCCGACTTTTCCGCCCTACGCGGGCTTGGAAATGACCTGGTTGGGGTTCGCAACGCGTCCCCAACCGGCCGCGCACCCTACCGTTCAAATCGGGGGGCAACTGGGGGTCTGAAGAGACTGGACCGTCATCTGCGCAGCCTCGTCGACATAGTCCCAGGAGGTGTCAACGCCGACGACCGGATTCTTGTATTCCGCAGGCATCCGGCTGGTATCCATGTAGGCTCCGTAGTGGTAAGTGCCGGACATGCCGTTGTAGGTGCAATAGACCTGGTACTCGATCTGCGGCACTGTGTACTTGATCAAGGACGTTGCACCGCCCGACAAGGTGTATTGCTTCAGGTACTTCTCGTAATAGGTGTGGGTGAATGTCGTGGTGTCCGCGCTACTGTTGCAAACCTCGGTGCCGCTGGCGCTCGAAGTGGATTTCTCCGCAGAGACTGAACCTTCCACGGAAACTTCTGCCGGACCATAAGAGGCGCTTCCGGTCATTGTGACGCCGGTGGTCTGCGTGTAGCTCGCCGTATTGGAAGCCGTCGTGCAATCGGAATTGGCCGTACTGATGGTGACAGTGCCATTGCACGCGCTCACGCCGGTAGCACAGCCGGCGCACTTACTCAGATCCGTAACGACGGTGCCGTTGTTGATGAACCAACTGGAAACCGAATTGGCGTCGGCGGTGTCGGCTGTGACGTTCCTGATTCCGTCCACCCCGTGGTGCTTGACATCATTATGATGGTTATGACACTCGTGCGATGAGTTGACGGTGCCGTCATTGGCCTTCAGCCATTGCAGTGCCTTGTTTTTGTAATCGTCCCAATTGCTGAACTTAATGGCGGCGCCGGCGTTCGGCTGGCTGGCTGCGGCAACGTCGATCTGGTCCTGATACGGGTTGGCGGCATGAACTGCCGAGGCGGTGCAAAGGGCCAAGACGGCAGAGGCGAGGGCGGCGTGGTGCGCGGGGGCACCGCCCAGGTTCCGCAGGAAGCGGGCTGTGACCGACAGGGTTGACGGGCTGACGTGATACGTGGGCATTGGGCTCTCCATCGTGGCGAGTGTCGTTGCGGCTGTGCGGACGATGGCGCGCGAGCGGTTGCCGCGCATTTCGATAGTCTTGGTGTTCATGTTGGACTCCTGGTTTGCGAAATATTCGTGGTTGTGTTGGCCGCGGCACCCGCCCACGTCTATGGAACGAGCGATGACGGCGTAGAGGCAATTCCCGGCAGACGCTTGCGGCGCCTTTTCCTGTCTCCATTTCTTGTGTTGTTGGGGGGAGCGTAATCGGCATTTTTCAGCCGGTATGTCCCCAAAATTGGGGACAAGCATTTCAGGGCCAGGGCGTCGTGTAAGACAAAGCGCCAGGATTGCGTCAACCTCGCGCCGAATCACCCACGCCGCCGCGTCCAGCCCAGTCCGGCCATTCCCAGGCACAGCAGCATCAGTGTCGCTGGCTCCGGCACGTTGCCCGTCGATGCGGCAGCGACATCGCCGGGGCGAACCGCCCATGCGTAGAGGTCGACCTCCTTGCCGGTCACGTTCTGGCCGCCGAAGTTCGTGTCGAAGTACCACGCGAGGTTGGTAAGCGGCGCGTACTCCAGACCGTACCAGTACACGTAGGACTGAAGGTTGGTAAAGAGACTCTCGTCATTCAGCGCGGGGCCATCGACCAGACCATAACCACTCTGCCCGATGCAGGACGTGGAACTGCCACCGCCATTCGACGTGCAGTAGCCCAGGTTGGCCAGGTTGACGTAATACATGTACGACATCTCGGAATGGGGGCTGGTGATGCCATAGCCAAGATCCGTGCTGCCGTTGTTGCTGAAGTTGTAATTGAAGTTGGTGCCAATGGGCGTGAAGATGGGCAGGCGCCAGTCGTCGTAACCGCCGTAGCTAAGATTGGCGGCCCAAGCGTTGGCAGCGCTCCAGTTCATCTTGCCATCGGCGTCGTAGCCACTGGTCTTGGCGTAGTTGGCGTCTTGCAGCCAGGTGATGTTCAGGACGTCGTCGTAGATCAAGCCGCTGCCGCGGTCGATCAGGGTAGCCTGCGCGCCACCGGAAATGGCCAACTATTGTGGACCCCGTTTTCAAGACACCAGATTAAGCTGCGTGATGGCATAAGGAACGAAAAGTGATGAGCGAAGCGAAGAAGCGGAAGGTGCATGTGCCCGAGTTCAAGGCCAAGGTGGGCCTGGAAGCCCTACGGG
>JAUYFG010000282.1 GCA_030690985.1 Pseudomonadota bacterium
CTGGTCATGGCCGATTGGCCGCCCCGTGTCCCTGAAACGTAGGATGTGGTGAGCGATAGCGAACCGCATCAGGCAGCCGGGTCGATGCGGTTCGCTATCGCTCACCACATCCTACGCAGTGCGGTAGGGCGGATGAGCCGGCGTCTTTTTGCCGGCGTTATCCGCCGAATGACAGGCATACGGCGGAAGGCGCGATGAAGCCGCTTTTCCGCCCTACCTCCGGGCTACGAGCCTGAAAACAGCAGTTGGCAGTGCCGTGGGAGCGGGCTTGCCCGCGATATTGGGTGGTTCATCGCGGGCATACCCTCAAGGGGCACAAGAGCCCGCTCCTGCGTCCACGCCAACCACGTTTTTCAGGTTCATGTCACCCCAATAAAAACGGCGCCGCCCGTTGCCGGGCGGCGCCGTGAAGTTCGCTTGCCGGCTGCGGCAATCGAACGCGCGGAATCACTTCAATTTTTTCAACCCCATCACGCCCAGGACGTATTTTTCATAGAGGGGTTCGGTAGTGCCTTTCTTCATCTTGCGCAGGAAGTATTTCTCGAAGGCGATCTTGGCGAGGTGGACCCACTTGCCTTCCTTGATCCAGTTGACGTTGCGCGGCGGGATTTGCGGGAGGGCGACGAAGGCGGCGCCGGTGTCGCCGAAGTCGGCCAGGCAGATGGCGTTCCAGGTGGCTTTCTGGTCCGGGGTCTTGCCGTCGAGCACGGCGCGGATGTTGTGGGCGGTGGCGCGCACCATGGTTTCGATCATGTAGCCGGTCTTGGGCGCGCCGGTGGGGACCGGAGTGGCTTCCACCGGAGGGATGGCGACACAGACGCCGATGCCGTAGATGTTGTTGAACTTCGGGTTGCGCTGGAATTCGTCGATGGCGATGAAGCCGCGCGGGTTGGTGAGGCCTTCGATGCCGAACACGGCGTCGATGCCCTTGAAGGCGGGCAGCATCATCGAGTACTTGAAGGGCAGGACGTGTTCCTTCTTCACCTGGCCGTTGTCGTCGTGCTCGGCCACGTACATCTTGCCGGCTTCCACCTTGGTGACTTTGGCGTTGCAGATCCACTTCACATGGCGATCGCGCATGGCGGATTCCAGCAGGCCTTTCGAGTCGCCGACGCCGCCCAGGCCGAGATGGCCGACGTAGGGCTCGGCGGTGACGAAGGTCATCGGCACCTTGTCGCGAATTTTGCGGCGCTTGAGGTCGGTATCCATGATGAAGGCGAATTCATAGGCGGGGCCGTAGCAGGAGGCGCCCTGTACCGCGCCGACCACGATCGGGCCGGGGTCTTTGACGAACTCGACCCAGGCCTTGCCGGCTTCGACGGCGTGATCGACGTGGCAGACCGAGCGGGTGTGGCCCTTGGGGCCGAGGCCTTCCACTTCGTCGAAGGCGAGTTTGGGGCCGGTGGCGATGATCAGGTAGTCGTAGCCCACCACGCGGCCGTCTTCCAGTTCCAGTTCATTGCGCTCCGGGTGGACACGCTTGCAGCCGCAGTTGATGAATTCGATGCCTTTTCGCTCCAGCAGCGGGGCGACTTCCAGGGTGATGTCGTCGCGGCTGCGCCAGTTGACCGCGACCCAGGGGTTGGACGGGGTGAACTGGAAGAAGGGGTGGTTGGAGACGACGATGACTTTGTCTTCCGCGCGGGCCTCTTCGCGCATTTCATAGGCCATGGACATGCCGCCGATACCGGCGCCGAGAATGACGATGCGAGCCATTGAATGGTTGCTCCTGAATGTTTGATTTGCTTGCCGTAGGAGCCGGCTTGCCGGCGATTGCAACGGTGGCACTTCGGCCCGGCGTTGCTGTCGCGAGCAAGCCGGCTCCTACGGTGATATTGGTTTGTTTGCCGTAGGAGCGAGCTTGCTCGCGATTGCAACGGCGGCGCTCCGGCCGGGCGTTGCTATCGCCGGCAAGCCGGCTCCTACGGTGATGGGGTGGGGTCATTACCAGACGAATACTCGGGCCATCGCGTCCAGGCCTTCTTCGACCAGCTTCTGTAGTTCTTCCGGGCAGTCTTCGCGTTCCATCGCGAAGGTGGTGTAGGCGGACAGGCTCTTGAGGGCGCAGGCGATCTTCGCCACTTCATCGGCTGCCTCGGGGCTCATCGCTACGCCGGGTTGCAGGTGCCAGTTATCGGTCATGTCTCCATCCTTGTGCTTGGGTCAGGGCCTCTCCTATCGCAAGACCCATGCCATAAGCTTTGCCAACGGTTTTACTCGGGTTTTCGCCCGGTAAATGGCTGATCCCAAGTTATGTCATGACACAAACGACATGGCTCGACTACGATGTGTCATGACAAAACCAGGAGATGTCATGCTGCCCGTCGACCTGCACAGCCTCATCGAAACCGTTGATCGCGCTTTCGTGGTGATCGGCCACGATTACCGCATCGTCGCCGCCAACGCGGCTTATTGCCGCCAGTACGGCATGGCGCGCGAGGAGGTGTTGCAGCGGCGTTGCCATGAGGTTTCCCATCACTCGCCCGTGCCCTGCCATGAAAACGGCGAGCTGTGCCCGCATCTCGCCTTGTTTTCCGGCGGCGAGGCGAGCGAGGTGCTGCACACCCATTACGACGGCGAGGGCCATGCCGCCCGCGCGCGCATCAAGGGCCATGCCATACGCGCCCCGGATGGCCGCCTCTACCTGGGCGAAGTGGTCTATCCGCTGGAAGCGGAACTGCCGCTGGGCTGTGAGGAGATGCGCATGGTCGGCCACTCGCCGGCTTTCCTGGCCTGCATCGACAACCTGGCGCGCACGGCGGAATCCGAGGCTTCCGTGCTGCTGTATGGCGAGAGCGGAGTCGGCAAGGAGCTGGCAGCGCGCTTTCTCCATGAACGTTCGTCGCGCGCCGGCAAGCCATTCATCGCAATCAACTGCGCGGCGGTGCCGGAGGCGATGTTCGAGAACGAGTTGTTCGGCCACGAACGGGGCGCCTTCACCGGCAGCGCCGCACTGAAAAAGGGGCTTTATGAACTGGCCGACGGCGGCACCCTGTTTCTCGATGAAATCGCCGAAATTCCGCTGACCCAACAGGCCAAGCTGCTGCGCGTGCTGGAAACCGGCGAATTTCGCCGGGTCGGCGGCACCGTCACCCTGCGCGCCGAGGTGCGCGTGGTTTCCGCCACCAACCGCAATCTGCTCGATTGGGTGGACCAGGGCCGCTTCCGCGAGGATCTCTACTACCGCATCGCCGGCATCGACATTGCCCTGCCGGCCCTGCGCGAGCGGCGCGAGGACATTCCCGCCCTGGCCGAGGCCCTGCTCGCCCGCCTTTCCGGCCACGGCCACGCGCATTGCCATCTCGACAAGGCCGCTGCCCAGAAACTGAAAAACTATGCCTTCCCCGGCAACGTGCGGGAATTGCGCAATCTCTTGCAGCGCGCGCTCCTGCATTGCCGCGACGGGGTGATCGGCGCGGAGGACATCGTGTTCCAGCAGGATCTGCCCAACATCATGCCCGCCGCCTTGCCTCGCGCGAAACGCTCCGACCCCAGCCTGAAAGAGGCCGAGAAGGACTACATCCGCGACCTCCTCGCCCGCCACGACGGCCACCGCAGAACCGTGGCAGACCTGCTCGGCGTCAGCGAGCGCACGCTGTATCGCAAGCTCACGCGCTACGGGTTGAAGTGAGATCGGCGGAAGGCGTGGACACTAACGGGCATGGCGGCCCCGCCGCCCCGAATGATGAAACCGGACGCCCCTGTAGCGCAGGCGTCCTCGCCTGCTCTTGGCGCTGAATGCAGGCGGGACGCCTGCGCTACAGAGGCGTGGTTGTTTCACGCTAAATGGCAACTATTGTGGACCCCGTTTTCAAGACACCAGATTAAGCTGCGTGATGGCATAAGGAACGAAAAGTGATGAGCGAAGCGAAGAAGCGGAAGGTGCATGTGCCCGAGTTCAAGGCCAAGGTGGGCCTGGAAGCCCTACGGG
>JAUYFG010000288.1 GCA_030690985.1 Pseudomonadota bacterium
CATTACCCCGACGGCAAGTTCCTCGCCGAACAGGGCACTCGCGACGCCTTCGGCCACGCCCAACTGGGCGGCGCCGCGCCAGTGGTCGCCAACATGATCAAGGACGCGCTGGGCTACAAGTTCCACTGGGCCGTGGCCGACTACCTGCAACGCGCCGCCCGCCACATCGCCTCCAAGACCGACGTCGAGCAGGCTTATGCCCTCGGCCAGGCTGCCGTCGATCTGGCCCTGGCCGGCCGCAACTCGGTGATGCCTACCGTGGTGCGTCTGTCCGACACTCCCTACAAGTGGGAAATCGGCGCCGCCGAACTGAAGGACGTGGCCAACGTCGAGAAATTCATGCCGCGCGACTTCATCAGCGAGGACGGCTACGGCATCACCGACAAGTGCCGCAACTACCTGTCCGGCCTGATTCAGGGCGAGGATTACCCCGCCTACGAAAACGGCCTGCCCAAGTACGTCACCCTGAAGAACGAATCGGTGGCGAAGAAGCTGCCGGAATTCACGCTTTAACAATTACCTGGGTTACTTTCACCCGATGACCCTCACCCGCGCCCGCGAACTGCTGAAAGTTCAGGCCGACTTCGGCGGCTTCTACAACGCCAACTCGGCCAAGTTGATACTTTCCGAAGTTCAGCGAGAACATGGCCAGATGGCGGTGGATGGGTTGATCGGGGAGTTGGGGCTGGATACGATTTTTGGTTTCGAGCCAGGCACGCGGTTCGAGGGTGGCCTGGCTTTGGGACGCGAGATGTAAACGCATGTTTTTTAAATCGAGACCTGGCTCAAGCCAGGCATAAACGGAAGTCGCACAGTCTGGGGAGGCTGTTCGGTGCAACGTTTGTCTCAATTTGTGAGTGTCTTTCAAGGAGAAGAAGCGATGAATGAAGGTCTGATGTTTGCCCTCGTGGCAGCGGTGCTTGCACTGCTCTACGGGATGGTGTCGATCAAATGGATTTTGGGACTGCCCACCGGCAATGACCGTATGCGAGAAATTGCCGCGGCCGTACAGGAAGGGGCTCAAGCCTATTTGAACCGGCAATACGCCACTATCGGTATCGTCGGCGCGATTCTGCTGGTCGCGATTTTCTTCGCCCTGGGCTGGCAAACCGCAGTCGGCTTCGCAATCGGCGCAGTCCTCTCCGGCCTCACCGGTTATATCGGCATGAACGTGTCGGTGCGCGCCAACGTGCGTACCGCCGAAGCGGCCAAGGACGGTCTTAACGCCGCCCTCAACGTCGCCTTCAAGGGCGGCGCCATCACCGGCTTGCTGGTGGTCGGTCTGGGCCTGCTCGGCGTGGCCGGCTATTACGCCGTGCTCACCCTGATGCTGGGCGAAACCACCGCTCAGGCGACGCACGCACTGGTCGGTCTGGCTTTCGGCGGTTCGCTGATCTCCATCTTCGCCCGACTCGGCGGCGGCATCTTCACCAAGGGCGCGGACGTCGGCGCCGACCTGGTGGGCAAGGTCGAAGCCGGCATCCCGGAAGACGACCCGCGCAACCCCGCCGTGATCGCCGACAACGTCGGTGACAACGTCGGCGACTGCGCCGGCATGGCCGCCGACCTGTTCG
>JAUYFG010000300.1 GCA_030690985.1 Pseudomonadota bacterium
GACCTGTTCGAGGAAGGTTCCGTGGTCAACGTGCTGACCTCGCTGGTCGGCAACGTGTTCGGTTTCAAGGCCCTGCGCGCCCTGCGTCTGGAAGACATCCGCTTCCCGATCGCCTACGTGAAAACCTGTGGCGGCCCGCCCGCCGGCATCCAGGTCGAGCGTGACCGCATGAACAAGTATGGCCGTCCGATGCTGGGCTGCACGATCAAGCCGAAGCTGGGCCTGTCGGCCAAGAACTATGGCCGTGCCGTGTACGAGTGCCTGCGCGGTGGTCTCGACTTCACCAAGGATGACGAGAACGTCAACAGCCAGCCGTTCATGCGTTGGCGTGATCGCTTCTCCTTCGTGCACGAAGCGACGATGAAAGCCGAACGCGAGACCGGCGAGCGCAAGGGCCATTACCTGAACGTGACCGCGCCGACGCCGGAAGAAATGTACAAGCGTGCCGAGTTCGCCAAGGAAATCGGCGCCCCGATCATCATGCACGACTACCTGACCGGCGGTCTGACGGCCAACACCGGTCTGGCCAACTGGTGTCGCGACAACGGCATGCTGCTGCACATCCACCGCGCCATGCACGCCGTGCTCGACCGCAACCCGCACCACGGCATCCATTTCCGCGTCCTGACCAAGGTGCTGCGTCTGTCCGGTGGCGACCACCTGCACTCCGGTACCGTCGTCGGCAAGCTGGAAGGCGACCGCGAAGCGACCCTGGGCTGGATCGACACCATGCGTGACGAGTACATCAAGGAAGACCGTTCGCGCGGCCTGTTCTTCGATCAGGATTGGGGTTCCATGCCTGGCGTGATCCCGGTTGCTTCCGGCGGCATCCACGTCTGGCACATGCCCGCCCTGGTCGCCATCTTCGGTGACGACTCCGTATTGCAGTTTGGTGGCGGCACCCTCGGCCACCCCTGGGGCAACGCTGCCGGCGCCGCCGCCAACCGCGTCGCGCTGGAAGCCTGCGTCGCCGCTCGCAACCAGGGCCGCCAGTTGGAAAAGGAAGGCAAGGACATTCTCACCAGCGCGGCCAAGCACAGCCCCGAGTTGAAGGCCGCGATGGAAACCTGGAAGGAAATCAAGTTCGAGTTCGACACCGTCGACAAGCTCGACGTTGCGCACCGCTGAACGCCCCTTCGACCGCGATACCGATTTGAAAAGGACCGAACCATGAGTGACATGCGGGATTACGCCTCCA
>JAUYFG010000304.1 GCA_030690985.1 Pseudomonadota bacterium
TGCATGAAACCAGCACCGTAGCCCGGATGCAGCGCAGCGGAATCCGGGAGAAATGGCACAGAACCCGAATCCGGCGCGCGGTGGCAGGCCAAAGGCCCCGGATTCCGCTGCGCTGCATCCGGGCTACGCTGGCTGGATCAATACAGCGTGTTTTCCGCCCAGGCCCGCTACGAAGAAGGCGATGTGGCGTTGGACGAGCCGCTGAACCGGGTCGCGGTGATTGCCGAAGTGCGTGCCCTGCTGGATCGGGCTGCCGTGGCCATTTCCCAATTCGACGGCGTGGTGTTGTGACCCCATGACCACCCTCCGCCTGTTCGCCTCCGGCACCCTCCCCATCCACCCAACCACGGCCTGGTATCTCGCCGATCTGGGCGAGTTTCGCGGCATGCAGCCCCGTAGCCCGGATGCAGCGCAGCGGAATCCGGGAGAAATGGCACAGAACCCGAATCCGGCGCGCGGTGGCAGGCCAAAGGCCCCGGATTCCGCTGCGCTGCATCCGGGCTACGCTGGCTGCAAAGCTATCAATCGGGCTACGAGGTGGGCCGCTATGTCAGCCTGGAACGCCTGGTGGAGCAGAACAAGCCGCGTTACCACGAGACCCTGGAGCAAAGCTCGCAAGGCTGGCATGAGGGTCGGCACGATCCCTGGCCGTTCATCAATTACGTGCTGTTCATCCTCAAGGCGGCCTACCGCGAATTCGCGGAACGTTGCGGCGAGGTCAAAGCGCCTCGGGGTGTGAAGACCGAGCAGGTCATCGCGGCGATCAGTCAGTTCAGTGGCCAACTCGGCGGCGAATTCACTTTGTCGCAACTGGAACAACGCTGCCCCGGCGTCAGCCGCGACATGGTGCGGCGGGTACTGCGTGCGCAGCAGGCGGACGGGCTGGTCAAATGCCAGGGGCGCGGGCCGGCGGAAGAAGGGGTAATTACCTCTTGGTAAGGGTAATAAAGGGGGTAATAAGCAAGGCCCGCCTGGAGTTGCCAGAATGTGGGGCCGACATTCGAGCCTCGTGAAGCATTAAAAACTTGTAAAAACATAAAGCTGGGCGATACTCTTGCGGTAATTTCTCACGACATCCGTCGTAGCGAGGCCGCCATGAATCAACCCACGTTCCGACATTACCTTCCGCTCCGTATTTCCTTGATCGCACTCGCGACCGCCGCCTACCTGGCCGGTTGCGCCAGCGTCTCCGACAAGACCGCCCCGAAGCCGACGCAGGCCGCGCGCGGTGAAGACAAGAGCGCCGCCCCGCCCTACAAGGGGGGCGGTTACTACAAGGACGATGGCCCCGGCCGCGACACCCCGGCCAACCTGGAGCAGGTTCCGGATGCGGTGCCTAAATCCGAGCCCCTGCACCGCTACGCCAACGATTCCTACAAGGTGATGGGCAAGACTTATCAGCCCATTGCGGCAGATAAGTCTTACAAGGCAAAAGGGCTTGCTTCCTGGTACGGGCGCAAGTTCCACGGCAAGAACACTTCCTCGGGCGAGCCCTACGACATGTATGCCATGACGGCGGCCCATGCCACGCTGCCGATTCCCAGTTATGCCCGCGTCACCAATCTGAACAACGGCCAGAGCGTGCTGGTGCGCGTCAACGATCGCGGCCCGTTCCACGAAGGCCGCATCATCGACCTGTCGTATACCGCCGCCTACAAGCTCGATGTGCTCAAGGACGTCACGCCGGTGGAAGTCGAACTGGTCAGCGCCGACGCCGCGCCGGACTCCTTCGTCGCCCAGGCCAGCTCGCCGATCAGTGAGGCGTCCACGCCGGCGGCAGGTGAAGCGATCTACCTGCAACTGGGTGCCTACGCCAATCCGGCCTCCGCCGAAGCGCTGCTGGCGCGTGCCAGCGCCATGCTGTCGCGCGATCTGCCTGGCGTGATGCGCCTGGAGATCGGCGGCTTGCACAAGGTTCAGGCTGGGCCGTTCATGTCTGCGGACGCCGCCAACCAGGCTGCCGAGCGCATCCTCGAGGAACTGGATGTGCAAGCGATCAAGGTCACGGGCAAGGCGCCGGTCGCCGCCGTAGCGACTGCCACAGTCGCCCCGACCGCAGCGGCTCCCGGCATCTATCTGCAACTCGCCGCGCTGTCCAACGCCGCCGCCGCCGATGCCTTGAGCGCCAAGGTCAAAGGCCGTTTCGGCGGGGAATTGCCGGGCATCAGCCACTTGGCGGCGGGGAACCTGATCAAGATCCAGGCCGGCCCCTTCACCTCCGCCGACGCCGCCGAACAAATGGCTCTGGCCTACCAGCAGGATTTCGGCGTCAAGCCCTACAAGGTGCTGCGCTAGACAGGTAGGGCGGGCACCAGCTTGCCCACCCTACGTGGCTGCGTTGCGCCTCCTTGCCGTAGGAGCGGGCTTGCCCGCGATTGCAACGGTTGCTATCGCGGGCAAGCCCGCTCCTACGGGCGCGTTCAACTGAGGAATCAAGGATAATGTGCCGCTTTTCTCACCCCCCAACCGGACTCCACCATGACCGACCAGCAGCCTCAGCAACAAGCCATGCCCGTATTCAACATCGAGAAGATCTACGTCAAGGATCTTTCCGTGGAAGTGCCCAATGCACCGTCCATTTTCCTGGAGCGCGACCAGCCACAGATGGATTTGCAGATAAACACCCAGAGCGCCCCGATCGAGGAAGGCATCTATCAGTGCATTCTCTCCATCACCATCAGCGCCAAGATCAAGGACAAAGTCGCGTTCATGGTGGAACTGCAACAGGGCGGCATCTTCCGCATCCAGAACCTGCCGCCGGAAGCGCTGGAACCGGCACTGGCCATCGGCTGCCCCAACATCATCTTCCCCTACGCTCGTGAAGCCGTTTCCGACGCGGTGCTCAAGGCTGGCTTCCCGCCCTTGATGTTGCAGCCGGTCAACTTCGAAGTTCTCTACATGCAACAACAACAACAGCAAGCCCAGGCCGCCGGCCAACCCAACTGAGATTTTCCGTTTTCCCATGAACGTTTCCGTACTGGGAGCCGGTGCCTGGGGTACGGCCGTGGCCATACGCCTGGCCGATACCGCCCAGGTTCGCTTGTGGACTCGCTCGCCGGAGCATGCCGGCGCGATGTGCGCGGAGCGGGTCAACACGCGTTACCTGGCGGGCCAGGGTCTACCCGCCAACCTGCTCCCCACAGCCGATCTGGACGCCGCTCTGAGCGGTGCGGACTGGCTGATCTCGGCGGTTCCCAGCAGCGGCTTCCGTGCCTTGTTGCAAACCCTGCGCGAGCGGGGCAGCCAAACGCCCCTGATCTGGCTGTGCAAAGGTTTCGAGGCCGGCACGCGCCGACTGCCGCATGAAGTCCTGGAAGATGCGTGGCCGAAACACCCGCCGGCCGCTGTGTTGTCCGGCCCGAGTTTTGCGCAGGAAGTGGCGAGCGGGTTGCCTGTGGCGCTCACCGTCGCTTCCCGTGATGCCGAATTCGCGCGCCGCGCCGCCCACGCTCTGCACGATTCGCGCTTGCGTCTCTATGCCAGCACCGATGTGGTCGGGGTGGAATTGGGCGGCGCGGTGAAGAACGTCATCGCCATTGCCGCCGGCATTTCCGACGGCCTCGGCTTCGGCTTCAATGCGCGCGCCGCGTTGGTGACTCGCGGGCTGGCCGAGCTTACCCGCCTGGGCTTGCATCTCGGCGGGCGATCGGAAACCTTCATGGGGCTGTCCGGCATGGGCGATCTGATTCTGACCTGCACCGGTGACCTCTCCCGCAACCGCCAGGTCGGCCTGCGTCTGGCCGCCGGAGAAAGTCTGGAAGGTGCGGTACGCGAGCTTGGCCATGTCGCCGAAGGCGTCACCACCGCGCTCGAACTCGCCGCCCTGGCCGACTCATTGCGGATCGACATGCCCATTACCCAATCAGTTGCCGCCATTTTGCGCGGTGAGATGCCACCGCGCGAAGCCGTTGCGAACCTGCTGGCACGTGAGCTGCGGGACGAGGTGGCCTTTTAGTCGTTCGTCATGTTGTACGCGAGGACACCAGCGTGCCCCGCCGGACGTAGCACGCGGTGCGCGGCCGGCTTCCCGCATCAACGCCAGTTCCGGTCGTGTTTCTCCGCGTGGATGTTGGTGGCGGCTTGATCCAACATGCGGTCCAGACTGATCCATTCATCACGGCTCAGGCGCCCGTCGGCCAAATAGCGGCGCTGGGCATTCTCGATTTCCCACTGTTCCCGTACCAGATCACGCGCTTCGTGGCGACTGAGCTGGCTGCTTGCCATGCCTTTGCGGATGCGATCCATCTGCTGCTGCCGGCGCAGGTCGATGTTGGCGTAGTGGTCATTGCGTGGCGAAAAGTCGTGCTCGAAGCGGCCGCCGAAATCACGTTGACCCTCATGATGCGGTGCGGTCTGCACGGCGACCGGAAGGATGGGGTTATGGCCACCCCAGCCATGTGCCTGGGCGGAAGCGGCTGTCAGCGCGAGGCCGGCCAGGGTGATGAGGCCGAGTTTCTTTACGAGGTTGGTGGTTTTCATGAATAGCTCCTGTCGTGTGAGGGCCGGCACGTCTTGTGTCGGTGACGCCACTCTAGGGGCCGTCTGTAAGGCAGCCGTTTCGGCACGGTTTTCAGTTGTAACGGTTGGTTACTGTGAAACAGCCTCCCATCGCCACCCTGCGTAGGATGTGGTGAGCGATAGCGAACCGCATCGACCCGGCTGCCTGATGCGGTTCGCTATCGCTCACCACATCCTACGTTTCTGTAAGGCAGCCGTTTCGGCACGGTTTTCAGTCTGTGAAACAGCCGGCATCGAAGCCCTGCTACGGCAGGTGTTTCATAGGTTGGGCACGCGCAGCGACGCCCAACCTGCGACTACTGAATGCCGGTGTTGATGGCCAGGTC
>JAUYFG010000305.1 GCA_030690985.1 Pseudomonadota bacterium
CATCCCTGCCGGCGGGTTTAAAAGACGCCGGCAGGGATGCCGGCGCTACATTGAACCGACAGGTTACGAGGTTCCTCCTGAGGGACGCTTCAGGAGTTGAACGGCACCACGTTCTGTTCAACCAGGATGACATCGACCACCCGCGCGCCGAGGAGCCAGACCCAGCCGGGCTGCCGGTCGTCGCCCTGGGTGGAGTATTCGAAGGCGTATTCGCGGTAGAAGCGAACGCGCTGGTCTGAATCGCGGCGCAGTTTGAGTCGGCGTAGTGCCACGCTGGCATCGAGAAACTGCACCCCCGCACGTTCACACGCCAGACGCGCCGTGGCGAGGGCGATTTCTCGTGTTTGCAGGCTATCCCACAAAAACCACACCAGCGTGGCCAGCAGGAGCAGCAACAAGCCTTCCAGGCTCATACGGCCTGATCGGGCTGGGCTGGTTTGAGCGGCGGCTGCAACAAGGCACAGACCGGTTCCCGACGCGGACGCCCCAGGCGCGGCTGCGTGGCATCGGGTTGCTCGACTGCGGCGACGGGCGTGGCCACGGCAACCGGGCGCGGCGGCGCGATGGCCGGCAGCGGCGCTTCGACCAGATCGCGGTTGATGAATTTGCGAATGGCGACCAGCAGCCGGTCTTCCTCGGGCGACACCAGGGAGATGGCAAGACCGGAAGCACCGGCGCGACCGGTACGGCCGATGCGGTGGATATAGTCTTCCGCCGCATAAGGCAGTTCGAAGTTGAACACGCAAGGCAGATCGACGATGTCGAGACCGCGCGCGGCGATATCGGTGGCCACCAGCAGTTGCACCTTGCCCTGTTTGAAGCCGTCGAGGGCGGCCAGGCGTTCCACCTGAGCCTTGTCGCCGTGGATGATGCCGGTCGGCACGCCGTGTTTCTGCAAGCGCCGGCCCAGTTTATCGGCGGCAATCTTGGTCCGGGTGAACACCAGAGCCTGGCTGATGTCGCGCGCCTTGATGATCTGCAGCAGGGCATCCAGCTTGGCCACCTCATCCACCCTGTGCACCACCTGTTCCACCAGTTCGGCGGCGGTGTTGCGGCGGGCGACTTCGACTTTCAGGGGGTTCTGCAGGAAGCTCTTGGCGAGACCGACGATGCTGTCGTCGAAGGTCGCCGAGAACAGCAGAGTCTGCCGTTTCGTCGGCAGCAGATTGAGGATGCGCTTCAGATCCGGCAGGAAACCCATGTCCAGCATGCGGTCGGCTTCATCCAGGACCAGGAACTGCACCTGTGAGAGCTGCACCATCTTGCTGCCGGCGTGGTCGAGCAGGCGGCCGGGGGTGGCAACCAGAATTTCCACGCCACCACGCAGGATGGCTTCCTGCGCTTTCATGTCGACACCGCCGAACACCACGGTGCTGCGCAGCGGCAGGTTCTTGTTGTAGTCGACCACGCTTTCGTGCACCTGGATCGCCAGTTCCCGGGTCGGGGTTAGCACTAGGGCGCGTACCGGATGGCGTGCCGGCGAAGCGCTGGTGTTGGCGTGCGCGAGCATTTTCTGCAACAGCGGCAAGGCGAAGGCGGCAGTCTTGCCGGTGCCGGTCTGCGCCTGCGCCATCAGGTCGCGCCCGGCCAGGACCAGGGGGATGGCCTGCTTCTGGATCGGCGTGGGAATGCGGTAGCCCAGGTCGTCGAGCGCACGAAGGATCTCGGGTGCCAACCCCAGTTCCGCGAAGGTGGTTGCGACTTCCAGTGCCGCGGCTGTGTTTTCGCCAACTTCCATCAGATTTCCCGCCAGTCCAGTCCCGTTTCCTGGTCGGCCACGCCGACCCAGGCATCTTCGCAGCCCAACGCCCCAGCCAAGGCGGCGCGGGCCAGCTCGGGCGCGTTGTTATGTTCAGAGAGGTGCGCAGCCACCACATGCTTGAGCCCGGCGCCGGCGATGCGCGCCAGCAAGGTCGCTGCCGCCGCATTGTCGAGATGGCCATAAGGCCCGAGGATGCGCCGCTTCAACGCCACCGGATAAGTCCCCGCTTGCAGCATGGCCGCGTCGTGATTGCACTCCAGCGCCAGGGCATCGCAACCACTGAGCACCGCTTCGATATGCGGCGTCACATGGCCGGCATCGGTCAGCAGGCCGAAACGGCGAGCGCCATCGGAGAAGGTGAATTGCACCGGCTCGCGCGCATCGTGCGGCACCGGGTAGGGGGTCACCTGCAAGCCACCCAGCGCGAAGACCTCATGGCCGGCGAGGATGTTTGCCGCCACCGGCGCGGCGCCCACGGCTTCCAGCATGGCGTGGCAGCCATAACTGAGCCACACCGGGCAACGCGCCTTGAGCGCCAGCTTGGCCACCCCGCGCCCATGATCGCCATGCTCGTGGGTCACCAGGATGGCGTCGAGGCCTTCCGCCTCCAGCCCCAGGCGGGCCAGACGCCGCACCGCCTCGCGCGGGCCGAAACCACAATCCACCATGACCGTGGTACGGCCGGCTTGCACCACCCAGGCATTGCCTTTGCTGCCACTACCCAGGCTGGCGAAGCGAAGCACTACTTCAACTGCTCGTAAAGCAGGCTGGCGATGCGGGTGCCGGTTTCGTTGTTGGCCGGCTTGCCGTCTTCCATGTACACGCCGATGCGGGTGCTTTCGCCGGAGCCCGACAACTTCACCTGATATTTCAAAGCCTTGGCACGGGCATCGTCGCTGCTCCAGAACGCCAGCTTGGACAGGAAGCCTTTTTCCTTCTTGGTGTTGGCTTCCGGATCGGCGTAACGCACGTAATAGACGCCACCGGCACGGTCGCGGTCTTCCACGGCGAAGCCGATACGATCCAGCGCCAGGCCGACCCGGCGCCAGGCGCGGTCGAAGGCTTCCGGCAAAGCCAGCGTGGCCAGGCCATCCGGCGCCTTGCTCAAGGTGGCGCGCGGCGGCGCGGCCTTCTCGGCGATCAGCGACTGGGCACGCGATTCTTCGACGCCGAAACGCACCATCAGGCGGCGCAGCATTTCCGCTTCCAGTTCCGGGTCGCTCGGGCGCGGCTGCCACATGGTGCGGCCCTGGCCCTGGTCGCTACCGGACTGGGTGCCCTCGAACACTTCAGTCATGCCGCGATGGCTGACGTAGATCTCGGTGCCACGGGCATCGGCGCCCGGCTCCAGGCGAGTGCGGAACTTGTCGCGCTCAGCGGTGGAATAGAAGCTGTCCAGCGCTTTGCCCAACCACTTGCGGATGCCTTCCTGAGGAATCTTGGCGCGGTTTTCCGCCCAATCGGTTTCCATCACGCCGGCGTCAGGCTGTTCCAGGGTGATGAGGAAACCCATCTCCTGCCAGAAGTCCTTGACCACCGGCCACACCTCGGCGGCCGGCGCCTGCACCACCAGCCAGCGCTGGCTGCCGGCGCGTTCGATGCTGGCCTTGTCGACCTTGGGCAACAGCGCCTGCTCGCCGGCGCTCTTGGGCTTGCCGGCGCGTTCCCGGTCGTAAGCGGAGAAGGTCGCGGCCCCGGTCGGATTGATGTCCGGCACGGCAAAACGATTGTCACCGGCGGGCATCACCAGATCCGGCGGCGCCTCCAGCGGCGCCAGGCTGCCTTGCGACTTGTAATCGATCTTCTTGCCTTCGAGCATGGAACAGCCGCCGGCGGCGAGGGCCAGGGCAACGAGAACAACGGTATGACGCAAGGGGTGGTGCATAACGGGGAACCTCACAGGGAACCGGCTTCCTTAAGAGCGACGCGCAGCGTGTCGTGATACGGCGCGGACAGGGGGACAAGGGGCAGGCGAATGCCAAGGTCGATATGGCCCATTTCAGCCAGCGCCCACTTCACGGGAATGGGATTGGCTTCCACAAACAGTTTCTGGTGCAGGCCAAGCAGGCGGAAGTTGATTTCGCGGGCGCGGGCGAGGTTGCCCGCTAAGTTGCCTGCCATCGCCGCGACACACATTTCGTGCATCAGGCGCGGCGCCACATTGGAAGTCACCGAGATAACGCCCTTGCCCCCCAACAGCATCAGCACCATGCCGCTGGCATCGTCGCCGCTGTAGACGGCGAATGAAGCCGGGGCGCGTTTGATCAGCTCGGAGCCGCGCTCGATGTTGCCGGTGGCGTCCTTGATGCCGATGACGCCGGGAACGGCAGCCAGACGCAAGGCTGTCTCGTTGCTGATGTCGGAAACGGTGCGGCCGGGCACGTTGTAAAGAATCAACGGCAGGTCACTCGATTCGGCGATGGCCTTGAAGTGCTGGAACAAGCCTTCCTGAGTCGGCTTGTTGTAGTAGGGCGCCACCGACAGACCCGCCGCCGCGCCGGCTTCCTTGGCGCAACGGGTCAATTCGATGGCTTCGCGGGTGGAATTGGCGCCCGTTCCGGCAATCACCGGAACGCGGCCGGCGGCCTGTTCCACGGCGGTTCGGATCAGCAGGCAATGTTCCTCGGCATCCACCGTGGGCGATTCGCCCGTGGTGCCGACGATGACCAGGCCATCCGTGCCCTGCTCGATATGCCAGTCGATGAGTGCCCGGAAACGAGGCATATCCAGGCCGCCATCCGGCAGCATGGGAGTAACAAGTGCGACGAGACTGCCGGTGAACATGGCTGTAATGGGAATCCGGAAAAACGGCGATTTTAGCCGAAACTCGGGGTGTTCATGTCCGCACGGCACAAAGACCTGCAACATCCCGCGCCGATAAGCGCAACCGCCGATCCGGTGAAGGCGCATCAGGTCACCGCTCCCGCAGACTCTCCGCCCCATATTGAATAAGCGGCGACAGGAAATACTCGATCACCCTTCGTTTCCCGGTCTTGATTTCCACCGTCACCGCCATGCCCGGTGACAGGTTCACCGTCTTGCCATCCACATTCAGCGTGGTGCGGTCCAGCTTCACCCGCGCCACATAGACCAGGCCGCGCTTCTCGTCCTGAATCGCATCGCCCGAAACCTGGGTGACGGTGCCGCGCAGGGTGCCGTATTTGGTGAAGTTGAAGGTTTCCACCTTCACCTCGGCGACTTGGCCGGCGTGGACGAAGCCGATGTCCTTGTTCTCGACGAAGGCCTCGACTTCCAGCGAGTTGTCGCCGGGCACGATCACCAGCAGCGGCTGCGCCGGGGTGACCACGCCGCCCACGGTATGCACCGCCAGTTGCTGCACCGTGCCGGCCACCGGGGCGGTGAGGCACATCAGGCCGCTGCGGTTGTCTGCCTTGATCTGTTCCTGCGCCAGGGCGCGTAGCCCGCGTAGGATGGGTTGAGCGATAGCGAAACCCATCATGGCATCGGGTGCGTGGGGTTGATGGGTTTCGCTATCGCTCAACCCATCCTACGCACTGCCCTTCGAGCAGGGACGCGCGGATTTCCTGGTTTTTGGCCTGCTGCGCCGCCAGATCGCGTTCTGCCTCGATGTGGGCCTGTTCCTTCTCCAGCCAGCCGTGGCGGGATACGAAGTTCTCTTGCTGAAGCTTTTTGTAGTCCGCCGCGCGCGCCTGGATCATCGGCAATGTCTGGGTGAGTTTGGCCAGGGTTTCTTCGGTGCTGTGCAATTCCGCCCGCCGCCGTTCGATTTCGGCGTCGAGTTGGTCCAGGCGGGTGGTGTAGGCGGCGTATTCGCCTTCCAGCAGGCGCTGCTCGGCCGCCCGTCTCGCTTCACTTGCCGTAGGAGCGAGCTTGCTCGCGATTGCACCGGCGCCACTTTGGTCAACCGGTGTTTCGCCGGCAAGCCGGCTCCTACGGGGCGGGGCCGCGTCCAGCCGTAGGAGCGAGCTTGCTCGCGATTGCACCGCTTCCCCCCTCCACCGCCCGCAGCAACGCCCTTGCCCGCGCCGCCTCCCACCGCGCCGCCGCCAGTTCCTCGCCGACGCGTGTGGAGTCCGCCTGCGTCTGAGTCGCGTCCAGTTTGATCAACAGGTCGCACGCGTTCACCTGCTGCCCATCGCGCACATGGATCACCGCCACCGAGGCGGTTTCCAGCGGTTGCACCACCTTGGAGCGGGAATCCGGAATCAGCTTGCCCTGGGCGCCGGCGACGATGTCGATGTTGCCGAACACGGCCCAGGCCAGGGTGATGACGGCGAACAGCAGAATCAGTCCCATGGCGATGCGCGGCGCCGGATGCACTGGGGTTTCCTGAAGCGACAGCGCGGCCGGCAGGAAGGCGGCCTCGTGGCGTTGGCGCGGAGGGGCGTCCAGGGTTTTGCGCTGGCGCCAGGCATGGCGAAAGACGCGGGAATAGCGGGTGAGGAGGTCGCGGGTGGTTTTCATGGGTAGCGCCAGCGTCCCCGCCGCCCCGAATGATGAAACCGGACGCCACCGTAGCGCAGGCGTCCTCGCCTGCTCGTGGCGCTGAATGCAGGCGGGACGCCTGCGCTACAGAGGCGCGGTTGTTTCACGCTTAAAAAGCCGGCGGGGACGCCGGCGCTACAGGGAGCCAGGCCCCCGGATTCCGCTGCGCTGCATCCGGGCTACGGGCTTGCGCTACGGGATTGCACTTCACGCCATCTGCAGGCGATGCAATCGGCTGTAATGTCCGGCCTGGTGTTGCAGCAACTCGGCGTGGGTTCCCGCTTCGACGATCTGGCCGCGGTCGAGGGCCAGGATGCGATCCGCCTCGCGCACCGCGCTCAAACGATGGGCGATGACGATCACCGTGCGTCCCCGGCAGATCGCCTTCATGTTCTGCTGGACGATGCGCTCCGATTCGTAATCCAGCGCGCTGGTCGCCTCGTCGAAGATCAGGATGCGCGGCTCATTCATCAGGGCGCGGGCGCTGGCGATCCTTTGCCGCTGGCCGCCGGAGAGGGTGGAGCCGTGCTCGCCCACCATCGTGTCATAGCCCTCCGGCAATTCCAGGATGAACTCATGCGCCCCGGCGATCACCGCCTCCAGCGGCGCGCCGGGGTTGCTCAAGGCAGCGGCCCCTGCCATTGAGTGGCTGTCGCCACCGACTGGCTGATGACGGCCGGCTTACTGGCCTGCCGCTGCTTCGCGCGAGATGACGCGGCGGAAGTCATCGCCAATCTTTTCCCAGTCACCACGCATGGCATCTAACGCGCTCACCTAGCGCACTTCGACGCGAGGAATACGCACCACATCGCCGGCCAACAGCAGGCCAGGCAAATCCATGCCACAGCAGAAGGCGGACCAGAAAACTTTGCGGTGTTGTTGGGCGGTATCCGTGCTTTGGGTCATAGCCTGCCACCAAGAACGGAATCGACAACCGAATCTCCGATGAAAGAACCAGCGGAGTCCATGAGCATCATCGTCTCACTCAAGCGCATCCAGAATTGATGGGGCGGAAGGTGGGGCGCTGATTTCTGGATTTTGAGAACCCGCTATGGCAGCGGGCTGGCGGGGTATTGGTGGCGGAGACGCAGGGATTCGAACCCTGGATCCAGTTTTTGACCGGATGCACCCTTAGCAGGGGTGTGCCTTCGACCACTCGGCCACGTCTCCAAGCTTGTTTCGACCGGGGCCGAAAAAGCCGGGCAAGGATACCTGCGCGGCGCGGTCAAGGCAATGTCGGAAAGGTGGAAGCGCAGGGTAAATTTGTTCTGGCGATAATCCATTGAATTACCGTCATTCCCGCGCAGGCGGGAATCCAGTGCGTTCATCAAGCCAGGTTTTTAAGTGCCTGATTAGACAGTGGAATCTGGATTCCAGCCGGCGCGGGAATGACG
>JAUYFG010000306.1 GCA_030690985.1 Pseudomonadota bacterium
ATCAATCCGGCGCCAGGAGGGACCAAGAAACTGATCGTCTGAACACGGAATTACGCGAAAACAGGGGCTAAAAAACACCTGTACGCGATAACTTATTGATTTGTATAGAGAAAATATGGGGTCTGTTAAACGTGGGGTAAGGCACTGGAAGCGCATTTCCGTGACAGAAGCAAACGCCGAACCTTGCAAGAACGCCTGGATTTGCCCGCCTGGGAAGCGCTTCGCGACGCCTTGTCCAGCAAGGTCGCCTTGCCGCAACAGGCCGTGGACCCATGGGGGTTCATCAGCGAGGACAGGCAGGAGGCGCCGCAGCAGGACACGCCGGTAATACTGCATCAGCAGTTCGCGCTGGCTCCCTTCTGCGGACTGCTGCGCGAGCAAAGGGAGTTGATGCAGGGGCTGGCAAATTTTCTCAACCAGGCTTGGCCTTACCTGTTCCTGGATTTTCGCGGCAAGGAGAGCGAAGACGCTTCCCGGCAGGTGGTCGAGCGCTATGTCGCCGACAAAGGCCAACGCATGGTCGAACCACGCTTGACCCTGCATAACCTGAGTACGGCCGTCAGCCACTTCCCGGCCATGCAAACGGAGTTTCGTGGCTTGTTCGCCACCAGATTCGCATCCGGCGAACTTGCCGAACAGGAACGGCGAGAATGCAAAGAGGCGGAAGCGGCACTGTTGCTATGGCAGGCCTACCTGGATCAACCGCGCATCCATATGGCGGACCCGCTGGGTCAGACCAGTAGGCAAAGGGCCATGACGGTTCGGGAGGCGGCCAAGCTGCTCGATCGGGGGTTCCGCGAACTGGCCCGAGATGGCCTGATCGGACGAAGACTGAGACATCCCGACGAATGGCTGGGGAAGCCATCTCTGTGGCTCCGCCTCGATAGCGAGAATGTCGAATTCCTCGTTAATGGGCCGACGCGGGTCAAAGTTTTGCTGAACAGCACTATCGGCGAGATGTTCCAAACGGCCCGCCACCGGCTGGCATTGGAACGACAGTGGCAAACGGTGGTCGTGGTGCCAGTATTCAGCGGAAAGCAGATTGGGAAGTGGGTCTGGGCCATCCCGCTTCATCGCATTTTTTACAGCGGCGACGGCGAATCCCCGTTTTCCTGGCTGGATGCCATACAGCACCCTGTGGCGAATGAAGTGTGGGCGCAAACCGATATTCCGGTATGGGATACGCCTGAGATTCGTCTGGCCAATGACGTGTTTGCCGCCATCGGCGCAGTGCAGGCGTTGATTGCCCACTTGGGCGATTGGTTGCCGCTTGCCAAGCAAGCCGATAGTGATGTCGGTGTACTGGAGACCTATGCCGATCAGCATGTCGTTGACTGGTTGGGCGTCATCCGCTCTCTCATCGAGCGACTCACCGAGGTAATCGGTCAGTTCCGGGCGCTTCCCCCGGATAGGCACTCAGATCGCCCTTACCTCATGGTCGCGGTTTCGAGCATCGTGGATAACCTTGAACACTGGTTCCCAGCCTCAATGGTTTCCGGTCACACCCGCTTGTCGGTTTCAGACCTCGAACAGTGGCATTCGGCATGGGCTGCGCATGGCGACGAGTTGTTTGGGGTCTATGCCGCCTTGCTGCTGGATGCACAGGCAAGTGTGTGAGATAGATTCAGAGAGGGCAGGGGCACGAACAGGGTTGTCGTCATACCGCTTCAACCCTCCTACATGTCCTGCCGCTCCCCCGGCTTCGCCAGGCGCATCGCATTGAGCACCACCAGCAGTGACGACAGCGACATGCCGATGCCGGCCAGCCAGGGGGTGACGTAGCCGAGGGCGGCTGCGGGGATGGCGATGACGTTGTAGAGCACTGCCCAGGCGAGGTTCTGGCGGATGATGGCCTGGGTCTTGCGCGCCAGCTTGACGCCGTCGGCGAGGCGGCCGATTTCCGAGGAGAGCAGGACCATGTCGGCGGCGGCCTGGGCGGCTTCGGCGCCCTGGTCGACGGCGATGGAGACTTGCGCTTGCGCCAGCACCGGGGCGTCGTTGACGCCGTCGCCGGTCATGGCGACGATTCTGCCTTCCTGCTGCATGGCTTTCACGGCATCCAGTTTGTCCTGCGGCAGCATGCCGCCACGGGCGTCGGCTATGCCGAGTTCTCGCGCCAGGGCTGCGACGTTTTCCGGACGATCTCCCGAGTAGAGGTGCAGGCGCACGCCCAGGGCTTTCAGGTCTGCGATCAGTTGCTTTGCCTGTGGGCGAGGCGCGTCGCCAAGCGCGAACCAGGCCAGGACGCCATCGGCGCCGCCGTTGCCATCGGCCAGGCCGATCAGGGTGGCGCCAGCCGGCAGTTGCTCGACGGGTGGGGTGGCAGCAACAAAATCGGGCGCGCCCAGGCGCCATATCTGGCCGTTGATCGTGCCTTCGATACCCTGGCCGGGGTGGTAGTGGAGGGCTTCGGCATTGAGTGCCGTGTCGCCGGCGGCCTCGCGCAACGCCGCCGCCACCGGATGGGTGGCGCCTTGTTCCAGGGCTCTCGCCAGGGTCAGGGCTTCCTGGCGAGAGCCACGCAACATCACCATGTCCAGCAGCTTGAATTCGCCGGTGGTCAGGGTGCCGGTCTTGTCGAACACGAAGTCGGTGGCGTGGGCCAGGGTTTCCAGGGCATGGCCGCGCGTGGACAGGAGGCCGACTCGGGTCAGCTGGCCGAGGGCGGCGGTGAGCGCGGCGGGGGTGGCGAGCGAGAGTGCGCAGGGGCAGGAGACGACCAGCACCGAGACGGTGATCCAGAAGGCGCGCGAGGCATCTACGAAATACCAGATGCCGGCCACGGCGGTGGCGACCAGGAGCAGGCCGAGCACGAACCAGCCGGCGACACGGTCGGCGATCATGGCCATACGCGGCTTTTCCGCGAGGGCGCGGTCGAGCAGGCGGACGATGCCGGAAAGCACTGTGTCGGCCCCGACCTTTTCCACTTTCACCACCAGCGGGCTGTCGAGGTTGAGGGTGCCGCCGATGATCGGGCTGCCGGCATGTTTGGTGACCGGGTGCGATTCGCCGGTGAGCAGGGATTCATCGACATTGGAAACCCCTTCGGCCACCGCGCCGTCGGCCGGGAAGCTGGCACCCGGTCCGACCAACACGAAATCGCCGGGCACCAGCTTCGCGGCGGCGATGTTTTCTTCCTCGCGCGAGGCCGGAAAGCCAGGCAGTTTCACGGTGGCGGCGGGAATCAGCTTGATCAGGCTTTCCGCCGCTTCCGCCGAGCGCTTGCGCGCGTTCATTTCCAGGAAGCGGCCGGTGAGCAGGAAGAACACGAACATCGTCACCGAGTCGAAATAGACGTGTTCCGCGCCGATGAACGTGCCGTAGACGCTGGCGGCGAAGGCGGCGCCGACGCCCAGGGCCACGGGTACGTCCATGCCGGCGCGTTTGAGTTTCAGGTCGCGCCAGGCGCCCTGGAAGAACGGCCAGGCCGAGTAGAACACCACCGGTGTGGTGAGGAGGAGGCTGGCCATGCGCATCAGGGCCTCGATATCCGTGGCCATGCTGTCTTCGTGCGCCAGGTAGACCGGCACGGCGTACATCATCACCTGCATCATCGCGAGGCCGGCGATGGCCAGGCGGCGGATGGCGGTGTTGCGTTCCTTGCGGAACATATCTTCCTGGCGGCTGCTGTCGAACGGGTAGGCCAGGTAGCCGATGTGCTGGATGCTGGCGAGGATGTCGGATAGGTGGATGCGGCTGTCGTCCCAGCGTATCCGCGCGCGCCGCGTGGAGAAGTTGATGTCGGCTGCAAGCACGCCGGGCAGGCTGTGCAGATGCCGCTCGTTGAGCCAGACGCAGGCGCCGCAGACGATGCCTTCCAGGATCAGGTTGGCCTCGCGCAGGTCGCCTTCGCTTTTTACGAAGCTCTGCTGCACTTCCGGCAGGTCGTAGAGCTTGAGGTTCTTGAGTTCTTCCAGCGCCGCTTCCGGGGTTTTCGGCAGATCGGTACGGAGGCGGTAATAGTCGGCATTGCCGGAGCCGATGATGGTCTGCGCCACCGCCTGGCAGCCCGGGCAGCAGGTCGGCTCGACACGCTCCTGATAATGGATCGGATAGTGGGCGCCGGAGGGTATCGGTTCGCCGCAATGAAAACAGGGATCAGGGGTGTCGGTCATGGCGCGGCATTCTATTACAGGCCAGCGGCTGGCCGGCTCAGACGCCAATTTCCGCGAGATTCGTAGCACCATGAAGCAGCAAAAGCTGCGCGCGGCGCACCCTACGCAATGCCGGCCGCTCAGCCGCCTAGCTCGGCGAGGATCTGATCGAACAGTTCCCAGGCCAGACGGGCATCTGCCTCGCTTACTTTCTGGATGGCATTGCCCAGGCTGATCATGACGTAGTCGCCAACCAGGGGCAGGTCGTCCTGCAACAGGTACAGGGAGACATCACGCAACACTCCCTTTGCTTCACAGCACGCGGTGAAGCCGTCGATGGACTGGATCTGCATGGGGATGGCTAAACACATGGGCGGCGAGTGTATCGGCTTGTAAAGCAATCTGGATACCGTGTCGCTCCCGTGATACTGAATGCCACGGCAAATTTGTTCTGACGATAACCCATTGAATTACCGTCATTCCCGCGCAGGCGGGAATCCAGTGTGTTCATCAAATCAGTTTTTTAACGGCCTGATTAGACGGAGGAATCTGGATTCCCGCCTGCGCGGGAATGACG
>JAUYFG010000307.1 GCA_030690985.1 Pseudomonadota bacterium
CATTAAGCCGACGATCACGGAGGACACGCGCGCTGCGGTCACCTGCTCCTGCTGCGTGGCATGTTCGCCACGGATCACGCCAACGTAGATGTCGAGCGCCATCGCGGAAGCGGCTGCCAGCACCAAGCCTGCGACTACCGCGACAATCGTGGCGAAGGCCACTGCGGCGACGAAGGCGAGGAAGAGGTTGCCCAGCATGGAGCTTTCGCCGCCACCCAGGAACTGCGCCAACAGCGGGCCGGCCATGTTGCCGCCAGCATCAACCGAGGCGATCTTGGCGGGGCCAACCAGCATCGCGGCACCAGTACCGAGGAACAGGGTCAGCACGTAGAAACCGCCGATGATGCCCATGGCCCAGATCACGGACAGACGTGCTGCCTGTGCCGTCGGCACGGTAAAGAAGCGCATCAGGATGTGCGGCATCCCGGCAGTGCCGAGCACCAGCGCCATGCCCAGAGAAATCTGGTCGATCGGGCTCTTGAGGAACAGACCGGGTTCGAGGAAGCGCTGACCCAGTTCTTCCGGCGTCATGTTGGCGGCCTTGTCGCCCAGCAGCTTGGCTACCTGCCCCTGCACATCCGGGTCGCTCACCACGGCCTGGAGATAACCTGGCAGGCTGAAACCATAGGGCGCCCACACCAGTGCAACCAGCAAGATGGAAGCGATTACCAGCAGCACGGCCTTGATGATCTGCACCCAGGTGGTGGCCTTCATGCCACCGAACACCACGTAAACCAGCATCAGGACACCCACACCGACGACCGAAATTTCATAGTCGATGCCGATCAGGGTCTTGATCAGCACGCCGCCGCCGACCATTTGCGCGGTCAGGTAGAAGGTGGAAACCGTAATGGTGGACAGCGCTGCAACGGTCTTGGTTTTCTTCGGATCGTTGCGGAAGGCCAGGATGTCGCCCATGGTGTATTTGCCGATATTTCGGCAAGGCTCGGCGATCACCAGCAACACGGTGATGTAAGCCACCAGCCAGCCTACCGAGTACATGAAGCCATCGTAGCCGTAGAGCGAGATCAGACCGGCGATACCGAGGAAGGATGCGGCGGAAAGATAGTCGCCAGCAATTGCCCAGCCGTTCTGGATGCCGGACACCGAACGGCCGGCAGCGTAGAACTCGGAAGTGGTGTGGGTGGTGCGCGCAGCCCAGAAGGTGATCGCCATGGTGATGGCGATAATCACGCCAAACACCGCGAAGGTCATCCATTTGAACTCGTCGGCCACCGCGCCACCGCCCGCCGCGAAGGCAGGGCCGCTGGCCAGCAGGGCAGCGGCGGAAAGGGCGAGTTTGTTATAGCTTGGTCTCATGTCAGACTCCCATCTTGTGCGCGTCGTTGATGATTTCTTGCGCCATGGTGTCGAATTCGGCATTGGCCTTCTTCGAATAGACATAGGCAATGGTCCAGGCCACCACAAATTCGGACAGCGCGAACAGGATGCCGACGTTGACCACGCCCCATACCTTGATCTTGAACAGATCCTGGAAATAGGCCGCGCCAATCGGTAGCATGAAGTAATAGATCACTGAAAAAATCATCAGGCCCCACAGGAAGGTGGTCTTCTTGCGGTGCAATGCCTGGAAGCGCGGATCGGAATCGATCGCGGCCCAGTTCATTTCGCGTTTTGACATTTTTGGCACTCCTATTAGAATGTTTTCAGGCAGGCAATGGGCGCTAAACCGCCACACTCCCGCTAAACTATCCTCCCGGCCTTACACAAACCTTACAATGCGCATCCTGATTGCCGAAGACGATGAAGTTCTGGCCGATGGCCTGTGCCGCTCCATGCGACAGGCTGGGTACGCGGTCGATCACGTCGCGGACGGCCTGGATGCCGACCTGATGCTCAAGGGTGAGCAGCCCTTTGACCTGGCCATCCTCGACCTCGGCCTGCCGCGTATGGATGGGCTTCAGGTTTTGCGCAGTCTGCGCGAGCGCAACCGCCAGGTCCCAGTGATCATTCTGACCGCCCGCGATGGCGTGGAGGACCGGGTCAAGGGACTCGACTTGGGCGCGGACGACTACCTGGTCAAACCTTTTAACCTGCCGGAACTGGAAGCGCGGGTACGGGCGCTGTTGCGGCGCGGCCAGTGCGGCGTGAACCCGGTATTTGCTTGCGGCACGCTGGTTTTCGACAGCGTCGGGCGACGTGCCGCCATCAACGGCGAAGCACTGGAACTTACCACGCGCGAACTGGGCGTACTGGAGGCGCTGATGTCACGGATTGGCTGGGTAGTGAGCAAGGAACAACTGCTGGAGAGGCTCTACAGCTACTCCGAGGAGGCCAGCGGCAACGCCATCGAGGTCTACATTCACCGCCTGCGCAAGAAAATCGAGCCCGCTGGCGTCACCATCCGCACCATTCGCGGCCTGGGTTACATCATCGACAAAGCACCCGCCTGATTATCCGGCGGACACGGAACTACCCCATGGAAGAAGACGTTCTCTCCCTCCGCGACCACCTCATGAACTGGCTGCTGACGCCGCTGTTTGTGCTGTGGCTGTTCAGCACAGTGGCAGGCTATGTCGCCACGCTCAACTACGCCAACCAGCCCTACGACCTGGCGCTGCTGGAGCGGGCTCAATCGGTGGCGGTACAGATGCGCCTGGGAAGCGGCCAGGAACGGCTCGATATCACGCCCGCCCTGCCGGATGGCAGCGACCCCGGCATGCCGGACCGGGTATATTTCGCCGTCAGCGA
>JAUYFG010000310.1 GCA_030690985.1 Pseudomonadota bacterium
ACGCATCCAACCGGCCCGAAAACCGTGCAATCGGGCGCGTAGCGGCGTCACCCAATGGGTGAGCGCCATCGGAGGCGCTAACGCCAGCATCCATGCGCCCTCACGAGGGCCAAGGAGCGGTCAACTGAGGTTTCTAGGATCATGGTTATTCCTTTCTCATCAGCGGTTCTGGTCGCCCCACCTCGCATGGGGGTCGACCTATCTAGCAAGCAACATGCCACACGCGGCCCATTCTGAGGATGGCCGTGGCGTAGCGCATCGCGGTGATCAGGCTGAATGAGAGGTGGGTCAGAACGACCCCGGATTGCCGTGGGACGGGCCTGGTCCGGGTTATTCATGACCCGGACTCGCTCAGGCGGGAGGTGGCCCGGAGGTGGCCGCTCAGGCGTAGCGGCGCAGCCGGAACGAAAATTGCGAGAGCGCTTCGATGCCACTGCTTTCGGCGCGCTGGCACCAGTCCTGGAGTTGCCTCACCAACTGCTCGCTGGAGGCGGTGGAGCGGCCCCACAGGGCGATGAGTTCCTGGCGCATCTGATACAGGGTATTGAGGCGCGGGCTTTGCGCCAACAGGGTTTGCAGATGCAGGCGCTCACTGGTTTTCAGATCGGCGAGGTTGCGGCCGAACCAGGCCCGCGCCTGCCTGAGCGTGATGCCTTGGGGCAGGCTGGCGCCCAGTTTCTCGAGTTCTTCGGCATAGGTGCGTTTCATGCCGCGCGCGTAGCGGGTGAGCACGTCGTAACGGTGGGTAGCCACGCTATGCAGCAATTCGACATCGCAGAAGTGCTTGATCTCGCCCCAGCGCACTCTGGGGGCGACTTTTTTGACGTTGGCCAGACCGAAAAACTCCAGGATGCGGATGTAGCCCCAGCCGATGTCGATTTCGTACCAGCGGTTGGAGAGCTTGGCGGAACTGCCGTAGGCGTGATGGTTGTTGTGCAGTTCCTCGCCGCCGATCAGGATGCCCCAGGGCACGATGTTGCTGCTGGCGTCATCGCAGGCGAAGTTGCGATAACCAAAATAGTGGCCGGCGCCGTTGATGATGCCGGCGGCGAATAACGGCATCCAGAGCATCTGCACCGCCCAGAGGGTCAGGCCGATGGCACCGAACAGGGCGAGGTCGATGAGCAGCATCAGGGTGATGCCCAGGTTGCGGCGGCCGCTGTAGAGGTTGCGTTCCAGCCAGTCGTCCGGGGTGCCGTGGCCGTAGCGCTCGCAGGTGGCGGGTTCACTGGCCGCCGCCTGGTAAAGCTCATAGCCGTGCGTCAGCACCGTGCCGATGCCGAGGATGACCGGGCTGTGCGGGTCTTCGGCGGTCTCGCATTTGGCGTGGTGCTTGCGGTGCACGCTGACCCATTCGCGGGTGACGGCGCCGGTCGTGAGCCAGAGCCAGAAGCGGAAGAAATGGCTGGCGATGGGGTGAAGATCGAGCGCCCGATGCGCCTGCGCGCGGTGCAGGAAGATGGTGATGCCGGCGATGCTGATGTGGGTCAGCGCCAGGGTAACCACGACATAACCCCACCAGGGCAGGGCTATCAATCCGTTCAGATATGCGCTCATGCGGGACTCGTGTGGCTGGTAGAGGCGGGATTGTTGGCCGCGCCGGCCAGATGTACAACCCGTTGCGGATAAGGGATTTCGATGCCCTCGCGCTGAAACCCCTCCCAGATCGCCCAGTTGATGTCCGAGCGCAGTTTCAGCATGCCGGCTTCCGGGTGGTCGTTCCAGAACACCAGATCGAGGTTGATGCCGTTGTCGCCGAAGCTGGTCAACTGCACCTGCGGCTTCGGTTCGACCAGGGTGCCGCCCACCTTGGCCAGCGCCTCCAACATCACCCGCTGCGCCAGCTTCAGGTCGCTGCCGTAGGCTACCGGCACCTGCAGCATCATGCGGTTGTCGCGATTGGCGAGGGTGTGATTGACCACCGCCGAGGTAATCAGGGTGTCGTTGGGTACGATGTTTTCGGTGCCGTCCTGGCTGCGAATGACGGTGTAGCGGGTGGCGATCTGAGTAATCTCGCCGAAATACTGGCCCACCGTGACCATGTCGCCGATGCGAATCGACTGATCCAGCAGCAGGGTGAAACCGGAGACGTAGTTGGCGGCGATCTTCTGCAAGCCCAGACCGAGGCCGACGCCCAGCGCACCGCCGAATACCGACAGCACCGTGATGTCGATGCCCACCAGCGGCAGGGCGATCAGGATCGCCACCACAAGCAGCAATCCGTGCGTCATCTTGCTCAGCGCCAGACGCAGATTGATGTTGTCCGGCATGGCCGTGGCCAGGCGGCCGCCGACCAGCTTCGACAGCCACAGCGCCAGGGTAATCAGCGCGCCCAGCGAGAGCAGGCCAACCAGCGCGGTGTACAGGGAGAGATGCTGTTTGCCGACGCTGAAGCCGATGCCGTCGAGCGCGGCGATCACGGCAGCGAGATAGCCGGTGATATGCAGCACCAGGGCGCCCCAGACCAGCCAGGACACCGCGCGTTGCAGCGACAGCAGCGTGCGGCCCGGCTGGAACACTCGGCGCAGCCCATGCAGCACGGCCTGAATGGCGAAGAAGGAGCCGAGCAGCGGCAAGGCCAGGTTGAACAGGTGTACGTCCTGCCAATGCCCCAGCACCACGCGGCCGACCAGAATCATCGGCAGCAGGAAGGCGGGAAACCCCAGCCGGCCCCATTCCGAAGGGGACAGATGGATAAGCTGTTTCTCCTCGCTGATCGCCTCGGTGCGTGTGCGCAATGTGCTCATCAGCAGCCAGGACAGCGCCGCCAGGGCGGCCAGCACGGCCAGTTCGATCAACATGGGCCGATTGCCCAGGTTTTCCGTGAGATTCAGCAGCAGGTTTTCGATGTGTTCGGTGCGGTTCATCCTGGATTTCTCTGTTGAATGTGCATCCACCCCTGGAATGCGGCCTGGATGCTGTCGCCAAGGCTTGCCGATGTGCTCACCCCGCGGGTGAAGCCGCGAATCTGCCGTAGGAGCGGGCTTGCCCGCGATATTGCGGTGGTTATCGCGGGCAAGCCCGCTCCCACGTCCACGCCAACTGCGTTTTTTAGGTTCATATGAGATGTAGCGCCGGCGCTACAGGTTCAGCACTGTTCCCAGGGCAACCCGTCGAAGCGCCAGCCGTTGTGGGTGGAGCGCATGTGGTTGTCGTCCAGTTCGCCCTCGAAGCCGTAGAGCACGTTGTAGACGTTCGAGAAACCGTTCTGCTCCAGATACTCGCCGGCTTCTTGCGAACGGTTGCCGGAACGGCAGATGAGCAGCACCGGGCGATGGTGCGAAGCGGCCATGCGCACCTGGCCGAGAAAATGCGGGTTCAGTTCCCAGTTGACGCCCTCGTACCAGGGGATGAGGAGAGCTCCCACCGGGTGCCCGACGAACAGGAATTCGACCTCCGAACGGCAGTCGATGAACACCGCATCGGCATGGCTTTGCAGAAATTCGTGGGTTTCTTTGGGGGTCAGATGTTGCATGGAGGCTCCTTGATGGCCCTGAACGGGCAAGGGGGTAACGGCAACAACGGGAATATCTGTAGCCCGGATGCAGCGATAGCGGAATCCGGGGAAGTGGGGCACCTAAGCTCCCGGATTCCGCTACGCTGCCCCCGCAAGGGGGACGCCGGATTCGTAAGCGCTGAAGCGCCAACGACTCCGCTGCATCCGGGCTACGAGTAAATGCCAAACGGATCATCCGGGTTCACCCCATCCATGAACGGCTTCTTGCGATCGCGGTGGGTCACCTGATACATGCACCCCATCCAGTTGCCGATCACGGCTTCGGCGGTGTCGTGCCAGGTGTTGTCGAGATTGGCCGCCACCAGGGCTTCCGGGAATGCCGGCAGCGCCTCGCCCGCCGCTACCGCTTTATGCAGATGCTCGCGCCATTCCAGCAGGATGGCCTGCTCGTGCGGGCGCAGATAGTTGTCCGGGAAGGGCGGCGGGGAGGGCAACTTGCCTTGCGCCGCCAGCAGCGCATCACGCTTGTATTCCTTCAACAGGGAAATCGTGTCGTATTCCGGATGGCCCTGGAAAAACACCATACGCAGGCCGTCGTGGCTGGTGGCCAGGTGCACCCCCACTTCCTCGCTTTCCACCAGCACGCGCAGGCCGGCGGCTTCGAACTGGGCGCGCGAGACATCGTTCCAGCGCGAATGCGGCACATCGAAGCGGGTATTCACATCGCCCACCAGCGGATGCCGCTTGTCCATCACCCGGTGCGAGAACACGCCCCAGCGCTTGTTCGGCTGCCGCACGCGCGGCTGGCCGTAACGGAAGTGCAGCACCGCATGGGTGGCCAGGCAGGACAGCAGGGTGGTGGTGACGTTGCCCCAGGCCCAGTCGATGACCTCGCCCAGCGGCCCCCAGAACGGCTCCTTCGACAAATCCTCGCCGGTGACGTTGGCGCCGGTGATGATCAACGCATCCAGGCCCTGTTCCCGCACTTGTGCAAACGTCTCGTAATAGCGCGCGATATGTGCCGCCGCCTTGTCGCCGCGCGGGATGGCAGCGAGCGTGAAGGGGTGCACATAGAACTGCGCGATCGGGTTGCTCTCGCCGATCAGCCGGAAAAACTGCCGCTCGGTCGCCTCCAGCGCCGCATCCGGCATCATGTTCAGCAGGCCGATATGCAGTTCGCGAATGTCCTGATGCGCCGCCCGCGCCTCAGGCAGCACGATGGTCGTTCCCGCCTCACGCAGGCGTTGCAGGGCGGGCAAATCGTTATGGGCGACGATGGGCATGAAAATCTCCGAAACAGAGTAAACAGAGGGCGTGAATCAATCCTGCGTACCCGGCTCGGCCAGGCGGGCCGCGCGGCGACGGCGCCCTTCAGCCTTCACCTCGGCCATGCTCAATGGCGTCGCGACGCCGCTTGCCACACCTTCACGGATAGCCTGGCGCAACTGTTCGAGCTTCGCCGCGCGCAGGTGATCCTGCTCTTCCATCAGGCGCAACGCCTCGCGCACCACCTCGCTGGCCGAGGTATAGCGTCCTGAACTGACTTTTTCTCGCACCATGGATTCAAGTTGCGGCGTTAGGTTGATGTTCATCGTCATGGCGAGCGTCCTTGCGGGAGGGTGTTTCGAAACTAGCCAGGCTGGCAAAGACTGTCAAACATTGGCAAGCAAAACAGGGGTGGCAAGTAGGGTTTAGCCGTCGGAATAGGGGGTCTCATGGGGGTGGCGCGGGATATTAAGCCGCAAATGACTACTTCGCGTGCCGTGAAAGCTTGCATCGAAGGCGACTTGCCCGTTTACTTGCGCCTTTTCCGATTCGCCACCGTACATAACGACACCGCATGACGCTTTACGACGAATCCTCAATCAAAGTTCTGAAGGGCCTGGAACCGGTGCGCGCGCGGCCGGGCATGTACACGCGCACCGACTCGCCCACCCATGTCATCCAGGAAGTGATCGACAACGCCGCCGACGAGGCGCTGGCCGGCTACGCGCGCAATCTCACGGTGCGCGCGCACCTCGATGGCTCGGTTTCGGTGGCGGACGATGGTCGCGGCATTCCGGTGGGGCCGCATCCCACCGAGAAGGAGCCGACCGTGGTGGTGGTATTCACCCGCCTGCATGCCGGCGGCAAGTTCGACAAGACCAGCGGCGACGGCGCTTATGCCTTTTCCGGCGGCCTGCATGGCGTCGGCGTGTCGGTGACCAATGCCTTGTCCACCCGTTTGAGGGTCACGGTAAAGCGCGATGGCGAGTTGCACCAGGTCGAATTCGCCGACGGCGGCAAGGTGTCCATCCCGCTGCAAGTGGTCGGCAAGTGCGCGAAAAAAGACACCGGCACCCTGGTGCGCGCCTGGCCCGACCCGGCGTTTTTCGACAGCCCGCGCATCTCCCTGCCTGAGTTGGAGCGCCTGCTGCGCGCCAAGGCAGTCTTGCTGCCCGGCGTGACCGTGAAGCTGGTTATCGAGCGCGAGGAGGGCGAGCAGGAAAAAGCCTGGTCCTACCCGAACGGCCTGCCGCAGTACTTGGCGGAATTGCTCAACGATGCGGAACCCCTGCTGCCCGCCTTCTCCGGCGAGCGCTATGCCGATGGCGACGGCGGCGGCTATGCCAAAGGCGAAGGCGCGGCCTGGGTGTTCACCTGGGCGGACGGAACCGGCGCGGCGGAAAGCTTCGTCAACCTGATCCACACCGCGCAGGGCGGCACCCACGAAGCCGGCCTCAAAGCCGGGGTGTTCGATGCGGTCAAAGCCTTCGCCGAACACCACGGCCTGCTGCCACGCGGCGTCCAGTTGCGCCAGGAGGATGTCTGCGGGCGGATGAGCTTCGTGCTCTCGGCGCGCATCCTCGACCCGCAGTTCCAGGGCCAGGTGAAGGAAAAACTCAACTCGCGCGAGGCGGTGAAACTGGTCTCCAGCATGGTGCGCGACCCCTTCGAAGTCTGGCTCAACGGCCATGTCGAGCACGGCAAGACGCTGGCCGAACTGGCCGCGCGGGCGGCGGCGAGCCGGCTGAAATCGGCGCAGAAGGTGGAGAAGCGCAAACAATCCTCCGTGGTGGTGCTGCCGGGCAAGCTGTCCGATGCCAGCGGCAGCGACATGGAAAGCAACGAACTGTTTCTGGTCGAAGGCGATTCCGCCGGCGGCTCCGCCAAACAGGCGCGTGACCGCGAAACCCAGGCCATCCTGCCCCTGCGCGGCAAGGTGCTGAACACCTGGGAAGTGGAGCCGGAACGCCTTTACGCCAACAACGAAGTACACGACATCGCCGTTGCCCTGGGGGTGGAACGGCACGCTATCGACGATCATCCCGACCTTTCCGGCCTCAGATATGGCAAGGTAGTGCTGATGGCGGATGCCGATGTCGATGGTTCCCACATCAACACCCTGTTGCTCACCCTGTTCTTCCGCCACTTTCCACGGCTGGTGGAACAGGGCCGCATCTGCGTGGCGCAACCGCCGTTGTATCGGGTGGACGTACCGGCGCGCGGCAAGAAGCCGATGCGCCGTTTCTACGCCCTGGACGATGACGAGTTGACGGCGATTCGTGACCGCCTGGTGCGCGACGGGGTGAAACCGGAGTCCATCGAAGTGGGTCGTTTCAAGGGCCTGGGCGAGATGAATCCGGAACAATTGCGGGAAACCGCGATGAGCCCGGCCACTCGCCGGGTCTTGCCGGTGCGGGTGTCGCGCGAAGAAATGGCGGCGGCGATCACCATGTTCGACATGCTCATGGGCAAGGGAGAGGCCGGCGCGCGCCGGGAATGGATGGAAGCAAAAGGCAACACGGTAGAGGCGGATATATGACACAGGAAACACCAGAAACATCAGTAATGCTGTTGGCGAGCGAAATGGAGGAGCGGCGTTTCTGCTCCAGTTGTGGCCGCACCAAACCGCTCCTGGGCGGTGCCCTGGTGCGCTGCGCGAACGGCGCCAAACGCTGGAAATGCGCGGATTGTCGCGCCAAGTCGAAGGCGCACCAGGCCACCAAGACGGGTGGCACGTAATCTGTCGGTATCGGGCAGTTGCGGGTCGTCATGCCCAATAAACCATCTCGATGCAGGACACGCCGCGCTTTGATCTGCTTACGGTCGGCGGTTGCGCTTTTTTTTCTCGCTGCCGGCGCCCACGCCGATCTCCCACAACCGGTCGCCCAGGCCCTGCGCCAGGCCGGCATTCCCGACAGCAACGTGGCTATCGTGGTACACGACCTCGATGCTGCCGAACCGCTGCTTCTGCACGGTGGCGAGCGTTCTCTGAACCCCGCTTCGGTGATGAAACTGGTCACCACCCTGGCCACGCTCGACAGTTTCGGCCCCGCGCACACCTTCAAAACCCGTGTATTGCTGGACGGCACGCTCAAGGACGGCGTTCTCGACGGCCGCCTGATATTGCAGGGCGGCGGCGACCCGTCACTGACCGTGGAGCGCTTCTGGCTATTGCTCAGGGAAATTCGCGCGCGCGGAGTGCGCGAAATACGCGGCGAGGTGATCCTCGACGGCGGCTATTACCAACTCGACCCAAGCGACCCCGCCGCCTTCGATCAGGCGCCGCTACGACCCTACAACGCCCCGCCCGCCGCGCTACTGGTCAACTTCAACACGGTGGCCTTGCGCCTGGCCAGCGACGGCATGAACGTCAGCGCGCGCTTCGACCCGCCGCTTGCAGCCATCACACTCGCCAACCGGTTGACGCCCGGCGATGGTGCCTGCAACGGCCTGCGCGAACAGATGATTCTGGATGCCGGCAAGCTCACCCTGACTGGTCGCTATGCCCTGGCTTGCGGCGATCAGGCCATCAGCCTCAACCTGCTGCCGCCGGATGCCACCACGGCCGCCTGGTTCAGCCGTCTCTGGAACGAGCTGGGTGGCCAACTCAGTGGCGGCGTGGTGAGTGGCCAGACACCGATCACGGCGCTGTCGTTACTGGAATTCGACTCACAGCCGGTCGCGCAACTGGTGCGCGACACCAACAAGTTCAGCAACAACGTCATGGCCAGGATGCTGCTGCTCAACCTCGGCGCCGCCCGATTCGGCGCGCCCGCCACCTGGGACAAGGGCGAGCGAGCGCTGCGCGCCTGGCTGGCGGCGCGCGATCTCGACTGCGGCAAGCTGGTGCTGGAAAACGGCGCCGGCCTCTCGCGCATCGAGCGCATCTCGGCAGCCTCCCTGGCCAAACTGTTGCGTTGGGCCACCCTGCAACCGGCCTGGTTCGAGTTCGCCGCTTCGTTGCCGGCGGTGGGGTTGGAAGGCACCCAGAAGAACCGCCTCAACGACTCTGCGGCCCAAGGCCAGGCCTGGCTGAAAAGTGGCAGCCTCGATGGCGTGCGTAACCTGGCCGGTTACGCGCGCACCCCGAACGGGCGGCGCCGCGTCGTCGTGTTCCTGATCAACCACCACAACGCCGGTGCCGCTGGCCGCGCTCAGGATGCCCTGGTGGAGTGGGCCACCGACACCCTGATGGCGGCACCGGAGAACATGGGAAAAGCAGCAAATTAGCAAGCACTTATGCACATTAATGCGCTTGACTTAACTTCCCGCACCTGCCTTTGGATAAATTCCACCGCCTAACGTAACTCATTGATTTTCAATAATTTGTTTTGTGCATAAAAAACAGGCCAATGGCATAAGCGCCCGTTCTACAAGTGTTTTTGACCCTTTCATGACAGCTTGTCCACATGGTTATCCACAGGTTCGGTGGACAACTCGAAAACCTCCTTGAGCGGCATCGGCTTCGGCTTTTGTTGTGACAAATCACTTTAACTTCGAGCGTTAATTGACTAGCAAGAATGCGGCTCTGCAACATGAAACCTTTGCTTGATTTCGGCCGTAGGTTGGGCAAAGCGCAGCGTGCCCAACGAACCGTCGCAATGTTGGGCACGCTGCGCTTTGCCCAACCTACGGTGCCGGTATGAGCTTCATCGCCCGGGTCGCCCTCGACACCCCGCTCGACCGCCTGTTCGACTATCTGGCGCCGGAGGCGGAGGCGGCCGACATCGGCCGTCGGGTCGAAGTCCCGTTCGGGCCGCGCACGCTGGTGGGCGTGCTGGTCGAGCTGGCGACGCACAGCGAGGTGCCGGCCGCCGCCCTGAAAGCACTCAAGCACATCGACCGCGACACGCCGCCACTGCCGGCCGAGTTGCTCGCCCTGGCGCGCTTCGCCGCCGGCTACTACCACCACCCCCTGGGCGCGGTTCTCGCCAGCCTGCTGCCGCCGGCCCTGCGCCGTAGCGGCCGCCAAGTAGCGCCGGCATCCCTGCCGGCGTCCTATACGCTGACCGCCACGGGGCGCGCCGAGGTTGCCTTGATCGACGCCCGGAAACCCGCGCAATTCGCCCTCGCCGCCCGGTTTTTGGCAAACCCGGTGGCAAACCCGGCGGCAACCTCGGTGGCCAACCCGGTGGCGCGCGCCGATCTCAATGACCGGGAAAAGGCGCTGCTGCGCGATTGGTTGAAACGCGGCTGGCTGCAAGGCCATGTCGTGCCCGTACAGCCGGCGCACGCGGTCCGCATTCCCACGCCCACCCCGGATCAGGAAGCGGCGCTGGCCGCCATCCGCGCGGCGGGCGCGGGTTTCTCGCCGTGGCTGCTGCATGGCGTCACCGGCAGTGGCAAGACCGAGGTGTATCTGCGCCTGGTCGCCGAGGCCCTGGCGCGCGGCGAGCAGGCCCTGATCCTGGTGCCGGAAATCCACCTCACGCCGCAACTCAGCGAGCGTTTCGCGCAACGCTTCCCCGGCCGCAACCTGATCGGCCTGCACAGCGGCCTGGCCGACGGCGAACGGCGCGCCGGCTGGCTGGCGGCCTTGCGCGGCGATGCCGACATCATCCTGGGCACCCGCCTGGCGGTGTTCACACCGCTGCCGCGATTGGGCCTGATCGTGGTCGATGAGGAACACGACACTTCCTACAAGCAGATGGAAGGCATGCGCTATTCCGCGCGCGACGTGGCGGTCTGGCGTGCGCGCCAGGCGGGGGTGCCGGTGCTGCTGGGTTCCGCCACGCCGGCACTGGAAACCTGGAAGAACGCCCGCGCCGGGCGCTACCGGCTGCTCAGCCTGGCCGCCCGCGCCCATGCCCAGGCCAGCCTGCCGAAAGTGCGCCTGATCGACAGCCGCAACGACCGCCCCAAACAGGGTCTCAGCCGCGCCCTGCTCACGGCCCTGGAAGCGACCCTGCAACGCGGCGAACAGAGCCTGATATTCATCAACCGGCGCGGTTACGCCCCGACCCTGCTGTGCAACGGCTGCGGCCATGTGTTTCCCTGCCCGCGCTGTTCCGCGCATCTGGTGCTGCATCGCGCCGGGGTGGGAAATGCGGCCGGCTACCGCCTGGTTTGCCACCACTGCGGCCTCGATACCCGGCCGCCGGAAGCCTGCCCGGACTGCGGCAGTGTCGATCTGCGCCCGGCCGGCCAGGGCACGCAGCGGGTGGAAGAAACCCTGGCGGAACACTTCCCGGAAGCCCGCATTCTGCGCATCGACCGCGACAGCGCCGCGCGCAAGGGCGCCTTCTCGGCGATGCGCGACCGGGTGGCGGCGCGCGAGGTGGATATCCTGGTGGGCACCCAGATCGTCGCCAAGGGCCACGACTTCCCCCACCTCACCCTGGTGGGGGTGATCGGCGCCGACCAGGCCCTGGTGTCGCCGGACTTTCGCGCCGGCGAGCGCCTGTTCGCGCAGCTCATGCAGGTGGCGGGGCGCGCCGGCCGCGCCGAACACCCCGGCGAGGTGCTGATCCAGACCCGCTACCCCGGCCACCCCTTGTATCAGTCGGTGGTGCGCCACGATTACCCCGGTTTTGCCGAAGCCGCCCTGCGCGAACGCCGCGCCGCCGACTTCCCGCCCTTTGTGGCGCAAGCGGTATTGCGCGCCGAGGCGAGTACGGAAGAAGCGGCACTGGGCTTCCTCCTGGCCGCCCGCGAAGTTGGACTGGAGATTGGGCAGGGAATGGGCCAAGGCGTGGCGCAGGGCGTGGAAATTTTCGATCCGGTGCCGGCGTTGATGGTCCGAATCGCCGGCCGCCACCGCTTGCAACTGTTGCTGCAAGCCGCCACCCGTAACCGCCTGCAAGCCTTTCTCGGGCACTGGCTGGAAGCCCTGGCGCCGCTGCCGGCGCGCGGCGTGAAGTGGGTGCTGGATGTCGACCCGGTGGATGTTTGAACCGTGGCCCCCGTGGGAGCGGGCTTGCCCGCGATAGCCACCGTTGTATCGCGGGCAAGCCCGCTCCTACGGCGCGGTTGAACCGTAGCGTGCGCCGCGCGCACGATTGGCTGAACGTGCGCACGGCGCACGCACCGCTATTGCGGTGCAGCGAAATCCTTGTGTACCCTCAAGCCACGCCCGCCCTTTCCTCACGCCGCAAGGATGCCCTCGTGACCCGCATCAAACCCTCCAGCTTCGCCAAGACCAAATCCCGCGCCGCCCCGAAACCCGCCAAGGAAGCCAGCGGCATCACTCGGGTGGCGGCCATCCAGATGGCCTCCGGCCCTAATGTGGCGGCCAACCTGGCGGAAGCCGAGCGACTCATCGGCATGGCGGCGGCGGCCGGCGCCAAGCTGGTGGCACTGCCGGAAAACTTCTCCATCATGGGCCTCAACGACACCGACAAGATCAAGGTGCGGGAACAACCGGGCAAGGGGCCGATGCAACGTTTTCTCGCCGCCCAGGCCAGGAAGCACGGCATCTGGCTGGTCGGCGGCTCCATTCCGATGGCCTGCGACGATCCCGGCAAGGTGCGCAACGCCTGCCTGGTCTACGACGACAAGGGCAAGTTGGCGGCGCGCTACGACAAGATCCACCTGTTCGGCCTCGATCTCGGCAACGAGCACTACAGCGAGGAAAGCACCATCGAGCCGGGTGACCGCGTGGTGGTGGTGGAAACCCCGTTCGGCCGCCTTGGCCTGTCGATCTGTTACGACCTGCGCTTTCCCGAGCTGTATCGGGCGATGGGCGCTGTGGACATGATCGTGGTCCCGGCCGCCTTCACCGCCACCACCGGCCGCGCGCATTTTGAAACCTTGATCCGCGCCCGCGCCATCGAGAACCTGGCCTACGTGATCGCCCCGGCGCAGGGCGGCTACCACGTCTCCGGCCGCGAGACTCACGGCGACAGCATGATCGTCGACCCCTGGGGCAACATCCTCGACCGCCTGCCGCGCGGCTCCGGCGTGGTCGTCGCCGGCCTCAACCCCGACTACCAGGCCGGTCTGCGCACCAGCCTGCCCGCCCTCAAGCACCGCACCCTGGAGTGCAAGAAAGGCATCAAGGTCGAAGTCATCAAGCCCTGAACAGTCGCGCCGGCCCCCGCCGGCCTCCAACCCCGCCGGCAGGATGCCGGCGCTACGAGCCCCCCATGAACGCCGTCGACCCCAACCTCTATCTCTTCTCCACCGCCGAATCCACCCTGTTGCTGCCCAATGAGCTTGATCTCACGCAACTCGATGAGGTGTTCGGCTTGCTCGGCGCGCATCAGGTAGATGACGCCGACCTGTATTTCCAATACTCCCGTTCCGAGGCCTGGAGCCTGGAAGAAGGCCAGGTCAAATCGGGCAGCTTCAATATCGACCAGGGTGTCGGCGTGCGCGCCGTAACCGGCGATCGCACCGCTTTCGCCTATTCCGACGACATCAGCCTGAAGGCCATGCGGGAAGCCGCGACCACGGTGCGCGCCATCGCCGCCGCCGGCCAATCCGCCAGTACGCGAATCGCCAATAAAGTGCGCGGGCGCGCGCTGTACGCGCCGATCGACCCGCTGGCCTCGCTCACCGAGGCGGACAAGGTTTCCCTGCTGCACCGGCTGGAAAAATACGCGCGCGAACTCGACCCCCGGGTCAGCCAGGTCATGGCCAGCCTCGCCGGCGAATATGAAGTGATGCTGGTGGCGCGCCTGGATGGTCGCCTGGCGGCCGACGTGCGGCCGCTGGTGCGGGTTTCGCTGCAAGTCATCGTCGAACAGGACGGCCGCCGCGAGCAGGGCTCGGCAGGCGGTGGCGGCCGTTTCAACTACGCGCATTTCAGCGATGACCAGTTGCTCGAATACGCGCAGTTGGCGGTGGCCCAGGCGCTCACCAATCTCGATGCCATCCCGGCCCCGGCCGGCAACATGACCGTGGTCCTCGGCGCAGGCTGGCCCGGCATTCTGCTGCACGAGGCCATCGGCCACGGCCTGGAAGGCGATTTCAACCGCAAGGGTTCTTCCGCCTTTTCCGGCCGCATCGGCGAGCGGGTGGCGGCGGACGGCGTCACCGTGGTGGACGATGGCACCCTGGCCAATCGTCGCGGCTCGCTCAATGTCGACGACGAGGGCACCCCGACACAAAACACCGTGCTGATCGAAAACGGCATCCTCAAGGGCTACATGCAGGACGCCATGAATGCCCGCCTGATGGGCATGGCCCCTACCGGCAACGGGCGGCGCGAATCGTTCGCCCATCTGCCGATGCCGCGCATGACCAACACCTACATGCTGGCTGGAGACAAAGACCCCGCCGAAATCATCGCCTCGGTGAAGAAAGGCCTCTATGCCGCCAACTTCGGCGGCGGCCAGGTCGACATCACCAGCGGCAAATTCGTGTTCTCGGCGGCCGAGGCTTACCTGATCGAGGACGGCCGCATCACCCGTCCGGTGAAGGGTGCCAGCCTGATCGGCAACGGCCCCGACGTGCTGACTCGAGTCTCCATGATCGGCAACGACATGAAACTCGACCCGGGCGTGGGCACCTGCGGCAAGGAAGGCCAGAGCGTCCCGGTCGGCGTGGGGCAACCGACCTTGCGGGTGGATGGCCTGACGGTGGGCGGGACGTCGTAGTCGTAGGATGGGTTGAGCGATAGCGAAACCCATCGATCCCCCGGTTTCGCCGCCGTGATGGGTTTCGCTATCGCTCAACCCATCCTACGCATCGACCACGGCGGCGATCGCCGCCAGCAGTTCCTCGCGCCGGATCGGTTTGCTGACGAAATCATCCATGCCGGCGGCCAGGCAGCGCTCGCGGTCTTCCGCGTAGGCGTTGGCGGTCAGGGCGATGATCGGCAGGCGCCTACCTTCCCCGGCCTCGCGCTCGCGGATTCGCCGCGTGGTTTCCAGCCCATCCAGGTCCGGCATCCGCATATCCATCAGCACCAGATCGAAGCGGGCTTGCTCCAGTTGCGCCAGGGTTTCCAGGCCGTTTTCCGCCAGCGTGACGCGGTGCCCTTCGCGGCTCAGAAGGGCGATGGCGAGACGCTGATTGATGGGATTGTCCTCGGCCAGCAGAATGTCCAGCGGCGCGCGGCGCGTGATCGCCGCGACTGCCACGGGGGCGGCCACGGATAGCGGGGCCGTCCCCAGCGGCAAGGAGAAAAAGAACTCGCTGCCCGCTCCCGGCGCGCTGTTCAGGCCCATCCGCCCGCCCATGAGCTGCACCAGTCGGCTGGAAATCGTCAGTCCCAGGCCGGTGCCGCCGAAACGCCGGGTGATGGAGCCATCCGCCTGGGTAAACGCCTCGAACACGGCGGGCTGTTTGTCGAGCGGAATGCCGATACCGCTATCGCGCACGGCGATGCGGGCCTGGTCGCCGTCACGCCGTGCCTCCAGGGTGATCGCGCCGCGCGGGGTGAACTTGATGGCGTTGCCGAGCAGGTTGAGCAGCACCTGGCGCACCCGGGCCGGGTCGGCGAGCAGGGTGGCGGGCAAATCGGGGGCAAGCTCCAGGCTCAGCGCCAGGCCCTTCTCGCGGCAGCGCGGCATCTCCAGGCGCACCAGTTCGCGCAGCAGGGCGCCCAGGTCGAAGGCGTCTGCCGCCACCTCCAGGCGCCCGGCCTCGATCTTGGAGAAATCCAGGATGTCGTTGAGGATGTGCAGCAGCGCATCGGCGGCGGAACTCGCCAGGCCCAGATACTCGCGCTGCTCCGCGTTGAGCGAGGTATCCAGCGCCAGGGTGAGCATGCCCAGGACGCCGTTCATGGGCGTGCGGATTTCGTGGCTCATGTTGGCCAGAAACTCGCTCTTGGAACGACTCGCCGCTTCCGCCGCTTCCTTGGCCTGGATCAGGGCTACCTCCGCCTGTTTCTGCGTGCTGATGTCGCTATGCGTGCCGACCATGCGCAGCGGCGTGTCGTCGGCGGCGAACACCGCCTGGCCGCGCGAGAGCATCCAGAGAAAATGGCCGTCCTTGTGGCGGAAGCGGAACACGGTTTCGAACTTGTCGGCCTGGCCGCTGAGATGCGCCTGAATGGCGGCCATGGCCGTCGCCAGATCGTCGGGGTGTACGCGCTCCGACCATTCGCTCAAGGCGGTGCCTATCTCATCCTCGCCGTGGCCGAGCATGGCCTTCCAGCGCGGCGAGTAATAGACGCTGCCGTGGACCATGTCCCAGTCCCACATCCCATCGTTGGCGCCGCGCATGGCGAGGTCGAAGCGTTCCTCGCTCTTCGCCAGGGCGGCGCGGATTTGCTCGCGGTCGCGGGTCAGGGCGGCGATCTGCCCGGCCAGGGCGACCAGATCGCCGCCCTGCGCGTCTTCCTCGCCATGCAGGGCATCGAAGGCGCCTTGCAGGGCGGCCAACGCCTGCGCACTGGCTGCGGCTTCGTCGCGCAATTTCTCATTGGCATCGCTGAGCTCCGTGGAAGACAGCTCCAGGCTGCGCCGGACCAGGGCGAGATCGCGCTCCTGCTGGGTGTAGGCCTCGGACACCCGCTCCAGCAACGTCGGCAGGCCGAACAGCGCGCGCGCCAGGCCGGCATCCTCGTCCGCGCACTGGTCGGCCAGGGTGCCGAGCGCTTCCGCCAGGCGCGGCCACTGCCCCGCTTCCAGGCCGAGGGCGCGCTTGATCTGGCGTTCCAGAAGGCGGTGCATGTCAGCTAACGTGCATGGCGGCCAGGCCGCCCCGCATGATGAAACCGGGCGCACCTGTAGCGCAGGCGTCCCCGGATCGCGTCCGGGGCAGGCTCTCGCCTGCTCTTGGCGCTGAATGCAGGCGGGACGCCTGCGCTACAAGGGCGTGGTTGTTTCACGCTAACGTGCATGGCGGCCAGGCCGCCCCGAATGATGAAACCGGGCGCACCTGTAGCGCAGGCGTCCTCGCCTGCTCTTGGCGCTGAATGCAGGCGGGACGCCTGCGCTACAAGGGCGAGCATGTTTCACGTCAAGGCATCGGCCCGGCGGCGCATCCCGCAGCTTGGCATCACGTTCCCGCCTCGCCCAGCCAGGTGATGGTCATGGTCTGGTTGTGCAGCTTGCACTCGGTGGTTTCCAGGAAGGGGCTGATCTCACCGTTGGAATAGAAGCCGGCCAGCGCGCAACCCTGGCCGAACACCGCGCCCACCGCCTCGACTTCCTCATCCACCCGATCGCCCATCACCAACTTGCGGCCGATGCAGGAAATCAGGAGGGCGAGCGACTGGCCATCCGCCCTGGCCATCAGCCGGGCGGCTTGTGCCGCCGCTTCGGCGCCATCCACCAGGGCTTCGGTGGAGGCGTGCATCAGCTTGAGATAGCCGTCCTGGGGGATGTCGCCGGCCAGGGTCAGGCTGCCGTCACGCTCGTCAACGCCCAGCAGGGTGCGAATCAAGCCGGTTTCCTCACGCTCGTGCGAGAGGATGGCGAAGGGGAACAGGAGGCCGGAAGTGGGCAGGTCCTTGGCGTATTCGCCGAGATAGCGTTTGTAGATGGCCAGCGCCGGCTCGCCGTCCAGTTCGTAGAGCACGTTGCCGGCTGCCCTGGTCGCGCGTCGGGCCGGGCCGAAGCTCTGCCAGCCGCCGAAGGAACCGTGCGCGAAGCTGACCGCGTCGCCATAGAAGCCGACCGCCAGCATCAGGCGATCCGAGACCACCTCATCCAGCATCGCCCAGGTGCGCGTGAACGCTCCGTTGTCGCCGGCCAGCCCGCCGGTCAGGGGAATCGACTTGCCCAGCACGGATACCGCGCCGCCGATCAATTCGCTGCCGTTCACGGCCACCCCTTGCGACAGCAGCAGCACGGCTTTCAAGTCTGGGGCCAGCAATTGCTCGGCCAGGCGCCGGCCGGCGGCGGCGGAGTCATCCATGCCGGCGAAGTCGGTGGCTACCACCTTGAAGGGAATTCGCTCGAAGCGAATGGCGGTGACCACGATGCTGTTGTCGCTCACACCCTGGTTGGAGATTTCGCCGGCGGTGGACAACGCCAGCCGCCGCGCCAGGGGAAATGCCCGTGCCAGGGTGGCGGCGAAAGTGGCGTCGGTGAAAAACGCGGGAGCGGCGAACACCAGCACCAGATTGGGTGAGATTTCCGCCAGCGGCGCGAGCGCGGCGGCATCCAGCGCGGTAAGGACGGTTTGGCGAACTTGCATGATGGCTCCAGGATTTTGTGGACGACACGGCGTTATCGGCATGAATCGCGTGGACTTGAACCGGGCAAGCCTCCGCTAAAATCGGCCCATTCCCACCACGACCCTTCTCGCCATGCCCGTCAATCTCTCCGCTCCCGATCCCGCCTCCCTGCTACCCGTTCCCGGTGTCGAACTGGGCGTCGCTGCCGCCGGCATCAAGAAACCCGGCCGCCGCGATGTGCTGGTGATAACCCTCCCGCACGACGCCGAAGTGGTGGGCGTATTCACCCAGAACCGCTTCTGCGCGGCGCCTGTGACCGTGTGCAAGGAACATCTGCACAGCGCGGCAGGCATCCGTGCCCTGCTGGTGAACACCGGCAACGCCAATGCCGGCACCGGCGAGGACGGCCTGCGCCGCGCCCGCGAAACCTGTGCCGCCGTGGCGGAAAACCTGAACCTGAAACCGGAGCAGGTGCTGCCCTTCTCCACCGGCGTGATTCTCGAACCCCTGCCGCACGACAAGATCATCGCCGCCCTGCCCGCCGCTTTCGCCGATCTCAAGCCGACGAACTGGGCGGCGGCGGCCGAAGCGATCATGACCACCGACATCGTAGCCAAGGCCACCTCCCGCCGCGCCGCGCTGAATGGCGTGGATTTCACGGTCACCGGCATCGCCAAGGGCTCCGGCATGATTCACCCGAACATGGCGACCATGCTGTCCTTCGTCGCCACCGACGCGCCGGTCTCCTGCGAGGCGCTGGAAGCCATGCTGCGCCATGCGGTGAACAAGTCGTTCAACTGCATCACGGTGGATGGCGACACCTCGACCAATGACGCCTGCATCCTCATCGCCACCGGCGCGAATCCTGCCCAACCCGCGGCACCGGTCATCATGGATGCCGGCGATTCCCGCTTTGATTCCCTCCAGTCCGTCATCACCGAAGTGATGATCCAGCTCGCGCAAGCCATCGTGCGCGATGGCGAGGGCGCCACCAAGTTCATGGAAGTCCGCGTGGAAGGCGGCAAGGACGAAGCCGAATGCAAACAGGTGGCCTACGCCATCGCCCGCTCGCCCCTGGTCAAGACCGCGTTCTTCGCCTCCGACCCCAACCTCGGCCGCATCCTCGCCGCCATCGGCTATGCCGGCATAGCCGACCTCGACGTGGAACGCATCCGCCTCTGGCTGGGCAACGTCCTGGTCGCGGAAAACGGTGGTCGTGCCGCGTCCTACCAGGAAGCAGAGGGTGCCCGCGTGATGGCGGCGGCGGAAATCGCGGTGCGCGTTGACCTGGCGCGCGGCAATGTTGTCGCTACCGTGTGGACCTGCGATTTCTCCTATGACTACGTGAAGATCAACGCGGAATACCGCACGTAGCGCCGGCGCTACAGGGAGACGCAATGAACGGCGATTTCAACGAAGACGAAGACATCCAGCCCACTTATCAGGTCAGCCCGGAACTGGCGCTCCTGGTCGCCCGCGCCAACGATCTGCTGGCTCGTCTGGATGTCTGGCTGCCGCCGGTGCCGCCACGGGTGGATTGGCGCGTGACCCTGGCCTGCCGCTGGCGCCGCCAAATGGGGCGCGGCCTGTTGCTGCCGGTAACCACCCTGAATTGCCCGCCCTGGGAGGCGCTCACCGGCATCGCCGAGCAGAAGGCGGAACTGGAGCGCAACACCCGCCAGTTCCTCAAGGGTCTGCCGGCCAACAACGTGTTGCTCGCCGGCAGCCGTGGCTGCGGCAAATCCTCGTTGATCAAGGCCCTGCTGCCACGCCATGCGAAGCAGGGCCTGCGCCTGGTGGAAGTGGATCGCGAAGACTTGATCGACCTGCCCGACATCACCGCGCGTCTGGAAGGCCAGCCCTGGCGCTTCATCCTGTTCAGCGACGATCTTTCCTTCGAGCCGAATGACGCCGCCTACAAGCCGCTGAAAGCCGCGCTCGATGGTTCCGTGGCGGGGTTGCCGGACAACGTGCTGATCTATGCGACCTCGAACCGGCGCCATCTGATGCCGGAGTTTTTCGCGGAAAACGAAGCCACCCAACACCTGGGGGGCGAAGTGCGGCCGGCGGAAAGCATCGAGGAAAAGATCAGCCTGTCCGACCGTTTCGGCCTCACCCTCACCTTCTGGCCGTTCAACCAGGACGACTACCTGGCCATCGTCACCGCCTGGGTGGCGGCACTCGGCGGGCGGGAAGACGAAACCATGCGCCAGGAAGCCATCAACTGGGCGATTGCCCGTGGCGGCCGCTCCGGCCGGGTCGCCCGCCAGTTCGCGGCGGATTGGGTGGGCCGGCAGGGGTTGCGGCGCCGACGCAAGAACTGAACGCATTTCGCCAATAAGCTGGCATGCGGCTTGCTGCAACCTGATCGTGGGATGATGCCCTTGTCGCCGTCATCCCGATGCCGACAGGAGGTTTCATGTCACAGCCTATCCATTCGTTCCTGCTCATCCTGGTTCTGGCTTGGTCCGGCGCGGCGCAGTCGGCGCGCGCGGGCGAGCCGGAACCCATGCTGCTCACCGCCGGCGCTCAGGGAAGGAGCATGGAACAGGCCGTGGCCGCGCTGGGCCAGGCCATCGTCAACCACAACTTCACCTTCGTTCGGCAGCAGGCCATCGACAGCCGTCTGGTGCCCTATGACCGGGAAGTGCGCTCGGTGCGTCTGGTGTATTTCTGCAATTTCGCCAAGATGGACCGCGTCCTGCGCCTGGACCCGCGCGCCACGCAACTGATGCCCTGCCGCGTCACCCTGGTGGAAACGCCGACCGGGGTAGACCTGATCGCCGTCAACCCGGTCTGGATCACCCAGAATATTCCCGCCCTCCACGGGGAGTGCCAGGAACTGAAGCAGGACTACCTGGCGATTCTGGAGGAGGCCTCGCTATGAACCTGGAAACAGCGGCCGACCTCGTCGTAGGAGCGGGCTCGCCCGCGATAGCCGCCGTGGTGCCCGCAAGGGGCACGCCGGATTCGTACGCGCTGAAGCGCTACGACTCCGCTGTATCGCGGGCAAGCCCGCTCCTACGACGACCTCACGGAGCCACCCGAAGGGTGAACCGCAGCAGATGCTCCCGCGCCTGTATCCATACGGGTCAACTGAGGAATCCAGGTTGCAGCGTCTAGCCCTGTTGCTTGCCCTGGCCTGGTGCCTGCCCGGCCACGCGCAGCCGCTTACCGTGAGCAAGGGCGTGGACATGCGCCAGGCGCTGGACGACATCGCCCTGGCCGCCGCCAATCACGAACTGGTGCTGGTGAAGATGCAACCCATCGACACCGCCCTGGCCAAGCGCGGCTTCGAGAACCCGCACATCCGCATCCTGTTCATCGGCAACGAATCCGCCGTGCGCTGGGCGGAAGCGGCGGAACCACGCCTGCTCAACCTGCTGCCGCTACGCCTGACCCTGATCCAGCGGGATGGGCGGATGACGGTGATGAGCGACGATTTCGAGCCCTGGCTGCAGGAATTCCCGGAAAACCCCGCGCGGCGGATGATCGAGGCCTGGCGGGAAGAGTTGCGCGCCATGCTGGAAGACTTCGTGCGGCAGTAGTCGGCGGCAGGCGTTCCGGGCTTGGGCGGATGGAAAGGGGCGTGCTGAAACCGGTGGCGTATTCGCCTCACAGCCCCAGCGCACTCAGATCGAGCTTCCCTTCGCGCATCGGCGGGCACCAGAAGTAGGCGCCGCTGACCGGCCGGGTGAAATTGAACAGGGCGTCGCGGATGCCATCCTCGGCGCCAACCATGCGCCGCAGCAGCGCCTCGAAGGCGGCGAGGGAGTGGCCGAAGGCGACGAACACCAGCCCCGCCGAGCGGGCGTCGGCCCAGGGCATGGAGCGGCGCAGGACGAACGCCTCCGGGGTGAAGCTCTCCTGGGCGGTGCGTTTCACATGGGCCGATTCCGGGGCATCGTCGATTTCCTCGTTATCCGCTTTGCGGCGGCCGAAAGTCAGATCCTGTTGTTCGCCGCTCAGGGCGGCAAAGCGGTCCAGCTCATGCACCCATTGCTGCACCGCCACGAAGCTCGCGCCGTCGCGGCCGGGGCCTTGCCCGGTGACCACGGCGGCGGCCACCGCAGCGTCGTCCTTGGGGTTCTCGGTGCCGTCCTCGTAGCCGGTCAGGTCCAGGCTGGGGCCGTACTGGAAGGCGTCGATCCCCTTATCCAGACGCAGCGCCGGGGCGAGGGCCTGTTCCAGGTCGCGGCCACGGTGCAGCAGTTCGCCACGATCATCGCCGCGCAGCCAGCACCACAGGGCAAACGGCGTGGCGGGAACGGCGACGCCCGCCGTCTCGTAAGTCGGAAAGCCATGCAGACCGTCGATGCCGGCGCCCAGCGCCGCGACCAGGGTGCCGCCCAGCCCGGCCACAGTGGCCTCGCCATCGCTGCGGCTGACCAGTGCGATCAGCGCCGCGCGCGCATCGGCGGGGGCAGCCCCCGGTTCCAGCGCGAAAAACAGGTGCCTGGCCAGGCGTGGAACGGGCGCCAGGATGCCGCTCTGGGGGGTACTCATGGTCATCTCCTTGTGTGTCATGCGGGAAAGTCTATCCACCCGCGCCGCGCCAGCCTACGCCAGCCGCGTGGCAAAACGGGTTACCCTGATAAGCACCTTGAACCCAACTGAAGAGAATTGCCCATGGCCAAACCCAACTATGCATTCGAAAAACGTCAGCGAGACCTGGCCAAAAAACAAAAGAAGGAAGAAAAGCGGCTGTCGAAAACCGAGTCTCAGCAGCCTCCTGCCGAGGAAGAATCCCCACCACAGCCGACGCTGGATGAGGCGGCCGAACAGTCGGACATCTGATTACGGCAACAGCGAGACACCATGAAGCGCCCTCTCGAAACCCTCTTCGTCGTCGTGTCGCTGTGCCAGCAGGACAAACATCGTGCGCACAGCGCACGCTACGGAGGCGCTCCTACGGCAACGCGTTACCCACTACGAATCACATAGCGCCTTACTTGATGACCTTCCAGTCTCTGAGCCGCGTCACCGCGAACTGGGCTTCGCTACCCTGGGCGCCGGACTGTAGATAGCGGGAGTAGTAATTGGCCGCTTCGCGCTTGTTGCCCATGTTTTCGTTGGCCGCGCCCACGAAGAACAGGGTGCTGGGATTGCCCGGCAGCAGTTTGTCGTAGGCCACGAATTCGGCCAGGGCGGCCTCCGGCTGGCGCAACGCCAGCTTGGCGAGGCCGGACAGATGTACGGCCTGAGCTTCGCCGGGATAGATCGACTTGGCGGCGGCCAGATAGGGGTCGGCTTCCCGGTTTTTCTTCTGCGCCATCAAGGCCTTGGCCATCAGCACGTTGGCGGCATAGTCGTCGTGGGTATGGCGCAGGGCCAGGCCGAACTGATCTTCCGCCTGCGGCAACTGTTTCTTCGCCATCAGCGCCTCGCCCTTCTGGCAGGACTCCACCGTGGGCTGGATGCGGCGCAGGCCGGCGGTGTTGTCCAGGTAGCGTTCGCGCCGCGTCGGGCGACCACGCTGGCCGGCATATTTCTGTTCGGCGGTGAGGCGGGCGGTCTGGTAGCGCTCCTCGCTCATCGGGTGGGATGCAAACATGGTTTCCAGCAGGCCGGGTTTTTGCCGCGATTCGCTGCGCAGCATGTTCATCAGGCCGGCCATGCCATCCGGGTTGTAGCCGCCGGCCACCAGGTAGTCGAGGCCCAGGCTGTCCGCTTCGCGCTCGTTGTCGCGGCTGTATTTGGCGAGCAGGGCGGAGGCGCCGATCTGGCTCAAGGGTTGCAGCAGGGGCAGGTATTGCCGGCCGTTTTCCGAACTGGCGATGGCCACGCCGGCGGCGGTGAGCGCCACATTGGCGAGCAACTCCCTGCCGGCGCGTTCCGCCGAGTGGCGCGCATTGACATGGCCGATCTCGTGTCCGAGCAGGGCGGCGAGTTCGTCTTCATTGTTCATCTCCAGCATGATGCCGCGGGTGACGCCCATGCTGCCGCCGGGAAAGGTGTAGGCGTTGACGTAATTGGCGTTGAGCACGCGCGCCGAGTAGGGCATCTGCGGGCGCTGCGATTTGCTCCACAGCGTCGTGCCGACTTCCTGCACGTAGCGATTGAGGCCGGCATCCTGGACCGCGCCGAGGTCGGAGGAAAACTGGTTCGGCGACTGGCGCTTGTCGAGGCTTTTTTCCTGCTCTTCGGACATGCCCACCAGGGTTTTCTGGCCGGTGACCGGGTCGATCGCACAGCCCGAGAGCGGCAACAGCACGGCGGAGCCGGCAACCCCCATGAGCCAGAGAAAATCACGGCGTGACAGGGAACCTTCGAGCGAACGGGGGAGGTGGAACGAGGCGGGACGCGACATGATTCAACTCGAATAGGGGGGGAATGCCGCTACTTTGCCAGAACGCCCCGGTTTTGCCGGTGATTTACGCCACTCCGCACGCGTCCCGAAAGCCTGTCGAACCTTGGCCGCCTCAACGCGCGGCGGGCGGCGCGACGGTAGAGGGCGTGCCGGTACGCACGTCACCCTGGAGGCTGAGTTCCTGTGCCGCGCCACCCACTTCGTTGAGGATCAGGACGTTGACGCGGCGGTTGCGGGCACGGCCTTCGGTGCTGGCATTGGTGTCCAGCGGCTGGTTGTCGGCATAACCGATGGCCACCATGCGGGTAGTGGGTACGCCCAGTTCGGCGAACAGGCGCACCACGCTGCCGGCACGCGCCGATGAGAGTTCCCAGTTGGAGGGATAGGCCGGGCTGTTGATCGGTATGTTGTCGCTATGGCCTTCCACCTGGATCGGGTTGTCGACCCCGGAGAGAACCTTGGCGACCGCCGCCAGGGCCTCTTTGGAGAGGGGTTGCAGTACCGCATCGCCGCTGCTGAACAGCAGGCTGGCGCTGATTTCCACGGTGATGCCGCGCGGTGACTGGGTCACCCGGACCTTGCCGTCCCGGCTCAGCGGCTGCATGGCTTCGAGCACGTTCTTCGCCACAGTCTTCATCCGCTCCGCCGCCTGCTGGCGTTCCGGCGTGTTGCTTTGTGGACGCTGCGCCGCAACCCCGATGGGTTTGCCGGAGCCTTGCAGGATCTCGGCATTTTTCGCGCCCATCTTGATGGGCTTGTCACTGGTGGGTACTTCACGGAAGGCGTCGACCAGCGAGTCCGACATCACCCGGTACTTGCCCTCGTTGATCGAGGATATGGAATACATCACCACGAAGAAGGCGAACAGCAGGGTGATGAAGTCGGCGTAGGAAACCAGCCAACGCTCGACGTTTTCGTGCTCTTCTACACGTTTCTTGCGCATGGCGGCTAGTGGCTAGACACGTAGGTTGGGCAAAGCGCAGCGTGCCCAACAAACCGTCGCGATGTTGGGCACGCTGCGCTTTGCCCAACCTACGCCAGAGCTTCTCATGAAAGATACCCCTGCAACTTGGCTTCGATGATGCGTGGGTTTTCGCCGTTGGCGATGGCCACCATGCCCAGGATGAACAGTTCCTTGTCGGCTACCTGGCGACCGACCCAATAGCGCAATTTTCCGGAAATGGGCAGATAGAGCAGGTTGGCAAAGCCGACGCCGTAGATGGTGGCGACGAAGGCGACGGCGATGCCGGAGCCGAGTTTGGAGGGGTCGGTGAGGTTTTCCATGACGTGGATGAGCCCCATCACCGCGCCGAGAATACCGATGGTGGGCGAATAGCCGCCGGCCGCGAACCAGATCTTGGCGGCATCGGTGTAGTGGTTCTCATAGGCCTGCAAGTCGACTTCCAGGGTTTCCCGCAACACTTCCGGCTCGGCGCCGTCGACCAGCATCTGCAAGCCACGGCGATGGAACAGGTCGACTTGCTGCTCGATCAGCGGTTCCAGGGCCAGGAGGCCGCCGCGTCGGGCCTGATGGCTCCACTCGATGATCAGCTTGAGGGTGTCATGCGGCGCCACGCGCGGCGGCTGGAACACCCACTTGAGCATGGAAAGACCGTCGAGGAAGACCCGGGTACTGCTTTGCAACATCACCGCGCCCAGGGTGCCGCCGATCACGATCATGAAGGCGGTGAACTGCAACAGGGAACCCATGTGCCCCCCTTCCAGCGCCTGCCCGAGCAGGATGGCGGAGAGGCCGAGGGTAATGCCGAGAATGCTGGTGATGTCCATGCTCACCCTTCAGACCGCCGACCATTCGCGCAGACGGCCGCGCAGGCGCGCGATGGCCTGGCTGTGGAGCTGGCAGATGCGGGATTCGGAGACGCCCAGCACGGTGCCGATTTCCTTGAAGTTCATTTCCTGCTCGTAATACATGCCCATGAGCTGTTTTTCCCGCTCCGGCAGGATGCCCACCGCCTGCGCCAGCGCCTTCTTGAAGTGGACCGAGGAGAGCACGTCGAACGGCGCCTGGTGGCCACGATCGGCAAAACGTTCCAGGAAGTCGTCGCCATCGCCTTCGTGCAGGTCTTCGTAGTAGACCAGCTGGGCACCGCGCGCATCGTTGAGCAGATCGAAATAGGCGTGGATGTCGAGGCCCATTTCCTCGGCGATTTCCTGTTCGGAAGGCGGCCGCTGGTTGCGCTGTTGCAGGTGGTGCACGGCATTCTCGATCTGTCGCCCGGCGCGCCGCACATTGCGCGAAGCCCAGTCCGCCTCGCGCAGTTCATCCAGCATGGCACCGCGCACGCGCTGGGTCGCATAGGTCTCGAAATGCGCGCCCTGCTCGCTGTCGTAGCGGTCGGCGGCATCCATCAACCCCATCAGGCCGGCCTGAATCAGGTCGTCTACCTCCACGCTGGCGGGCAGCCTGGTCATCATGTGGTAGGCAATGCGTTTGACCATGGGCAGGAACTCCTGGGCCAACGCATTCTTATCCCTGTTTTCCGCTCCAACGACCATCACGTGCCCTTAATAAAAACGCCGGGCCGGGCCGCGCTGGGGGCTTGGCGCTTCATGTCCGCCTCTGCGGTCATCCGGCAATACAACCACATGCGCTGCCAATATTGTTCGAATTCGAGTGCTTCACCAACCGGCTGGCTGGTAAGCCGTTCCGCCATTATGCCCATTTCCGGGCTTCTGCCCGCGCTTCTGCCAGCGCTTCTGCCAGGACTCCCGCCCGCCACATGGGTGCGTGTTTGCGTATATCCGATCACGTCGGCGTCCGCCTGGATCGGGTGCGCGCCTTCGCGCCGGCGCGGCAGGGTGCCGAGAAAATCGCACTGGATACCGAGAAAACGTTGCGCGGTTTCCCGCAGGGCGACAAACAGCGACTCACCCGCCGCCGCTTCCGCACCTTCCACGACCACCAGCCAGGCACTGCCCGGCCATACCGTGTGCGCGCTCTTCATGACGGTGTAGGCCTCGGCCAGACGGGCTTTGGCGCCGGGCAGCACCAGCACGCGCAAATCCGCCGTGGCCGAGAGGCCTTGCCCGGAACCGGGCGTGCTGTTGAGCAGCAGCCACTGCGGCGCCTCCGTGTGGCTGCGCCAGCCATCCGCAAGCTGCAAGACTTCGCGCTCGTCCATGTGCGCCAGAGCTTTGACGCCATCCTGCGCGGCGAGTAGATCGACCCCCTGGCCGGCAGACTGGATGGCTTGCGCCAGATGCCCAGCGCGGACGCCGTCGGCCAGCGTGTGGCGGGTCAGAATGCCGAGCAGCGAAGCCACGTTATGCGGCGCGGCGGCCTCGTCCAGAATCAGCGCCCGGCTGCCGCGTCGCCCCAGCGCCAGCGCCATGCCGGCGGTGAAGCGGGCATTGCGGCGGGCATCCGGGCCGAGAATGCCGACGGCGCGAAACGTCTGGTCGGTGGCGAACAGGCGGCGCAGGCCGGTGGCCTGATCGAGCGGATCAGCGAGCCGCACCCAGGGCTCCCCGTGCGCCTATGGATTCGACGGCGGCGAGGGCGTTTTCCTGCGCCGCCGCCATCAGGATGGGGTAATCGCCTTCTTCCTGGGTGAACGGCGAATCTGTCTGATTCACCCGGAAGGCGCGGTCGGCCAGATAGGTGGGGTTGGCCTGATGCAGGTCTTCCGGCACCCGCTGGCCGTTGGTGACGTAGTGCAGCGGCAGTTCGTGGCGGATCGCCACGTCCAGCACCGGGCCGAAGGTCAGCGCTTCATCGATCTTGGTGAGGATGCAGCCGATCAGGCCGGGGCCGCTGTAGGCGCGCGCCACTTCTTCCAGGGTCACGCCCTGGCAGGGTGCGCCCAGCAGCAGCAGGCGTTTCACGCCGCGCTCTTCGCCGTCGCTTTCGCCACAGAGCAGGGCGATCTGTTCCGCCACCCGTTTGTCGCGCTGGCTCATGCCGACGGTGTCGATCAATACCAGGTGGCGGCTGGACAGATCGGCCAGGGTCAGTTCCAGATCGCCCTCGTCGCGCACGGCGAATACCGGCGTGCCAAGAATACGGCCGTAGATGCGCAACTGGTCCTGGGCACCGATCCGATAGGTGTCGGTGGTGACCAGTGCGACCTTGGTGGCGCCGTGGCGCAACACCGCGCGCGCGGCCAGTTTGGCGACGGTGGTGGTCTTGCCCACCCCGGTCGGACCCACCAGGGCGTAGACGCCACCGCGTTCGACGAGGTCTTCCTCCGGGCCGGCGATACGCAGGTTGTGGCCGATGGCGGACTTCACCCACTTGAGCGCGCGATTCAGGTCGGCTTCCTCGCGCGGCAGGCTGTCCAGCAACTGGCGCGCGAAGGCACTGGAGAACCCGGCGGCGAGCAGGCGCTTCATGGTTTCGGCGCGCAACGGGTCGCGCCGGGTCATGTCGCCCCAGGCGAAGCCGGCCAGTTGCCCTTCCACCAGGCCGCGCAACATACGGATTTCGCGCGCCAGTTCATGCACCTCGGGCTGTGCCGGCGCTGCCTCCGGCTGCGCTGCTACCGCCGCAGTCACGGGCGCCACCGGCTTCGGCTGCGGCGCGCCGGCCTGCTGGGCGGCGGCGCGGCTATGCACCTGGCGGGCCGGGGAAGGGCGGATCAATGAGGCATCGCGTTGCGCCAGGTAGTCCGCGAAGGCGGTGAGCTGCGGGCTGGCGTCCCCCAGCGTCATTTGCTGCGGTGGCGGCGGTTCCGGTGGCGGGGGGGCGGTGGAGCGGGGGGGGCGAGGGGAGTGGGTCAGCACGGTGCCGGCCGGCTCGGCCTGCGCGGTCAGACTCGCCATGTCCAGATCGGCCACGGCGATGATTTCCACGCCGCCCGCCACCTGCCGGTTGGACAGGATGATGGCGTTGGCGCCCAGCGCGTCGCGCACCTGGCGCAGGGCGTCGCGGGTGGTGGTGGCGTAGAACTTTTTGATCATCGGTCAGTGAGTAGCCCGGATGGAGCGACAGCGGAATCCGGGATGGCACAGGCACACCCGGATTCCGCTAAAGCTGCATCCGGGCTACAGGTCTTCATCGTCATGGATTACCGCCGATCAGGCTGGTAATGCGGATGGTCTTGCCATCCGGGACTTCAGCGTGGGAGAGCACCTTGAGACCCGGCGCCGAGCGGCGCAGAAAGCGCGCGAGGATGGCGCGAATGGCGGGCGGAGACAACAAGACGGCGGGTAATCCTGCATTTTCCTGGCGTTCCACAGCCTGCACCGTTTCCCGCACCAGACGTTCAGCCAAACCGGGTTCCAGTCCGGCCCCCGCGTCTCCCCGGGTGGCCAAGGCCTGCATCAGGATGTGCTCCAGGTTGGGCTCAAGGGCCATTACCGGCAATTCCTGCGCTCCTCCAAAGGTATCGGAAATGATAGCACGGCCCAGCGCGGCCCTTACGGCGGCGGTCAGTTCGTCCGGGTCCTGGGTGCGGCCGGCATGTTCGGCCAGGGTTTCCAGAATGCTGCGCATGTCGCGGATATGAACCTGCTCTTCCAGCAGGTTTTGCAGGACTTTCTGGATGCCGGTGACGGAGATCAGCTTGGGGGTGAGGTCTTCCACCAGCTTGGGATATTGCTTGGCGACGTGGTCCAGGAGTTGCTGGGTTTCCTCGCGGCCGAGCAGTTCCGGCGCATGTTCGTTGATGACCTTGGTCAGATGGGTGGCGACCACGGTGCCGGTATCCACCACGGTGTAGCCATAGGTCTGTGCCTGGTCGCGCAGGCTGGCCTCGATCCACACCGCCGGCAGGCCGTAGGCCGGATCGGTAGCGACCTGGCCCGGTACCGCGCCGAGGACACGGCCGGGATTGATCGCCAGGTACTTGCCGGCGATGGCCTCGCCTTCGGCCACGGTGACGCCTTTCAGGGTGACGCGATAGCTGTTGGGCTTGAGTTGCAGGTTGTCGCGGATATGCACGGCGGGCACCAGGAAGCCGAGATCCTGGGCGATCTTCTTGCGAATGCCGCGGATTCGCCGCAGCAGATCGCCGTCCTGATGCCGATCCACCAGCGGCACCAGCCGGTAACCCACTTCCAGACCCAGGCGATCCACCGCCGCCACGTCATGCCAGCCGACTTCCACCGGCTCCTCCGGCTGCACGGGGCCGGCTTCGACCGGCACCGCCTCCGCTTCGGCGCGCTTACGTTGCAGCAGCATGTAGCCGGCGCCGGCCAGGGTGCCGCCGATCAACAGGAAAGCGGTGTGCGGCATGCCGGGGATCAATCCCATCAGGGCGAGGATGCCGGCGGTAAGGAAAATGGCCTGCGGGCGGCCGAACATCTGGGTGAGGATCTGCTGGTTGAGGTCTTCCTCGCTGGACACGCGCGAGACCACGATGCCCGCTGCCGTGGAGATCACCAGGGCGGGAATCTGCGCCACCAGACCGTCGCCGATCGCCAGCAGGGTGTAGGTCTCCGCCGCCTGGGCCAGGCCGAGATCATGCTGCGCCACGCCGACGATCAGGCCGCCGATGACGTTGATCAGCATGATGATGATGCCGGCCACCGCATCGCCGCGCACGAACTTGGAAGCGCCGTCCATGGAGCCATAGAAATCGGCTTCCTGGGAGATTTCCAGGCGGCGGCGGCGGGCATCGTCCTCGCCGATGAGGCCGGCGTTGAGGTCGGCGTCGATGGCCATCTGCTTGCCGGGCATGGCGTCCAGGGTGAAGCGCGCGCTGACCTCGGCGATGCGGCCGGCACCCTTGGTGATGACCATGAAATTGATCAGTACCAGGATGAGGAACACGATCAGGCCCACGGCGTAATTGCCGCCCACCAGGAAATGCCCGAACGCCTCGATCACCTTGCCCGCCGCGTCGGTGCCGGTGTGGCCTTCCATGAGCACCACGCGGGTGGAGGCCACATTGAGCGACAGGCGCAGCAGCGTGGTCAGCAGCAGTACCGTGGGGAACACCGAGAATTCCAGCGGCTTCAGGGTGTACAGGCTGATCAGCAGCACGATCATCGCCAGCGCGATGTTGAAGGTGAACAGGATGTCCAGCAGGAAGGGCGGCAGCGGCAGCACCATCATGGCCAGGATCATGAGCACCAGGATGGGCGCGCCGAGCTTCTGCCAGTTCATGGCGTGCTTGAAAGTGGCTTCAGCCATCAAGCCACCTCAAGTAGGATGGGTTGAGCGATAGCGAAACCCATCATGGCGACGGCACGCTGGGTGATGGGTTTCGCTCGCGTTCAACCCCTCCCGCAGGGTGGCCGCTCGCCGGGTCCAGTTTCGCCGGCACCTGCCAATCCGTCGGTGCGGTCGGCTGCATCTGCCGCTGCAACTGGTAGACATAGGCCAGCACCTGCGCCACCGCCGTGAACAACGTGGCGGGGATGGCCTCGCCGACTTCCACGTGGCGATGCAGGGCGCGCGCCAGGGGCGGCGCCTCGACGATGGGTATCCGGTGCTCCCGCGCCAATTCCTTGATTCGCTCGGCTACCAGTTGCGAGCCCTTGGCCACCACCAGGGGGGCGGCCATCGCGTTCTCCTCGTACTTGAGCGCCACCGCGAAATGCAGCGGGTTGGTCACCACCACATCCGCCTTGGGCACCGCCTGCATCATCCGGCGGCGCGCAGCCTCGCGTTGCAGGGAACGGATGCGCGCCTTGATCTGCGGGTCGCCCTCGGTCTCCTTCGACTCCTTGCGCACTTCCTCCTTGGTCATGCGCAGTCCGTGGTGGTAATTCCAGATCTGGAACGGCACATCGAGGGCAACGATCAAGGCGAAAGCCGACGCCGCCGCCAGGAAGGTGAACAGGGTGATCTGGGCGAAATGCGCGGCGGCGGCCTCCAGCGGCTCCGCCGACAGGGTGAGGATGCCCTCGCGTTGCTTCCAGATCATCCAGCCCGCCACCCCGGCGATCAGGCCGCCTTTCATCAGCGCCTTGAATAATTCCACCAACGACTGGCGCGAGAACATGCGCGCCACGCCGGAGAAGAAATTGAGCTTGGACAGATCGAATTCCAGCGCCTTGGGCGAGAACACCCAGCCGGAAATCATCAGATTGGCCGCCACCGCCGCGATCACCACGCCCAATGCCAGCGGCAGGAAGAGCACCAAGCCATCGAAGCTGGCCTGCATGAGGGCGCGCCCCATCATGTCGGGGCTGGCGACATCGACCAGACCGAAACGCATGCCGTTCTGCATCACCCGATACAGGCCCTGGAACATGAAGACGCCGAGAAACGAGACCACCCCGGCACTCATCAGCAGCACGGCGAGCGAGGCGAGCTCGCGCGAACGCGGCACATTGCCACGCTCACGCGCCTGCTCCAGCTTGCGCCCGGACGCTGCTTCCGTTTTTTCGAGATCGCTGTCTTCCGCCATCCTCGGGTCCGGTTTGGTGCCGGCTCAAGGTGTTGATAATGGCGGCGAGTCTAGCAGCCTGTCGGACTTTGGAATCGTCGGCTGCGAAACGACCGCAGCGGACCATTTTTCACCAGCTTCTTGCACCCGCAAGGGGTACGCCGGATTCGTAAGCGCTAAAGCGCCAACGACTCCGCTGCACCATAGTTCGACTATGCGGCTGCAAATCCGGCAAAAACCAGCCTCGCCGGGGCCGCTTTTCGCTATCGACGACCAAAGTCCGACAGGCTGCCAGTTAATCTCAAGCCGGCAGAGCCGGAACCCAACAGGTAGCCCGGATGCAGCCTTCGCTGCATCCGGGCTTCCAATCTGGTCATGCCGATTGGCCGCCCCGGGTCCATGAAACGTAGGATGTGGTGAGCGATAGCGAACCGCATCAGGCAGCGGGGTTGATGCGGTTCGCTATCGCTCACCACATCCTACGACTGCGCATGAAATGCGACGTTACCGGGTCAATGCCGACCCGGCACCACGCCGAGTTGCGGCATGTCCGCCAGGCCCACTTCCCGCGCATGTTCGACGAAACCCTTGTTACGCCAGAAGAAGGCGCCGGGCATGGTGGTGGGGATGACCAGCACGTAGAACAGGGCACGGCCCAGGATGGCGGTGGCGAGTACGGTCAGCGCCAGCGGGAGGAACAGCGCCGGACTGTCTGTGAGCGCCGCGCCCAGCGCCAGCAGCAGGCTCAGGCCGAGGAGGCCGTTGCGCAGCCAGTAGGCATGGCCGAAGGTCGTGGTCTGTTCGTAGAACGAGGCATCGCCCTCCTCGCCCCGGCCACGCAGATCGCGGACATGGGCGAGCAGGCCGACGCCTTCCAGCAACAGCGCCGATGCGATCAGGCTGGCCAGGCCGCGGCCGAGGTCCGGTGTCAGCGCGTCGAAGCTCATGGCGATCAAGGCCAGCAGCAGCGCGCCAAGCCCCAGCGCGGTGCCGGAGAAGGCGGCGCCGGTGTGCCAGTGGTCCCAGAACGGCCGCGCCGGGATGCGGTAGAGCTTGATCATGTAGTAGCCGCCGAAGGCCAGCCCGAGCAGGCCGGCGGCGGTGGCAAGCTGTTTCAACGCACTGGCGAAGGGGAAGCCGTCGACCACGCTGAACAAGCCATAGCCCGACAGCCCGGCGAAGAACAGCGACACCCCGGCGATCTCGCGGCTGACCGGCGACAGCCGCCAGTTGTTGAAACCGCGATAGAAACGCATCGGCTTGCCCAGGTGCAGGTTGAGTTTGACCAGGCCGAAGGTCATCAGCGCCAGCATCGCGCCCACGGCGGGCAGATAGGCGGCACTGCCGATGAACTCGATGACCGCCGCCACGCCCAGCCAGGCGCCCAGGGCCAGCATCAGAAAGGCGCCCATCGCGGCCTGCACGCACAGGGTAAAGACGATGTGCGCGTTCTCATGCGAACCGAGCAGCTTGGCCAGGTTCCATTCCCGTTTGAAAGCGTGTTTCGGGTCCAGCACCGGGCGGAACGCGCCGTCGCTACCGTTTTTGCCATCCTCGCGGTGGTATTTCACCGGCGTGCTGTCCACCCGCACCATGTCGCGCTGCGTGGACCGGGTCTGCTGGAAGCGGATATTGGGGTGAGTGATGTCGGGACTCGGGAAGCCGGGGATTTCGGCTCTGGCCTGGCTGCGCCCTTGCGGAATGTTCTCGATGACGCCGAAGTCCAGCGCATTGCCCAGGCAGGCCGATACACAGGACGGTTTCAGGCCGACTTCGAGACGGTCCACGCACATGTTGCACTTGGACACCTCGCCCTTGATCGGATCGAGCTGAGGCGCGTTGTACGGGCACACCCAGGTGCAATAGCCGCAGCCGAAACAGATGTCCGGGTCCTGCAACACTGCGCCGTATTCCGCGAACTTGGTGTAGGCGCGGGTCGGGCAGCCTTTCAGGCAGACCGGGTCATCGCAATGGTTGCAGGCCATGGAGATGTTGAGGCGCTGGTAGTTCGGATAGGTGCCGCCCTCGACGAAGCCCACCGAGCGGAAGGCGATATGCGCCGGGTTGTCGTTCTTCTCCGAACAGGCCGCCTCGCAGGCATGGCAGGCGATGCAGTTATCGGCGTTGAAGTAGAAACCGTGCTGCTTGTAGCGATTGGGGTTGGCGCCGATGCCCGCATCGCCGTTGATGTTGAGGCTCAGGCCACGCAGTTCATGGCCTGCCGGCACAGTCTCGATGGACTTGCCGTAGCGGTTTTGCAGCTTGCTGCCGGTGTCTTGCAAGCGCGCGTAATCGGGCTCGTTGGGGCGGATGGGGAACATGTTGTGGCCTCTCGGTAGGGTGCGCCATGCGCACCATTCACATCGGTGCGCATGGCGCACCCTACGTAATCAAAACTTCCGCATTTCCATCGACAGCTTCGCCGCCGCCGTCTGATCCTCGATCCGCTCGATGCGGATGGCGGATTGCTTGTAGGCGGGCTGGCGCGAATGCGGGTCGAGCAGCCCCAAGGTCAGGCGGTTGGCGCAGTCGTGGAAATGGAACGGCAGGAACACCATGTTCTTCGGCACCCGTTGCGTCGGCGTCGCCATCGCCACCGCGTCACCCCGGCGCGACACCATGCGCACGTATTCGCCACGCTGGATGCCTAGTTCCGCCGCCAGATCGGGGCTGATTTCGATGAACGGGATGGGGCTGAACTTGTTGTTGTTGCCGATCTTTCCGGTCTTGGTGCGGCCGTGCCAGTGCTCGATGAGACGGCCGGTGTTGAGCCAGATGGGGAATTTCTCGTCCGGCACTTCGTTGTTGTCGATGAACGGCAGCGGGATCAGCTTGGCCTTGCCGTCCGCGTAACTGAAGCTGCCGTCCACGGTGTAGAGGCGCTTGCCGCCTTTCGGGGGCGCTTCGCCGCGAGATTGGTCAAAGGCGGCCTGTTCGGCGCTATAGGGCCACTGGATGCCGCGATGCTGTTCGATCAGCTCGTGGTTCATGCCGGAAATGTCGGCGAGCCGCCCCACGGATAAACGGCCCATTTCCAGGAAGATGTCGCCGGCTTTCTCGGGGAAGTTGACCTTGGCGCCCCGGTTGAAGCGTTCCGCCACCCGGTTGAAGATCCACAGGTCAGGCTGGGCCTCGCCCGGCGGGGGGGTGATCGGCGTGATGCGGTTGACGCGGCGCTCGGTGTTGGTCATCACGCCGTCTTTCTCCGCCCAGGTGCCGGCGGGCAGATAGACATGGGCGTACTGGGCGCTCTCGCTGTCCTGGTAGCAGTCCTGCACGCAGCAGAACTCCAGTTTTTCCATGGCTTTGCGGATGCGCGCCGTGTTCGGCAGCGAGGACAGGGGGTTGGTGGCGATCAGCCACATGCCCTTGATCTGTCCGGCCTCCATCGCCTGATAGATGTCGGTTTGCAACATGCCGCGCTTCTTCGGGAAGAACGCTGGATCGACGTTCCAGAACGCCGCCACTTCCTCGCGGTGCTGTGGGTTTTCCAGCACTCGGTAGTTGGGCAGGCCGGAGCAGGACGACCATTCCCGCGTGCCCATCGCGTTGCACTGCCCGGTGATGGACAGCGATGTCCCACCGGGTTTGCCAACATTCCCGGTAATCAGCGCCAGGTTGTTGATGCCCACCACGCCATCGGAGCCGTGGGTGGACTGATTGATACCCATGGTCCAGATCTGCATCGCTGCTGGAGAGTGTGAGCCCCCTTGCTCACTGCGTTCGCTTCCCCCCGAGGGGGAGCTACGCGCGCCTTGGAGCGGTCCGGCGGCGCGCGGTCTGGCAAAGGTGCGCGCCACCACCCGAATGGTGTCTTCGTCGATGCCGCAGATTTTCGCGGCGGTGACCGGGTCGTATTTGGCCACTTCGGCCATCAGCGCTTCGACCCCGTTAGTGTTGGCCGCGATGTAGCGCTTGTCCTCCAGGCCCTCCTTGAAGATCACATGCATCATCGCGTTCATCAGCACCACATCGGTGCCGGGGGTGATGGCCAGATGCATGTGGGCGTTCTGCGCCAGCATGGTGACGCGCGGGTCGACCACGATGAGGGTGAAGTTGCGCTGCTCCTGCGCCTCCTTCATGCGCCAGTAGATGATGGGATGCTGTTCCGGCAGGTTGGAACCCCAGGCGATCAGGCAGTCGGTGTGCTCGAAATCCTCGTAGCAGCCGGGCGGGCCGTCGGAGCCGAAGCTGCGCTTGTAGCCGGACACGGCCGAGGACATGCACAGGGTGGTGTTGCCGTCGTAGTTGTTGGTGCCGATCAGGCCACGGGTGAGCTTGCCCAGGGTGTAGAACTCCTCGGTCAGCATCTGCCCGGTGGAGATGATGGCGAAGGCGTCCGGGCCGTGTTCGGTCTGGATGCGACGGATCTCGTCGTGCAACTTGTCGAGAGACGCATCCCAGGTCGCGGGCTGCCACGGCTCGTGCCAGCGCTCGCGCAGCAGCGGCTGCATGCCGCGTCCGGCGGAGGTGAACAACTCGTGCTCGAAGATGCCCTTCAGGCACAGCTTGCCCCGGTTCACGTCGGCATCCGCCACGCCGCGCGAGGAGACTGGCGTGCCTTCTGCGTTGAGGCCGACCTCGATGGAACAGCCGGTGGAACAGTAGCCGCAGGTGGCGTATTTCCATGCCACGATGCCTTTGTCGGCGATCTTGATCGGGTTCTTCTTTTTGCGTCCGAACAGCATGGTTCTTCCTCTCAGATCACGGTGACACAACATGGCGGTCGGCCGTAGGAGCCGGCTTGCCGGCGATAGCCACGGTTGCTCGAAGTGCCGGCGTTGCAATCGCGAGCAAGCTCGCTCCTACGGTTTCAGCGCCGTAGGTTGGGCAAAGCGAAGCGTGCCCAACATCGCGGCGGTTCGTTGGGCACGCGCAGCGACGCCCAACCTACGCTACTACCGGTAGTGGTTGTCTGTGACAACCGGATAAGCACGATTTCAAGTTCAAAGGTGCGCGCGGCGCACCCTACATAAGCAATGGATTGCATGGCGCTTCCGCTCAGGTTGCCGCCAGCAACTTCTTTAGTTCCGGAATGCAGGAGCCGCAGTTGCTCCCCGCCTGCAACTTGATGCCCAACGCTTCCACGCTGTTCACGCCCTGGCGAATCGCCTGTTTCAGCGCGTTTTCGCCGACCCCGAAGCAGGCGCAGACGGTGCGGCCGGCATCCGGCACGTCTCTGCTGGGAAGTCCCATGAGCAGTGCCGAGCGTTCGGCGTCGTTGAGACGGTCTTGCTCGAACAGCCCTTCCAGCCAGTGGCGCGGCGGCAGGGCGGCGAAGTCGCGGTCGAAGAAGCAGACCATCTCGATCCGGCCATCCCGCATCAACGCGGCGCGGTAGCGGCTGACGCCGCAGTCCTTCATCTCGATCCAGTCACCGTCGGCGCCGAAGGCCTCGCGTAGCCGTCTGGGCCAGTCGCATTCGCTTTCCGTGCCGGCCAGCTCGTGGCGCCAGCAAGCGCGGCAGCGCACCCGGGTCCAGTAGCCGGCCTGGGTGCACTCGACCGGCGCGCGCGCCATGACGAAGCCATACCAGGTGGCCGCATAGGGCTCCACCGCCACCGGCGTGTGCTTGAACTCAGGCTGGCCGGAAATCTCGTCGGTGACCGCGTACACCAGGGCATCGACCCGCGCCTTGGCGGAGTTCTGACCATTCCAGTGGATCGGCGCGAACACCGAGCCGGGGCGCTGTTCCGCGCTTTCCACCACCCGCGCCAGCATTTCGCCGCGCCCGTTGCGGATGCGCGCGAGGCCGCCGTTGCGGACTTCCGCGCGGCGGATGTCGGCGGGGTGCATCTCGACATAGGGTTCGTCGATGTGCGAGAGCAGCCGCGCAGTCTTGCCGCTGCGGCTCATGCTGTGCCACTGGTCGCGCACGCGGCCGGTATTGAAGATGAACGGCTGGCTGGCGTTGACCGGCGTGGCCGGGCCGCGCGGCGGCCGCACGATCATGCGCGCCTTGCCGCTGCCGGTGTAGTAACGGCCCTGGCCGAACAGGCGCGGCGTGCCACGGCCGTTGGCGGTCACCGGCCATTGCACGGGTTCGAGCGCGTCGTAGTCGGCTGAGTCCAGATGGGTCAGGCCGGCCAGGTTGAAGTCGCGGCGCCCCTCGTTCTCGAACACCGACAACGCCGCGTGTTCGCGAAAAATATCCGCCGCGCTGTTGCACACAAATGCCTGGGTGTGGCCCATGCGCCGCGCCACTTCATTGACGATCCACCAATCCGGTTGCGCTTCGCCGGGCAACGGCAGGAAGGGGCGCTGGCGCGAAATGCGCCGTTCCGAATTGGTCACCGTGCCGTCCTTCTCACCCCAGGCAGCGGCGGGTAGCAGCACATGCGCCAGTCTGGCGGTATCGGTATGGCGGGTGTTGTCGGACACCACGACGAATTCGCACTGCTTCAGCGCGGCCACTGCGCGATCCGCCTCCGGCAGGCTCACCGCCGGGTTGGTCGCCATGATCCAGATCGCCTTGATCCGGCCATCGCGCACGGCATCGAACAACTCCACCGCCTTGAGTCCGGGGCGATGGGTGATGTTGGGCGCGTTCCAGAAGCGGCCGACGCGCTCGATGCACTCCGGCACGAGGTCCATGTGCGCCGCCAGTTGATTGGCCAGGCCACCCACCTCGCGCCCGCCCATCGCGTTGGGCTGGCCGGTGATGGAGAACGGCGAGGCGCCGGGCAGGCCGACCCGGCCCGTGGCGAGGTGGACATTGATGACGCTGTTTACTTTATCGACGCCGGAGGAAGACTGGTTGATGCCCTGGGAAAACACCGTGACGCTCTTCGGCGTTTGCGTGAACAGGCGGTAGAACTCGGCCACATCGGCTTCGGCCAAGCCGCAATGCGCCGCCACTTTCGGGATGTTCAGGCCGCCGACTTCCTCCAGCGCGGCGCCGAAACCCTCGACATGGTTTTCCAGATAGCTCCAGTCGATGCCGCCGTGGTTGTCGCCCTCCCTGCGCAGATGATTGAGCAGGCCGTTGAACAGCCAGGCATCCGCGCCCGGCTTGATCGCCAGATGCAGGTCGGCAATCTCGGCTGTGGCGGTGCGGCGCGGGTCGATCAGCACGATCTTCATGCCCGGTCGCGCCTTCTTCGCGGCGACGATGCGCTGGTACACCACGGGATGCGCCCAGGCGGTATTGGAGCCGGTGAGCACGATCAGATCGGCGATTTCCAGGTCTTCGTAGCAGCCGGGCACAGCATCGCTGCCGAAGGCGCGCTTGTGGCCGGCCACGGCGGAAGACATGCACAGGCGGGAATTGGTGTCGATGTTGCCGCTGCCGATGAAGCCCTTCATCAGCTTGTTGGCGACGTAGTAGTCCTCGGTCAGCAACTGGCCGGAGACGTAGAAAGCCACGGCATCGGGGCCGTGTTCGGCGATCACCTGCTGGAAGCGTTGCGCAACGCTGTCGAGCGCGGCATCCCAGGTGACCCGTCGGCCGTCGATTTCCGGATGCAGCAGGCGATCATCCAGGCTCAGGGTCTCGCCCAGCGCCGCGCCCTTGGAGCACAGCCGGCCCAGGTTGGCCGGGTGCTCGGGGTCGCCACGCACGCTGAAGGTGTCACCGGCGCGGCTCACCAGCACGCCGCAGCCGACGCCGCAGTAGGGGCAGGTGGTGCGGATGGGGGTCATGGCAGGCCAGACACAACTCGTAGGTTGGGCAAAGCGCAGCGTGCCCAACAAACCGTCGCGATGTTGGGCACGCTTCGCTTTGCACCCGCAAGGGGCACGCCGGATTCGTAAGCCGCTGAAGCGGACAACGACTCCGCTGCCCAACCTACGGTGTTACGCATTTGGGCAACCTTCTTCCGGGGTCAGCGACAGGCTGACCACGCCCTCCACCACCCGCACCGGATAGCGCGCGGCGCAACCGACATCCGGGGCGACGGCGAGGCCGGTGTCGAGGTTGATCTTCCAGTCATGCAGCGGGCAGGCCACTTTTTTGCCGTGGACGATGCCTTGCGACAACGGGCCGCCCTTGTGCGGGCATTTGTCGCGCAGGGCGAAAATCTCGTCGTCGACGGTGCGGAACACCGCGATCTCGCCGGCCGTGGTCTTGACGACACGGGCGCCCTGGCGGGGGATGTCGTCGATGTGGCCGATCTGGAGCCAGTTTTCGTTGTGAGTCATGAAATGGTTTCCTTTCGTTATTCCGTCATTCCCGCGAAAGCGGGAATCCAGGTTGTTCATCAAACTCGGGCTTTAAAGCACATCAGATTGACGAACTGGATTCCCGCCTACGCGGGAATGACGGTGAGGTGCGTGAACTCATGCTTCTGCTCGCCCTCGGCGCGCGCCTTCCACGGGTCCACCTGCACGGGCTTCTGAGAAATCAGGAAGCGTTCGGCCAGCAACTTGCGATTGCCTTCGTCTTCCACCAATCTGGCCTTGATGTGCGCCAGGCCGACCCGTTCCACCCAGGGTGCGGTGCGTTCCAGGTAGTGAGCTTCCTCGCGGTAGAGCTGGGCGAAGGCGCCGGCGAACTCCAGCACCTGCTCCTCGGTTTCCACCTTGGAGAGCAGATCGGTGACGCGCACCTTGATGCCGCCGTTGCCGCCGACATGCAGCTCGTAGCCGGAATCGACGCAGACCACGCCGAAATCCTTGATGGTGGCTTCGGCGCAATTCCTTGGACAACCCGACACCGCCAGCTTGTACTTGTGCGGCATCCAGGAACCCCAGGTGAGTTGTTCCAGCTTCACCCCCAGGCCGGTGGAATCCTGGGTGCCGAAGCGGCACCACTTGGCGCCGACACAGGTTTTCACCGTGCGCATGGCCTTGCCGTAGGCGTGGCCGGAGACAAAACCGGCGGCGGAGAGGTCAGCCCACATGGCCGGCAAGTCTTCCTTCTTCACCCCGAACAGGTCGATACGCTGGCCGCCGGTGACTTTCATTTCCGGCACGTTGAATTTCTCCGCCACATCGGCGATGGCGCGCAGTTCTTTGGGGTTGGTGAGGCCGCCCCACATCCGAGGCACCACCGAGAAGCTGCCGTCTTTCTGAATGTTGCCGTGGGCGCGTTCGTTGATGTAACGCGACTGGGCATCGTCCTGATATTCGGTCGGCCAGGCGCAGAGCAGGTAATAGTTGAGCGCGGGGCGGCACTTGGCGCAGCCGTCCGGCGTCTTCCAGTCCATGAAACGCAGCGTTTCGGGCAGGGTCTTCAGGTCGTTCGCGACGATGGCGGCACGGATTTCGTCGTGGCTGTACTCGGTGCAGCCGCACAGCGGTTTCTTCGAGGGCGCCACGGAATAGTCACCGCCCACGGTGGCCGCCAGGATGGTTTCCACCAGGCCGGTGCAGGAGCCGCAGGAGCCGGAGGCCTTGGTATGGGCGCGCACCTCGTCCAGGGTGAACAGCTTCTTCTCGCGCACGGCCTTGATGATGTCGCCCTTGCAGACGCCGTTGCAGCCGCAGATTTCGGTGCTGTCGGGCATCGCCATGATCCGGGTCTTCTCGTCGCCGTGGCCGCCGCCGTGTCCACTATCGCCGAGGTGGTGGCGGCCGAACAAGAGCTTGTCGCGGAAGTCGGAGACATCGGTGTGGTCGCGCATCAGCTCGAAGTACCAGGTGCCATCGAGGGTGTCGCCGTAGAGCACGGCACCGGCCAGTTGGTTGTCCTTCAGCACCAGCTTCTTGTAGGAACCGCGCCCGACGTCCTGGAACACGATTTCCTCATGCCCCTTGCCACCCATGAAGTTGCCGGCGGAGAACAGGTCGATGCCGGTGACTTTCAGCTTGGTCGAGGTCATCGAGCCGCCGTATTGCGCCACGCCGTGTTCCGCCAGATGGTTGGCGCATACCTTGGCTTGCTCGAACAGGGGTGCTACCAGGCCATAGGCGATGCCGCGATGGCTGACGCATTCGCCCACGGCATAGATGCGCGGGTCATAGGTCTGCATGGTGTCGTTGACCACCAGGCCACGGTTGCAATAAAGGCCGGCGGATTCGGCCAGGGCGGTGTTGGGGCGGATGCCGACCGCCATCACCACCAGGTCGGCGGGGATTTCGGAGCCGTCGTTGAAGCGGATGGCGCCGACGCGCGAGCCATCCGTAGGAGCGGGCTTGCCCGCGATGCCACCGTCGCCATCGCGGGGAAGCAACGCCGACGTCTGCTTCTTCAGCAAAAACTTCAGCCCTTTCTCTTCCAGGTTCTTCTGCAACAGGCGCGCGGCCGGTTCGTCCAGTTGCCGGTCGAGCAACCAGTCGCCGATATGCACCACGGAAACCTCCATGCCGCGCAGCTTCAAGCCATTCGCCGCTTCCAGGCCGAGCAGGCCGCCGCCGATCACCACGGCATTTTTGAATTGCCCGGAGGCGGCAATCATCGCGTCGACGTCGGCGATGTCGCGGAAACCGACCACGCCGGGCAGGTCCGCGCCCGGCACCGGCAGGACGAAGGGCTTGGAGCCGGTCGCCAGCAGCATGCGGTCGTAAGCGGCGACGGTGCCGTCGTCGGCTTCCACGGTGCGGCGCTTGCGGTCGATCTTCACGATCTTCTTGCCGGTATGCAGGGTGATGCCGTTGGCGGCATACCAGTCACGCGGGTTCAGGATGATCTGTTCCACCGTCTGCTCGCCGGCCAGCACCGGCGACAACATGATGCGGTTGTAGTTGGGGTGTGGCTCATCGCCGAACACCGTGATGTCGTAAAGGTCGGGAGCCGACTTGAGCAGCTCTTCCAGGGTGCGCATCCCGGCCATGCCGTTGCCCACCAGTACCAGTTTCATCCGCGCCGCACGGCCGCCCGAAGGCGCGGATTGCGCCCCCTCGGGGGGCAGCGAAGTCGTTAGTGCTTTAGCGCTTACGAATTCGGCGTCCCCCTGTTGCGGGGGCAGCGGAGCGTGGGGGTCGTTTATCCGCGCCGCCCGGTCGCCCGAAGGCGCGGATTGCGCCCCCTCGGGGGGCAGCGGAGCGTGGGGGTTGTTCATCGTTGCCATTTGTATTCCTTCCTGTGAAAGTCGTCCCAGAGACCCTCGACTCCCCCCGGAGGGAGGGGTTGAGGGAAACGAGTGCGGCGTGACGCCGCGCCCGTTTCAACAAAAAAACGGCATCCGCCCCAAATGGGGAGGACGCCGTTGTCCAGGTTCTCTGAGGCGAGAAGTCCGGCAAACAATAAGCAATGCTCATGCCAAGTTCATGTTCACAACAAAACCGCGACTTGGAACACGATTTCGCACATCGATGCACCAGATGAGTGCGCGATGCACCGGCATGGGATGGCTCTGCCCCATGCTGATACAGGGGTTATTGGGGGGCGAAACTTCCCTGCATGGGGTGCACGGCAAATTTGTTCTGACGATAACCCATTGAATTACCGTCATTCCCGCGCAGGCGGGAATCCAGTGTGTTCATCAAATCAGTTTTTTAACGGCCTGATTAGACGGAGGAATCTGGATTCCCGCCTGCGCGGGAATGACG
>JAUYFG010000001.1 GCA_030690985.1 Pseudomonadota bacterium
TTCGTTTTTCGTCACTCCCGCGTAGGCGGGAGTCCAGAAAAATCAACCGTGCTTATCGGGTTAACACACCCACCCACTACCGGTAGTGACGTAGGTTGGGCAAAGCGAAGCGTGCCCCACGAACCGGCGCGCTGTTGGGCACGCTTCGCTTTGCCCAACCTACGGCGCCATGCCGCGAAATCACGCGCCACTACATCTAGTGGGTGGGTGTGTTAACCCGATAAGCACGGTTGATTTTTCTGGACTCCCGCCTACGCGGGAGTGACGAAAAACGAATAAACCTAGAAACCTCAGTTGAAGTGCTCGTAGGTGCGAATTTATTCGCACAATCAACGCCTTCGGTGCGAATAAATTCGCACCTACAGATATCTCGCAACACATTGAATCGTAATAAATTTATCCGTCAACTGAGGTTTTTAGGATAAATCAGCGTCTCCTTAGCGAAGGCGAACTCCAGACGCACTTCGCCCTATGCGGGGCGATGAATTTCAACACCCTTTAAGCGCCACCTATCCGCCCGCGCCAGACATGCGCGCGGCCGATGATCTCGGCCTCATCCAGCGTCTGGCATCGCCCTTCGATCACCACCGCCTTGCCGCCGATCCAGACATGGCTGATCTGATCGCTACCGGCGCTGTAGACCAACTGAGAAATCGGGTCATAACAGGGTTGTGTTGCGGGGTGATCCAGGTTGATCGCCGCCACGTCCGCCATTTTCCCGACTTCCAGCGAACCAATCTGCGCATCCAGGCCAAGCGCGCGTGCGCCAGCCAGCGTCGCCATGCGCAAGACCCGATGCGCCGGCAGGGCGGCCGGATCGGCTGCCACGGCTTTGCCGAGCAGGGCGGCAAGACGCAGTTCGCCGAGCATATCCAGACGATTATTGCTGGCCGCGCCATCGGTGCCGATGCCCACGTTCACCCCGGCCGCCAGCAATGCGGCCACCGGCGCAAAACCGCTCGCCAGTTTCAGGTTGGAACTCGGGCAATGCGCCACATGGCAGCCGTGGCTGGCCAGCCAGCCAATTTCTTCCTCGTTCAGATGCACCGCATGGACGGCGATCAGTCCCGGCGTCAGCAGTCCCAGCGCCTTCAGGCGGGCGAGCGGACGCACGCCGTATTGCGCGAGGCTGTGCTGGATCTCGGCCTCGGTTTCATGGATATGCATGTGGATCGGTAGATCAAGTTGCGCCGCATAGGTCGCGATCTTTTCCAGCGTGCGGTCGCCAACGGTGTAGGGCGCGTGCGGCGCCAGACAAAAATGGGCGAGCGGGTGGTCGATCCAGGCATCGCGCAGCGCCAGGCCTTTTTGCAGATAGCCATCCGGATCGGCGGCATAGGGCGTCGGCGCATCCACCACGATCAGGCCCGCCGCCACGCGCATACCCGCTTCGACCGCCGCTTCCACCACGGCTTCCGAGAAAAAATACATGTCGTTGAAACAAGTCACTCCCGTCTTGAGCATTTCCAGGCAGGCCAGCCGGGTGCCATCGCGCACGAAGCCGGGCGAAACATGGCGTTCTTCCGCCGGCCAGATGTGTTCCCGCAGCCAGGTCATCAGCGGCAGATCGTCGGCATAGCCGCGCAGCAAGGTCATCGCGGCGTGGCCATGCAGATTGACCAGCCCGGGAATCAGCGCATGGCCGGGCAGATGCACGCGCTCCCGGCTGATCCAGTTGTCCGCCTCCGCGCTGGGCAACAGCGCGGCGATGCGATCGTTTTTGATTAGCAGGCTATGGCCGGACAGCACTGTGTTTTCAGGTTCGACGGGAATGATCCTGCCGGCATCGATGCGTAGATCGGCGATTTTTTCGGACATGAGTCGAATCCTTGCTGGAAAGGCTGAAATCCTAGCTTTTTTTGGATTTTTTTGGAGCGGAATAAGCGCCCGCAGGCTGCGCACGCCGCACCTTGCCAGGGTTCTTCGGCCCTATGGATAGCGCAGAGTACTCATCTTTCCCGCAAGCTCTCATCCGAATACTGCATGAGCGGACTCAGGAAGTATTCGATCACCCGCCGCTTGCCGGTCTTGATCTCCACCGTCACCGCCATGCCCGGGGTGAGATTCACGGTCTTGCCATCCACCTCCAAACTGGTGCGCGCCAGCTTCACCCGGGCCGCGTAGACCAGGCCGCGCTTCTCGTCCTGGATGGCGTCGCTGGAGACCTGTGCCACGCTGCCTTGCAGGGTGCCGTACTTGGTGAAGGGGAAGGTCTCGATCTTCACCTCGGCGACCTGTCCCCCATGCACGAAGCCGATGTCCTTGTTCTCCACGAAGGCCTCCACCTCCAGCGGATTTTCGCCAGGCACGATCACCATCAAGGGTTGTGCCGGGGTGACCACGCCGCCCACGGTGTGCACCGCCAATTGCTGCACCGTGCCCGCCACCGGCGCGGTGAGGCGCATCAACTGATCCCGACTCTCGGCCTTCACCCGTTCCTGGGATAAGCCGGCGATTTTCTGTTCCGCCTGGTGCAGGCGATCCAGGGCGACACGCCGGGTCTCCGCCAGCAGAGCTGAACGCTGCCGTCCCCCTTCCGCGATCGCGGCCTTGAGCTCGGCCAATTTGGCGCGCTGAGTAGCCAAGTCCTGTTCCTGCTCGATGCGCGCCTGTTCCCGTTCCAGATAACCATGACGGGACACGAAGTTCTGAGCCAGCAGATTCTTGTAGTCCTCCGCGCGGGCATGGGCGATGGGCGCGGTCTGCGCCAATTTGCGCACGGTCTCCTCGGTGGTGTGCAACTCCGCCACGCGCCGCGCGATCGCGGCATCGATCTGGTCGATCTGGGTGGTAAACGCGGCGAGTTCGCCCGCCAGGAGCCGCTGTTCGGCGGCGATCCTGATCGCATCCACGCCGGCAAGCGCCATGACCGGGCGCTTGCCGCGTTGCCCATTAGCCGCCAGGGCATCGAGCAGAGCGGAAGCCCGGGCGCCTTCCAGTTGCGCAGCGAGAAGGTCCTCACCGACTCGGGTGGAGTCGGCCTGCGCCACGGTGGCGTCCAATTCGATCAGCAGATCGCCCGCCTTCACGGTTTGCCCGTCGCGCACATGGATGGCCTGGATCACCGCCGTCTCCATGGGCTGGATGACCTTGGAGCGGTCGTCCGGAATCAGCTTGCCCTGGGCGCTGGCGACGATGTCGATCTTGCCGAACACGGCCCAGATCAGGGCGAGAAAGGCGAACAGCATGATCAGGCCCATGGCAATGCGCGGCGCGGGATGCACCGGGGTTTCCTGGAGCGCCAGGGCGGCGGGCAGGAACTCCGCCTCGTGGCCGAGCCGCACTAAGCCGTCTAGTTGCTTGCGCACACCCCAGGCATGGCGAAACACCTGGGTATAACGGTGGAAAAGATCGAGGGTGGCTTGGAGTTTCATGGTCAGGCGTGTTGCAAGCGATGCAGCCGGCTGTAATGGCCGGCCTCGTGTTTGAGCAGTTCGGCGTGGCTGCCATGCTCCACGATCTGGCCCCGGTCGATGACCAGGATGCGGTTGGCCTCGCGCACGGCGCTGAGTCGGTGCGCAATGACGATGACCGTGCGGCCCTGGCAGATGGCCTTCATGTTCTGCTGGATGATGCGTTCCGACTCGTAGTCCAGGGCGCTGGTCGCCTCGTCGAAGATCAAGATGCGCGGTTGCGTGATCAGGGCGCGAGCGATGGCGATGCGCTGGCGCTGGCCGCCGGATAGCGTCGAGCCGTGCTCGCCCACCATCGTGTCGTAGCCTTCCGGCAGTTCCAGGATGAAGTCGTGCGCGCCGGCCAGTTTGGCCGCCTGCATCACCGCCTCCAGCGGCGCGCCGGGGTCGGCCAGAGCGATGTTCTCGCGGATGGAGCGGTTGAACAGCACGTTCTCCTGCAACACCACGCCGATCTGGCGGCGCAGCGACGACGCATCGGCCAGCGCCAGATCGACGCCATCCACCAGGACCCGACCGCGTTCCGGCACATACAGCCGTTGTACCAATTTGGTCAGCGTGCTCTTGCCCGAGCCGGAGCGGCCCACCACGCCGATCACTTCGCCCGGTTCGATGGTCAGGCTCACCCCGCGCAGCACTTCCGGGCCGTCCGGTCGGTAGCGGAATACCACCTGGTCCAGTTCGATGCGGCCAGTGAGCGCGGGCAACGGCGATTTGTTGCCGGCTACCTCGGAGCGGGTGTTGAGGATATCGCCCAGGCGCTGCACCGAAATGCCGGTCTGCTGGAAGTCGGTCCACAACTGGGCCAGACGCATGATCGGCTGCGCCACCCTGCCGGCCAGCATGTTGAAGGCGATGAGCTGGCCGACGCTGAGGTCGCCCTCGATCACCAGCTTGGCACCGAGCCAGAGGGTAGCCACCGTCACCAGCTTGCCGACCAGGTTGACGCCTTCGTGCGCCACGGTGGAGAGTTTGGCGGTACGGAAACTTGCGCTCACATAGGCGGCGAGTTGCTTGTCCCAGTGGCGCGTCATCTGCGGTTCCACCGCCATGGCCTTGAGGGTGTCGATGCCGGATACCGTCTCGACCAGAAAGGCTTGGTTCTCCGCGCCCCGGTTGAATTTCTCGTGCAGGCGGGCGCGCAGCAGCGGCGTGATGAGCAGGGAAATGAGCAGATAGAGTGGCAAGGAAGCCAGCACGATCAGGGTCAGCCAGCCGCTGTAGAACAGCATCACGGCGATGAACATGACCGAGAAGAACACGTCGAGCACCACGGTGATGGTATTGCCGGTGAGGAACTGGCGGATGTTCTCCAGCTCGCTCACCCGCGCCACCGAATCGCCGACCCGGCGCGCCTGGAAGTAGGCCAGCGGCAGGTGCAGCAGATGGCGGAACAGGCGTGCGCCCAGTTCGACGTCGATGCGGCTGGTGGTGTGGGCGAAGACATAGGTGCGCAGGCCGGATAAGACGACTTCGAAGATCGATACCACCAGCAGGCCGACGGCGATCACATCCAGCGTGGTCAGCCCGCGATGCACCAGCACCTTGTCCATCACCACTTGGAAGAACAGCGGCGTCACCAGCGCGAACAGATTGAGCACGAAAGAGACCAGCAGGATTTCGCCCAGCAGCTTGCGGTATTTGACGATGGCCGGAATGAACCAGGTGAAGTCGAACTTCGCCAATTCGCCGGCCAGGCTGGCGCGGGAAGTGAACAGGATCAGTTCGCCGCTCCAGCGCGCCTCTACTTCTCCTCTGGTGAAGGTTTGCGGCCGAGCCACCGCCGGGTCGTGGATCAGTACCTTGTCGTCCTCGGCCTTGGCCAGAATGAAGAAGCCGCCGTCGCGGGCCAAGGCCAAAGCCGGCAACGGCGTCGTCGACAGGCGCGCCATATCGGTATGCACGGGTTTGGCCTTGAGGCCCAGTTTCTTGGCGGCCAAAAGGATTTCCGTGCGGCCGAAGGGTTGCCCTTGGGCGAATTCATGCGCCAGTTGCGCCGGCTCTGCCGCCACGCCATGGAAGCGGGCCAGCATGACTAGGCAGGCGAGGCCGGCGTCGATCCGCTCGGGAGGAACCGCGTCGGCGGTGTTGTCGCCTTGTTGCATATAGCGTCCCTTGGTTGCTCCACTTCATGGTGGAGCGGTTGTTATTGGGGAGGCGCCGCTTTATCCCTATCGCCAGCAAGCTGGCGACCCTTTCGGATGGATTGATTCAGCGTTTCCTCGGCTTGTGGAGAGTCCAGTACGTAACCCCGGCGAACACCCAGAAGGGCATTCGCCGGAACGACGGTTTACTGCCAGTTGGCCGCCAGCACCGGCGCCAGGGTGTCCTGGTAGGTGGTCGGCAACGTGGTCTGCCCGGCCGCCGGCGGGGTGAAGGCGGCCATGGCCTGCACCAGCGCATCGATCTGGCTGTCCAGCAAGACTTTGCCGTTGCCGGATTCGAACCGTTCCAGGTGGTAGTTGCTGCCGGTGTACCAGTTCTTCACCAGGGTCTTGTCGGTGGTGCCGATGACCTGGGTTTCCAGGTCGTTGCCGACCTTGCGGAACCAGATCTGGTCGTGGGCGATGTCGGCGCCGAAGCGAGCCACGTCGGTATTGCCGAGCGTGGCGTCGTTGTCGGTCCAACTGTCCGAGCCGTCGCCCCGGTTGAACTGGTAGGTGTCGTTGCCCGCGCCGCCATCGAGGTAGTCGTTGCCGGCACGGCCCTGGAGCGCGTCATTGCCGCCGCCGCCGGAGAGGCTGTTGTTGGCGGCATTGCCGTACAGGAGATCGTTGCCGACGTTGGAGCCGGCGATGTTCTCGAAGTTGAGCAGGGTGTCGGTGCCGCCATATCCGTCGGTCGCCGTGCCCGCCGCCAGATCCACCAGCACGCCCCCCGTGTCGGAGTAGTACGCCGCGGTATCGGTCCCCGCGCCGCCGTCGAGCAGGTCGTTGCCTTTGCTGCCTTGCAACGTGTTGTTGGTCGCGTCGCCCACGAGGGTGTCGTTGTAGTTGGAGCCGAACAGGTGCTCCATGCCGCTGAAGGTGTCACCTTCAGCCTCGCCGCCATGGGCGGTGTTGAGGGCGAGGTCGATGCTCACCGCCTGGCTGGAGCCACCATAAACCGCCCAGTCGCCGCCGTCGCCGCCGTTCAACTGGTCGGCGCCGGCGCCGCCGACCATCCAGTCGTAGCCGTAACTGCCGTTCAGGGTGTCGTTGCCGGCGCCGCCGACCAAGGCATCGTTGGCGTAACTGCCGGTGAGGACGTTGTTTAGGGCGTTGCCGTAGAGCGTGCCGGTGCTCCAACGTTCGCCGTTCTCGATGGTGGCGCCCAGGGTGTAGGTGGCGAGGGTCTGGACGATGATCTTGTCGGTGCCTTCGCCGGCAAGCTCGGTCACCACATCGCCGGCGTTGTCGACCACGTAGGAGTCGTCGCCTTTGCCGCCGATCAGGGTGTCGGCGCCGGTAGAGCCATCCAGTTCGTCATTGCCATCCAGGCCGGTGAGCACGTTGCTGCCGTCATTGCCGTAGAGCCAGTTGTTGGCGGCGTTGCCGGTGCCGGTCAGGTTGCCGGCGCCCCAGGCAAGCCCCAAAGCCTCCACGTTGTCGGAGAGAACGTAATTGTTCAGCGTGGTCTCGATCCAGTCCCAGTCGCCTTCTCCGGCGTTCTCCACCACCACGTCGCCCATGTCGTCCACGTAGTAGCCGTCGTCTTCCGTGCCGCCTTCCATCCGGTCGGCACCCGCGCCGCCGTCCAGATAGTCGTAGCCGGCGCCGCCCTTGAGGGTGTCGTTGCCGGCCAGGCCGAAGAGGGTGTTGTCCACGTCGTTGCCTTCGAGCACGTTGGCCAGGTCGTTGCCGGTGCCGGCGATATATTCGTGGCCGGTGAGGGTGAGGTTCTCGACGTTGGCGCCCAGGCTCCAGTCCACGCTGGATTGCACGGTGTCGGTGCCTTCGTCGAGGTTCTCGGTGACGACATCGCCCGCGTTGTCCACCCCATAGGTGTCGTCGCCATAACCACCGGCGAGGGTGTCAGCCCCGGCACCGCCATCCAGCACGTTGTTGCCGTAATCCCCGGTCAGAGCGTTGCCGAGGCCGTTGCCTGTGAGGTTCAGGCCATAGCCCGATGAGGTGGCGTTCTCCACATTCGCCGCCAGCGCATAAGTGGCGCCCGCCGTCGGGTTGTAGAAGTACACGGTGTCCATGCCTTCGTTGGCGTTTTCCACCACGCTGTCAATCAGGCCGTCATAGGCAGAAAGGTAATAGACATCGTCGCCCGCGCCGCCGATCAGGGTATCCAGGCCATCGCCGCCGTCCAGTTCGTCGTTGCCACCCAAAGCAGTGAGCACGTTGTTGCCTTCGTTGCCACCCAGGTAGTTGTTGGCGGCGTTGCCGGTTCCGTTCAGATTGCCGGCGCCCCAGGCCAGGCTCAAAGTCTCCACGTTGTCGGAGAGAACATAGTTGTTGAGCGTGGTCTCGATCCAGTCCCAGTCGCCTTCTCCGGCGTTCTCCACCACCACGTCGCCTGCGTTGTCCACGTAGTAGCCGTCGTCCTCCGTTCCCCCTTCCATCCGGTCGGCGCCCGCGCCACCGTCCAGGGTGTCGTAGCCAGCCCCGCCTTTGAGGGTGTTGGCGGCGGCGTTGCCGGTGAGCGTGTTGCTGAGGCTGTTGCCGGTGCCGTTGACGGCGGCGGTGCCGGTGAGGGTCAGGTTCTCGATGTTGCTGCCCAGGGTGTGGCTGAGGCCGGTCTCCACCGTGTCCCATCCTTCGTTGGTGTTCTCCCAGATGCTGTCGCCGGTGCTGTCCACCACGTAGATGTCGCTGCCCTGGCCGCCCTGCAGGATGTCGTTGCCGGCGCCGCCGTCGAGCCGGTCGTTGCCGTTGTAGCCCTGCAGGGTGTCGGCGCCGTCGCCGCCCGCCAGGGTGTTGTTGGCGGCGTTGCCCATGAGCAGGTTGTTGAGGGCGTTGCCGGTGCCGTTGATGTAGGCGGTGCCGGTGAGGACCAGGTTCTCGACGTTGGCGCCCAGGGTGTGGCTGATACCGCTGCGCACGCTATCCAGGCCTTCGTTCAAGGCCTCGGTCACCGTGTCGCCCGCGTTGTCCACCACATAGGTGTCGTTGCCGATGCCGCCGGCCATCTGGTCCGCGCCGGCGCCGCCGTCCAGTGTGTCGTTGTCGCTCAGGGTGAAGCGCAGGGCGCCGTTGGAGGAGATCGTTTCAGTCCCTAAACGCAGGTTGAGGCCGTCGAAGGCGCCCGCGCCGGTGCCGACGTCGTAGAACACGCCGTTGTCGGTGGCGTTCATCGTCTGGCCGTTGACCACGATCTTTTGCACGTAGAGGTTGCGATCCTGGCCCAGGGCCGCGCTGTAGGCGTCGTTGCTGAAGACCACGTCGATCTTGCCCGCCGCCATGCCCAGCTTGGCGGGGTCGAGGCTGTAGGCGGTGTAGCTGGCGGCGTCGACGGTGAATGTCCGGATCAAGACACCCTCCACATACACCTGCATGATGGGGTAGCCACCCTCCACCGGCGTACCCTTGGCATAGATCACCAGACTGTTGATGGTGGAGCTGGCCGGCATGCCGCCCGCGTTGCCCTTGAGGATGTCGTTGCCGGCGCCGCCGTTGAGGGCGTTGTTGGCGGCGTTGCCGGTGAGGCTGTTGGCCAGTTCGTTGCCGCTGCCGTTGATGGCGGCGTCACCGGTGAGGTTGAGATTCTCCAAGTTGGCGCCCAGGGTCCAGGCGACGGAACTGTTCACGGTTTCGGTGCCGTCGTTGAGCAGCTCGGTCACCACGTCCGTCGTGCTATCCACCATATCGGTGTCGTTGCCGGCGCCGCCGATCAGGGCGTCGGTCCCCGTGCCACCATCCAGCCAGTCATTGCCACCCAAACCGATCAGGGTGTCGTTGCCGCCCTGGCCGAAGAGGATGTTGACCTGCTCATTGCCGGTGAGCACGTTGCCCAGGTCGTTGCCACCGCCCAGCCAGCCAGCAATGCCCAGGGTGAGGTTCTCCACGTTGTCGGTCAACCAGTGATAGCCCGTGTTGAGCAGCACGGTGTCGGTGCCTTCGCCCAGGCTCTCCGTCACCAGGTCGTTAATGTCGTCCAGCACATAGGTGTCGTTGCCGGTGCCGCCGGACAGGTCGTCAGTACCCGAGCCACCGTCCAGCAGGTCGTTGCCGGCGCCGCCGAAGAGCGTGTCGCTGCCGGCGCCGCCGTTGAGGATGTTGTCGGCAGTGTTGCCGAGGAGGGTGTTGGCCAGTTCGTTGCCGGTGCCGGTGAGGGCAAGGCTGCCGGTGAGGCTGAGGTTTTCGACGTTGGCGCCTAGGGTCCAGGCGACGGCGCTGTTCACGCTGTCCGTGCCTTCGTTGAGGTTCTCGGTCACGACATCGCCCGTGTTGTCTACCAGGTAGGTGTCGTTGCCGTAGCCACCTCGAAGCGTGTCAGCCCCGGCGCCTCCATCCAGCACGTTGTCGCCGTAGTCCCCGGTCAGGGTGTTGGCCAGTTCGTTGCCCGTGAGGTTCAGCCCATAGCCCCATTCGGTAGTGGCGTTCTCCACGTTTGCCGCCAGCGCATAAGTGGCGCCCGCCGTCGGGTTGTAGAAGTACACGGTGTCCACGCCTTCTCCGGTGTTCTCCACCACGCTGTCGATCAAGCCGTCATAGGCAGAGAGGTAATAGACATCGTCGCCCGCGCCGCCGATCAGCGTGTCTTGGCCATCGCCGCCATCCAGTTCGTCGTTGCCACCCAAAGCAGTGAGCACGTTGTTGCCTTCGTTGCCACCCAGCCAGTTGTTGGCGGCGTTGCCGGTTCCGTTCAGATTGCCGGCACCCCAGGCGAGCCCCAATGTCTCCACGTTGGACGCCAGAACATAGTTGTTGAGCGTGGTCTCGATCCAGTCCCAATCCCCTTCTCCGGCGTTCTCCACCACCACGTCGCCTGCGTTGTCCACGTAGTAGCCGTCGTCTTCCGTGCCGCCCTCCATCCGGTCGGCGCCCGCACCGCCGTCCAGGATGTCGTAACCGGCCCCGCCCTTGAGGGTGTTGGCGGCGGCGTTGCCGGTGAGCGTATTGCTGAGGCTGTTGCCGGTGCCGTTGATATTGCCCGTGCCCGTCAACGTAAGGTTCTCGACGTTGGCGCCCAGAGTGTAGGTGACCGAGCTTTGCACGAGGTCGGTCCCTTCATTGGCGGCTTCCATCACCACATCCCCGCTGTTCTCCACCACGTAGGTGTCGTTGCCGATGCCGCCGATCAAGGTGTCAACTCCAGCCCCGCCATTCAGAGTGTCGTTGCCGGCCCCACCGGTCAGGGTATTGGCACCGGTGTTGCCGGTGAGGACGTTGTCCAGTGTATTGCCCGTGCCGTTGATGGCGGCTGTGCCAGTGAGCGTGAGGTTCTCGACGTTAGCTGCCAGGGTGCAAGTGATGCTCGATTGGACGGTGTCCGTGCCTTCGTTGGCGTTCTCGGTCACCACGTCGCCAAGGTTGTCCACCGTGTAGGTGTCGTTGCCCAGCCCGCCGATCAGGCTGTCGGCCCCAGCGCCGCCGTTCAGGCTGTCATTGCCGGCCAAGCCGGTGAGGGTATTGGCGGCGGCGTTGCCGATGAGGGTGTTGGCTAACTCGTTGCCGCTGCCGTCGATGGCCGCCGTGCCAGTCAGGGTGAGGTTCTCCAGGTTCGCCCCCAGCGTCCACATGATGGCGCTTTGTACGGTGTCCATGCCCTCATTGGCGTTCTCGGTCACCACGTCGCCCGCGTTGTCCACCACATAGGTGTCGTTGCCAATACCGCCGATCAGGCTGTCGGCCCCAGCGCCGCCGTTCAGGCTGTCATTGCCGGCGCCGCCGATCAGGGCGTTGGCGCCGGTGTTACCGGTGAGTGCGTTATTGAGTTCGTTGCCCGTTCCGTTGATGGCGTTCGAACCAGCGAGGGTGAGGTTCTCGACGTTGGCTCCCAGAGCGTAGGCAATGCTGGACTGGACGGTATCCGTACCCTCGTTGGCGTTCTCGGTCACCACGTCGCTGGCGTTATCTACCACGTAGATATCGTTGCCGGCCCCACCCGTCATGGAGTCCGCACCGGCTCCGCCGTCCAAGCTGTCGTCGCCCGCAAGACCCATGAGGGTATTACTGCCACCATTTCCGATGAGGGTGTTGTTAAGCGTGTTGCCGGTACCGTTGATGGCGACCGATCCGGTGAGGGTCAGGTTCTCGACGTTGGCCACCAGGGTGTAAGTGACCGAGCTTTGCACGGTGTCGGTACCCGCTCCGCCGTTCTCGGTCACCACGTCGCCCGCGTTGTCGACGATGAAGGTGTCGTTGCCCAATCCGCCAACCAGCGTGTCCGCGCCAGCTTCGCCGTCCAGGGTATTGTTGCCACTGTTGCCGGTCAGGATGTTGTTGAGCGCGTTGCCGACGCCGTTGAGGGCGGCCGTGCCCGTCAGGGCAAGGTTCTCGACGTTGGCGCCCAGAGTGTAGGTGACCGTGCTTTGCACGGTATCGGCACCCGCGCTGGCGTTCTCGGTCACCACGTCGCCCGTGGTGTCCACCACGTAGATGTCGTTGCCCAATCCGCCAATCAGCGTGTCCGCGCCTGCTCCGCCATCCAGGGTGTTGTTGCCGCTGTTGCCGGTCAGGATGTTGTTGAGCGTGTTGCCGGCGCCGTTGATGGCGGCCGTGCCGATGAGGGTGAGGTTCTCGACGTTGGCGCCCAGGGTGTAGGTGATGCCGGATTGGACTTTATCGGTACCTTCATTGAGTCCTTCCACCACGGTGTCACCGTTGCCGACGACATAGGTGTCGTTACCGAGACCGCCTGCCAATGTATTGGCAACGCTGTTGCCGGCCAGGATGTTGTCGAGGGCATTGCCAGTACCGTCGATCACAGCCGTGCCGGTGAGGGTGAGGTTCTCGACGTTGGCGCCTAGGGTATAGGTGATCGAGCTATTGACGAGATCGATCCCTTCGTTGGCGAGTTCAGTTACCGCATCGCCCACTTCATCGATCCAATAAGTGTCATTGCCGGCACCGCCCGCCATGGCTTCAGTCCCATATCTACCGTCCAGCGTGTCGTTGCCGGCCGTGCCGACCATGGCGGCACGGCCTGTCAAATACTCTTTCGTCCACTGGCTGCCGTCGGTGAAGTACACCCGGTCGATCTGGTAATCGTCGTGGACATACCAGTTGGCGAGGGTGATCTTATCGGTGCTGTTGGCGTGCCTCAACTCCAGATCGACGCCGTTGCGGGCGACAGTGATGTCGGCGGGGTTGATGCCGGTGCCGAGCTTGAGCACGTCGGTGGAAGTGGTGCCGTTCATTTCATAGACGCCGTCCACCCCATCGCCCAGGTTGAACACGTAGGTGTCGTTGCCGTTGCCACCGTTCAGGAAGTCGGAACCCGCGCCGCCTTCCAGGCGGTCATGGCCGCCGCCTCCATAGAGGATATCGTTACCGGCCAGGCCTTTGAGCGTGTCGCCGTAGTAGGAAATATCGGCACCTTCCAGCCTGTCGTTGCCGGAGGTTCCCTCAACGATCAGGCCCCAGGCGGTCAACTGGGCCTGCGTCCATTGGGCGCCATTGGCGAAATTCACCCGGTCGATCTGGTAATCGTCGCCTCCGGAGGCGAACCAGTTGGCGAAGATGATCTTGTCTGCATTATTGGCGTGCCTGAGTTCCAGGTCGACGTCGTTGCGCACGACCGCGATGTCGCCGGGGTTGATGTCGCCACCGAATTCGAGCACGTCGATCATGCTCGTGGAGTTTCCAGAAATGTCGTGGTAGAAGTAGTCGTCGTTGGTCTCGTTGATCGTATCCACCCCGTCGCCCAGATTGAATACGTAGGTGTCGTTGCCCACTCCACCTCCCAGGATGTCGGCGCCGGCGCCGCCTTCCAGGCGGTCGTCGCCCCAGCCGCCATAGAGAGCGTCGTCGCCGGCGCCGCCGGCCAGGGTGTCGTCGCCGTTGCCGCCGTTCAAGGTGTCGTTGCCGCCAAGACCGTAAAGTTGATCGCTACCACTGTTACCAATCAGCGTATTCGCTAGACCATTGCCCAGGACTATGGTGGATTGGGTAGTGGCAACGCTATGGCTGGTTGCCGTTGCTCCGATGTACGTGATGTGCTCTGTCGCGAGCAAGGCCTCGATCTCGGGTGTCAGCGTGGTCGAGTCGAGCACATGGGCCAGGCTGGCATAGGGCGTCCAACCCAGACCGCTCAACATTTGTCCGCCATAACGCTGCATGTCGATCAAGTCAGCCACGGCATTGAAGGCATCCGCTTGCGCCTTGCTGGCGATAGCACCGTCCAGGCCGGCAAAATCGAAGCCCAGACCGTTGGCATCCAGGTTGAGGGTGATGCTATCCAGATACGGTTTCAACCGCGTCTCCATCACCAACCCGCCATACACCGACTCCGTCAACGCGGCGTAGCTCTGGTTCAGCAGCGCCATCTGCCCGTTGCTGAAGTTAAGGCTGACCGGGGCGGTGCCGGTGGGCACTGTCTGAAACGTCCTTCCATTGAACCGCTCCAGCACGGTGAGCCTGTCCAGCCAGGCCTGATGCTCGGGACTCCCGCTGACCATGCCCGCAAAGCTGATCGTCAGCGCGTGCCCGGCATACGCGCCGGTGGCGGTGGTCGCCATCGTGCTGGTGTCGCTCCAGGCTTTGACCAGGGCGTCGAGCTGGGCGGTCTGGGCGTCGCGGCTGGGGGCGGCGGCATAGGCGCTCAGGGCTGTGGTCAGGGCGGCGGACAGGCTGGTGGCCTCGCGCAAGTCCCGCACCTGGCCGCTGCCCTGCATGTCGGGCAGGGCCTGGGCTTCGGCGGTGAGGGGGACGCTGTCGGTGAACTGGCTGATGAAGGTGTTTTCAGCGAGGTCGATGTCGCCGAGCTGGGCGGTCTCGCCCAGGGTGGCGGTGGTGCCGTCGGTTTTGGTGTAGGCGCCCAGGTCGGCGATGACGTTGCCGTTGCCGAGCAGGGTGAAGTTTTCGGTTTTGGCGACGGTGAGGCTGGCGATGTTGTTGGCGGCGAGGGTGGTGAGTTCGCCGGCTTGGCTGATGCCGTCCTGGTTGAGGTCGCGCCAGATTCTGAGATTGGCGAAGCGGGTGTCGGCGGCGTCCACTTTGCCGTCGAGGTTGGTGTCTTCCTGCGCGAGCGCTGCAAAACCGTCGGCAGCATTGCCGCCGGTGCTCAACGGGGTGCTGTCGCCAAAGAGTTCGCGCCCGCTGTCGATGACGCCATTGCCGTTGCGGTCGAGAACGAGGAAGCCGTCGTCGGGCTTGACCCAGCCGGTGGATGTCTTGACGCCGTCGCCGTCGTGATCGAACAGGATGGGGGCTGTGGCGCTGATGCCGAGGGTCTCCAATCCATCGCCGTCGAGGTCGAGGGTGAGCGGGTCGTAACGGGGTTGGGTCCAGTTGGTGGCGGCGGTGAAGAGGGTGGCGATGCTGCTTTCGATGCCGTTGATAGCTGCGCCGAATCGCTGGGCGAAATCGATGAACCCCTGTTCCCAGTCGGAGAAGCCATAGATTTCGTTGGTAAAACGGTCGATGGAGTGGGACCAAAGGTATGGAATGGCCAGCCACATCGGGGGAAAGCGCAGCAAACCGGTTCCTACCATGCCCGCTTCGCTGGGGGCCATGTGGGTCTGCATGTCGCCTATCTGGACGCTGCCAGGGACGGTGGAGACGCCGTCAAGGGTGGTGCGGTGGTTCTGGATGTTGGAGAAATCGCCCGAGGCGATGCGGCCGCTC
>JAUYFG010000111.1 GCA_030690985.1 Pseudomonadota bacterium
GCAACGCAGCCAGCCGGCCCGAAAACCGTGCAATCGGGCGCGTAGCGGCGTCACCCAATGGGTGAGCGCCATCGGAGGCGCTAACGCCAGCATCCATGCGCCCTCACGAGGGCCAAGGAGCGGTCAACTGAGGTTTCTAGGTTCAATCCGATTCATGGCCGTCCAGAGGCAGGCTGACGCGGAAGCGGGTATGGCCGGGCACGCTGTCCACGACGATTTCGCCCCGCAGTTGATTGGCCAGTTGATAGGTCACCCAGAGACCCAGCCCATGCACCTCGCCCTCGCCGAAATAGGGTTCGAACAGATGCTGCCGGCGCCGTTCCGGAATCGCCACGCCGGCATTGCCGACACCAAGACTCAGCCGCCCCTCAGCCACCACCAGATTGCAGCTCACCGTCTCGCCATCCGGGCTGGCCTGCACCGCGTTGAGCAGCAGATTGAGCAGAATCTGGCGCACCTGCGCCGAGGGCAGCGGCAAGGCCTCCGCCACTTCGTTACGCCAGTCCAGGCGCAGACGCTTGGCCTGGGCATCGGCCGCGATCAGGGTGCGCACATCTTCCAGATCGTCCGGGGTCAGCGCGTGCGATTCCAGCTTGGCCTCCACCAACAAGGCGGAAACCGTCTCGCGAATCTGGATCAGGCCGCGTTCGATCAGGCCCAGCGTCTTCTCGGCCTGCGGGTCCGAACCGCCCCGGCGGCGGTAATTGCTGATGGCGTTCAACATGCCGCCGAGCGGGTTGTTGATCTCGTGCGCGATGCCGGCAGACAGCCGCCCCACAGCGGCGAGGCGGTCGCTCTGGGCAAGGTGCTTTTCCAGCGCCTGCTTGCTGCGCAACGCTTCCACCATGCCCTGGAAACGTTCGGCCAACTGGCCGATTTCGTCGCGACCATGGGGGAACTCGCAGTGGATCGCATCCGGCAGTTCCCGGCCCACCCGACCCAGGCATTCGGCCAGATGCGACAGCGGTTCGGCCAGCCGTTTTCCCGCCAGCCAGCCCAGCGGCAGCAACAGAATCAGCGTGGCCAGCGCGGCGTACAAGGTGCCTTCGGCCACGTCGAAGAAGCGGGGTGCGAGCAGCGCCTGGTCGTAGCGTTGCACCAGCCGGCCCAGCACGGTGCCATCCTCGGCCTGCACCGGAGTCAGCAGATACAGGTAACGCCCGTCACCGCTTTCCAGCACGGCTTGTCCGCGATCTTGCTTCAGCGCCGCCGCCGCGATGGCGCGATCGCCGACGGCCTGGGCAAAGCCATCCAGCACCGCGAATTGCCGGGGCTCGCTGGCGGCGAAGATATGGCCGCGCACATCGAGCAGGATCAGCGTGCGCCCGGCGTCACCCGAACGCTCCAGCGGTGTGAGCAGAATTTCATAGGCCTGCCAGACATCGTCATGCAGCAGCGCCGGGCGCAGCGTGCGCGCCAGCGTCTTGCCCAGCACCAGGGTGTGCTGGACAAAGCTGGCGCTGGCCTGGCGGTAGCCCTGCCAGACCAGCGCGGCCGCCACCACCGCCGCTGCGGCCACGATCACCAGGCTCATCGCCAGCGGCGTCTTCAGGCGGTAACTCAGGTTGGCGAGCATGTCAGGACAACCCCATTGAACGTAAATCGGTGCGCGCGGCGCACCCTACGGGGTTCGCCGGCATCAGGTTCCGAGATAACGCCAGTTGGCTTCGATGCCGGCGTACAGCGCATCCTCGCCCGGCACGAAGCCGTCCAGATTCAGGCGCGCCAGCAGGGCCTGGCCCGGCGGCGTGCGCGCCATGCCGATCAGCGCATGGCGCAATGCCTCCATACCGGGTGCGCCACGTCGCGCAACGATGGGCGGAAAGCCGTATTCGGCCGAACGCCAGGCCACCCGGGTGGCGCCGGTCAGTTCCGGATGCAGGCGCGCCAGACTGTCCCAGATGTAACCATCCACCGCGCCGCCCTGCGCCAGACCGGAGGCCACCGCCTCGATCACGCGACGATGGCCCCAGGTGTAGAAACTCTTTTTGAAGAAACGGCTGGCGTCTTCCCCCGCCCGCTTCAGTTCCACCTGCGGCGCCAACCAGCCGGAATTGGAATCCGGGTCGGAGAAGGCGAACACCTTGCCGCGCAGATCCAGGATGGAGCGCGTGGCGCGGTCAGCAGTCGGCACGGTCAGGTAGGCACGGTACAGCGGCCGCCCTGCGTACACCGGCGCCGCCACCCGTTCCAGCCGCTGCCGCATGCGCACATAGGGATAGCCGCACAGCCAGGCGCAATCCAGCTTGGCGCCGTCCAGCATGACCAGAATCTCGCGATAACTGCCGCGCTGCACAAACTGCACCGGGCGACGCAACATGGTCTCCAGATAAATCCGCCAGCGGGTGAGAAATTCCGCCTGCTCGTCCAGGATCACCGGCGTCGTGCCGAACAGCAACGGCGGCTTGTCCACACCGGCGCGCGCCGGAAAGATCGACCAGGCAAGACCGGCAGCCAGGGAATTGAGCAGGGTGCGGCGGAGGGGGTTCATGGGCGATTCCCGCTGCGGAGAAGCGCTCATGTTACCGGTCGGTAATGGGGCAGGGTCAAGAGCTGAAAATGTTGTTACCAAATGGTAATGGCTGGCGGCCAACCGCCGATGGGAAGCCATTTCAATGCACGGCAGCCAACTTCGCCAACTGCCTTCTCATGCCGCTGAATACGGCTTCTGCCGTATCCGTGGGAAAGTCATCCGGCAACAAGTGGCCCACCTCGCCAATCACGGATTCTGCGGACTCAATAACGTCCTCAATCAATTGCTCTGCCGCCGCAGCCCCGAGTCCGACTTGCCGCGCCTGAGCAATCCAGTGCCGCCGCTGGATTTGCTCAATCAGGTAGTAATTGGCACTTCCCCGCACCGCCATGGCAAGTTTGGCCTTATGCGGGGAAATTTGATTTTTTCCTTTCCCAATCACGGGATGGGCGGAAAGCACGTCATAGATCGGCGTAGCGCGGTAGCGGCCACCGGGGCGAAGGGCGATGCTGAAGTTCTTCCCGTGGCCATCGGTGGCCGCCAGCACCCAAAAAATGATCTGGGTCTTGAAGAAGTTATTCCGGTCCTGCTCGGCATCGTCCGAGCCGAGGAGCAATTCCATGATTCGAGCCATGCCAGGGCCACCGTCTGACTGATATTTGCGCAGGGGCGACGTACCCGTTGCCTGGCACATATCTTCCTGGGGTAGGCGGACGATCCAGCTTCCATCGCTTGCCGGGGCGCGGTCGAACCGCTCGACGACGAGGGCTTTCTGGTCGTCGAAATGCCCGATTTCGCAGTGCGCGATAGGGATCCCGTAAGCCGCCATGATTTTTGAGCACAACCATTCGTTCTCCACCGAGGTGCGCATATCGGCCTGCATATGGCCGACCAGGCCCAATGGCAGTTTGAAGATGTGCGTTGTCGGGGTGCTCCCACGGGGCAGAAGCCATAGTCCCTCGTGGCGCAATAGCGCGGTTTTCTCCTGCGCCCCCGCGATGGACAGCCTCAGATCCTCGTCGTGATCGTGCTGCCCCAAGGCTTGATCGGAGGTGGTGTTGCGTAGTCGATGGGCGATCCTTGCAGTGTTCAACTCCTCGCCGTTGATTTCATACACGTCCGACGGCGCCTCATCTTCAGGAAGGAGTTGTATGGCACCAACGCAGTCCCGGCCCAGTTTTGCCAGCAGTTGAAAGGGATCAACGCCTCCTGCCTGGTGACGTTGCGCCAGACGACGGCGAATGGCATCGTTGT
>JAUYFG010000112.1 GCA_030690985.1 Pseudomonadota bacterium
GCAACGCAGCCAGCCGGCCCGAAAACCGTGCAATCGGGCGCGTAGCGGCGTCACCCAATGGGTGAGCGCCATCGGAGGCGCTAACGCCAGCATCCATGCGCCCTCACGAGGGCCAAGGAGCGGTCAACTGAGGTTTCTAGGATTATGCCAATCCGGCGTCAAGCTGACGAACCGTGCCATCGGTCAATACTCGATGAAGCGGCTCGCCTCGCATGCATCCAGCAAGTGTTAACCGGGATTGTCCATTAGCCAAAGTAGGCCTGTAGCGCAGGCGTGATCGGAAGGACGAAGCAGGCGGGACGCCCGCGCTACATGTGGGCCTCCGGCTAATGGACAATCTGGGTTTAATCCGCTCGTTATCCCTTCCAATCGAACCATGTTCTCTCCCCTCCGCCACTGGCTCCACCGCCGCCGCCATCCCGTTCGTTACGCCCAACTCGATCAACTCCTGCGCAACCAGGCATTGAGCCGGGAGCAGGTCATGGAACAGCAGCGGCGCGACCTCGCGGACATCGTCGCCCACGCCGGCAACAACGTGCCGTATTACCGGGAGAACTTTTCTGGTTGCGAAAACGCCGCATTCCACGACCTCCCCATCCTGACCAAGGAAGCCGTCGCCAGCCGCCTCGACGATCTCCTCGCCCGCGACGCCGACCGCGCCCAGGTGAAACTCGGCCACACCGGCGGTTCCACCGGCAAGCCACTGGCGTTCTGGTACGACGAGTACAAGCACGAGTTGATGCGCGCCGGCATGATGCGCGGCTTCATGATGTCCGGCTGGCGGCCGGGGCAGAAGGTGATGTACTTCTGGGGCGCCCGCCACGACACCGCGAAGGGCGGGGTATTCGGCGGCGGCTGGAGCGCTCATTTGGGTGACCTCATCGCCGCCGAGAAAACCATCGCCGCCGTCGAATACAGCGAAGCGAAACTGCATGAATGGGCGCGCGCGATCCAGACCTGGCGGCCGACCCTGCTCTACGGCTACGCCTCCGCGATGAGCGAACTCGCCCGCCACATCCTCGCCAACCGCCTGCCCATGCCGGCCAGCCTGATCGGCGTCTACTCCACCGCCGAAATGCTCGATGCCAGCCAGCGCGAACTGATGCAACAGGCCTTCGCCTGCAAGGTGTTCAACCAATACGGCTGCCGCGAGGTGCCGAACATCGCCTGGGAATGCCGGCACGGCCACCTGCACGTCTTCGCCGACCTGGTGCAGCTCGAATCCGTAGAAATCGAGGGCGAGAACCGCTTCCTGGTCACCTCGCTGAGCAACCGCCTGATGCCCTTCATCCGCTACGACGTCGGCGACTCCGGCCGCCTGCTCGACGGCGACTGCCCCTGCGGCTCGCCGTTTCCGCTGATTGAAATGGACCTATTCCGCAAGAACGACCTGATCCGCACCCGCGCCGGCGCCACCTTCCACCCGTCCTATTTCAACCGCCTGCTCTACGGCATGACCCAGATCAGGCAATACCAGTGGGTGCAGGACGAGATCGACCGCCTCACCCTCAACCTGGTCGCCGCCGCGCCGCCGAGCGCCGAGACCGTGGCCGACCTGCGCGACCGCCTGCGCCGCGAGGTGGACGCCGAAATGCGCCTGGAAGTGAATTACCTCGACGAGATTCCGCGCACCGCCGCTGGCAAGCATCGCTTCGTGATTGGTTTGAAGTAGGGCGCTGCCGGGTTGCCACGTGACGGGTCCAGCCAAACTATTGTGGACCCCGTTTTCAAGACACCAGATTAAGCTGCGTGATGGCATAAGGAACGAAAAGTGATGAGCGAAGCGAAGAAGCGGAAGGTGCATGTGCCCGAGTTCAAGGCCAAGGTGGGCCTGGAAGCCCTACGGGGG